>JAIFNL010000032.1 GCA_020047755.1 Bacteroidota bacterium
CAAAAACACGAAAGTAGCCTACAAATCGAATGTTTGTACCCAGCAAAAACACGAAAGTAGCCTACAAATCGAATGTTTGTACCCAGCAAAAACACGTAAGTAGCCTACAAATCGAATGTCCTGTACTTCCAAAAACACGAAAGTAGCCTACAAATTGAATGTTTGTACTTCCAAAAATACGAAAGTAGCGATAAATGGTAATTGATACGATGACTTAAAGTCATCGTATCAATACCGCTTGGTGTCAGCCCTTCAAGGGTTTTAAACCCTTGAAGGGCTAAGCCGATAATGCTCTATTGATACGATGACACTCCAAAGCCACCTGTATCAATTAGCTAACATTAAACATTCATCGTTAATTGTTTGGTGCTGATAAGGTAAGAGCGCAGTAAATTGTTAATGGCTTCATTTGATTTTGAGCCAAATTCTTTTACCCATTTTGCAATATCCTCATCTACTTGTAGCCTTAATTCTACCTTCTTGTGGGGTAAAATTAAATCGGCATTGTTCCAAAAATTATCTTCACTTTGAGGAATATCAGAATAATCAATATCGGTATCCGACATCGATTTGAGTTTGTCCCAATTTGTATTAGTTGATGGCTTCATAATATGCTTGTTTTTCTTTTTTATTAGCAAGTCGTACAGATATTAAACGAATTTTTTCGTTGCGTAGTGTATAAACAGCAACGACCTGAAAATCTTTTAACAGACCCATAGCAATCCAGCGTTTTTCCCCATAATCCACTCTGTTGTCTTCTTTTACCAACAATGGGGTTTTGAATATCTCTACAGCATCGTTAAAATCAATTCCATGTTTTTCAATATTTTGGTCATTTTTAACCTCGTCCCATTCAAATTTTGTTTCTTCCATTCTTCCATTACTTCAAAATAATAAAACACAAAGATAAAAAATAATTGATAATTGACAATTGATAATTGATAATTTGTTGGTTGATATAGCCACCCTACACCCGTAGAGACGCGCCGCGTGCGCGTCTCTACATTATACGGGCACGTTATGCACACCAAGCGTTATTGATACGATGACTTGGAGTCATCGTATCAATTGGTTAGCCTTATCAATCAATGTTTTAATTCTATTGTTTTATAATTTAAAAGACAAAAAAGTTAGCGTAGCCAATACCTACATCAAATCGACCATCAGAGATTGCAATTGGATAATTATCCATTAATACTTGAAACTCAAAGCGTCCAGACAGGATTACCTGCCTATGTTCGCCATCTACAAATAAATCTTGCACACGTTTAAAATGGATATAGCCGTTTATTACTTGACAAGGTTCTGATTTTCCATCTATTTCAATCGTTATACTGCAATTGGGTGTTTTTAAATCTAAAATAGAATCGTTCAAAACTAACAAATCAGTATATTGGGTTGGTAGATAATTATCAAAATTGAAAGTAACAATCATATCTTTACCTCCGTTAGCACCTTTCTGACCATGAAAAATAAAAGAGGATTTACCATTATTAACAAACAGTTTTACAGGCACTTCCACGTTGTTTGAAATAAAAACCTCTCTATCGTAATAAGCACCAAAAGTATTGTATCCCCATTCCGAATATTGAGGTAAGCCTTTGTATTCAACATCTTCGATATAAACAGATTCTCTTAAATCGTATTCTTGTTGTTTTTCGCAACTCCATGTTAGTTGTACTAATACAATCAATAGATAATAAAACTTATTCTTTTTCATTTCTTAAACTATTTGATAGGAATTATAAAATTTAATTGAAATCCAACTCCCAAGTTGGGTGTCATTAGCGACGAAACCTCTTTTGAGGCAACAAAAATAGGCAAGTTCATTTGAAAACCTAAGCTAGGTTTGCTACCTCGTCCAAGTTCTATCCCAATTGCGGGATTTATTAATAAACACGAAGACTTTGGATTAATTAATTGATTGGCAAGTTCTTCTTTGCGCGAGTCCATCGACGAATCATAAAAACTAACATCAAGTTTGTTTTGCAATTTTAATGAATACTCTAAACCCATATTAATATAAGGTCTAAACCTCGACCTAAAATTAGGAAAGTACTTAAAATCAATAGGTACACTCACATAGCTGATTGCTTGGTTCAATTCATTTACTCTAAGGTATTCGGTTGTAGTTCCTTCGTCATTGATTAAAAAATAAAAAAAACTTGACGATGATGCCGAGCCTTCTTTAGTAGAACTCAACATGTAGGAATAGTGAAGCCCTAGCGACAAAGCAAATTGATTATTTGAGCTTCGTAGTTCAAATTTAAGCCCTGCATAAGCTGTATTTAAAAGGCTTTCTAAACTATTTGCTTGGGAATCGAAATAAGAAATATTTGCCCTAATCTTATCAAGGTTCTCTGTTTCGCCAGTAAAAGAATTAAACCCAAACTGAACGCCCACTATCTTAATTCTTTCACGCAGGCTATCAGTCTGACTATATGAATAGATAAAAAAGAATAGTGAAAAACTAAATGTAAAAAAAACGGTTTTAAAACTCATAAATTAATAATTAAAATTAAACATTATCTAACATTTTACTATTGGTATAACAAACCTAATGTAGCCCAAGCTAAGAATATTTGTAAAACAGCCCGTCAAGGGTTTTTAACCCTTGACGGGCTTAACTCTAGCGTCATCGATTGTAAATCTGAAATTACTGCCTTTTCTAATTTTGTATTCTAACTCTAGGTAAGTTCTTTCTGATTTTATAGGATACAGAAGCAAAAGTACAACAAAAAAGCTTGCACACAAAATTTATTTTGCTACTATTTTTTTTGGTAGGTTGATAATTTATTGATTGATGTAACCAACGTTGAAACTGTTCAACAAACACGTTTTAGTTGCTTTATTTGCGTACAAGATAACAGATGAAAAGTTTTATTCAATTCTCAGAGCCTTTAAATACGCTAGAATAAGACATAACTAGTTAATTGTTAATTATTTTCACTTTACTAAATTTAATGCTATTTATTTTGAAATAAGTAAAAGATTGAAATTAGTTTATATTAATCAATTACTAATCTGTGTATCTGTGGCACTATTTTTCGCCACAGATACACAGATGTTTTATTATGTAGTGTCTGAAAGAAAACTACGCAAAATCGGTTCGATCGGCTTGTCCGGTCTGTCCGATGATTTGCTAACAGCGTAACCGACAGACCGACAAGTCGGTCGAACGGTTTTTGTTTTTTTTAAATTTTCAAAAAATGATGCGTTTTCTTTCAAACACTAATTAGAATCACAAAGAACACAAAGCTAAAGTATAACCTAATTAATGAGACTTACTTACCTATTTAACTGATACATTAATAGAACAATCGATCAATTAAAGAATAAAACCTTAGAACCCTAGACGCTACATTATTTTATTTTTTTTTAAAGAAGAGAAAAAATAAGTAAATTTTTATATATTTGTTTTGTTAAATTAAAATGCGAAAATTATGTTTCGTTACATTGTTTTTGTGATATTGTTATTATTAAATATAAATTTGAAATGAAGAAGCTACTCAAAAAATTCAATTTACAAACAGCTATATTACTAAAAACAATGCTTTTATTGCTTTTAGTAACTATTTTGTCGTGCAATTCGACCAAATATGTAAATGAAGGCGAATATCTTTTGAATAGTTATGAAGTTCTACTCGACAATCCCAAGCAAGTAAACATAGATGAGCTAGATTTGTTCATAAAGCAAAAGCCCAATAAGAAGATAGTTAATTATCCGTTTTATTTGAATGTTTTTTACAATTCCATCGACCCCGTAAAAGAAGCCAAAAGAGAGGAAAAGCGCAAAAAGGAAGAAGATGCCATGAACCACAAACGCGAACTCAAAGGCAAGGCTCCGCGCGAAAAATTTTATGTAACCCGTTGGATTAGACATATTGGCGAAGCTCCTGTTATTTTCGACAAAAGCATGACGCTTGCCACCGATAAGGAATTTAGCAAATATTTGATTAATAGAGGGTTTTACTTTTTCAACATTTCCGATACTGCCACGTTCAAAGACAAAAAGGTAAATGTAAAATACATTATCGAAACCGGTAAACCTTATGTAATAGAATCAGTTACCTACGACCTAAAAAACCGCGACATAACAAACATTATTCAAAGCAAAACAAGCGATTTGCCCTTGAAAGCAGGTTTGTTTTTCGATACCGACTCCATGCAATCGCAACGCATGAAAATGACCGACATTTTGAAAGACAAAGGTTATTTTTTGTTTCAAAAGGAATACTTTGTGTATGAAGCCGATACCACACTTGGCGACAAGAAAGTAGCCATAACTATAAAAATGCAACAACAATTGAAAAAAGATGAAAAAGGCAACATAATAAAAGTAGAACACGAGAAGTTCGACATTGGCGAAATAAAAATGTTTACCGATTTCGACCCCAAAATAGCCATTTTTGATTCGTCGGCTTATTATAGTAATTTAACTGCAAATGATTTTAACAACATAACATTTTATCACAAAAGCCAACGCAAGCTTTTTCACCCTAGCGTGTTGGTGCGTGGGCTCAAAATCTACGAAGACAGTACTTTCAATCTAAACCACACCAAAACTAGCCGACAGTATTTGTCGTCGCTTGGTGTTTTTAAAACGGTAAACTTGAATTTTATTCCTTCGGAAGAAGTAAATGCCAAGGGAAACAAGGTTTTGAATTGCAAAATACAACTAACTCCCACGGTACCACAATCGTACAAGCTCGAACTCGAAGGTAGTATTTCGGGAGGCTGGCGTACAGAGGCTAGTGTTAATTACGAGCATCGCAACTTGTTCAAAAGTGCTACTTCGCTCAATCTAACGCTTAGCACAGCTTTGGAGCGCATCAACAGCATACCGGTAGAGGACAACAGAATTTTCAACAACGAGAAGTATGGCGCCGAGCTTAGCATTACTATTCCCAAGTTTTTAAGTCCTTTCAGGCTTACTAGCTTCAATCAGAAATATTTGCCCAAAACCAACTTAGCCGCAAAGATAGATTATCAACGCCGCTACGATTATACCCGCACGGTAATCAATGCAAACTATGGTTATTTCTGGAAATCATCTACTTATGTTACGCACAACATAAAGCTTGCCGACCTTTATGCCACCAAGATACCTCAACTCGACACCTCGTATCTAGCATACTTGGTGGAAACCAACAACTTCGACCGCTTTTTCGACCACTTTATATTAGGCTCGGCGTACACCTATTTGTACACCAACAAACGACAAACTAGGCGCATCAATTTCAATTTCTTTAAATTCGACATCGAATGGGCTGGAAACCTGCTGTATGCAAGTCATCAGTTAGCTAAAGCCGAAAAAACCAAAGGAAGCGAAATATTTGCTTCGATAATAAATCCCTACGCCGAAATATTGCAAAAAGACCCCGAGTACGCATCAAGTACTCTCGATGAAATTAAAAGTCAGTTAGTTACTACGCTCGACCAAGACAATTCGGCTTATACTATTTTTGGGCTAGATTACAAGCAATACATAAAAAGTAATGTGGACTTTCACCAAACATTTTTCATGCAAGGCAAAATGAGCTGGGCTTACAGAGTTGCGGCAGGTGCAATAATTCCTTACGGAAACTCGCAAACAGCACCGGTAATAAAACAGTTTTATGTAGGAGGTGCCAATAGCATAAGAGCTTGGGCACCAAGGGAAATAGGTCCGGGCTCGCGCGAAGCGGTATTTGATGCCAATGGCGACATTATTTTCTACGAAAGCTACGGCGACATTTTCATAGAAGCAAATGCCGAATACCGTTTTAATATTTGGTGGATGTTCGATGGAGCTATCTTTGCCGATGCCGGAAACGTATGGATGCTCGACAACCAAAACATTCAACAAGATGCAGAAGTTTCGGAAAACGACAAACGTATGTACTTCAATGTAAATAGATTTTACAAAGAATTTGCACTTAACACAGGCTTTGGCTTGCGTATGGATATGGATTTTTTGATTGTTCGCTTCGATATAGGTGTGCCACTCTTTGACCCTAGAATAGAGCAAAGTAATTGGGTATGGGGGCAAGGCAAAGCCTATTTCAAACGCCCACAATTAACCTTTGGTATCGGTTTGCCTTTTTAATTAAAAAGCATCGTATGGAACTTAATAAAATACAATTATATAGAATGACTCATATTCAAAATATTCCTCATATTTTGCAATATGGCATTACTCACAAAAATTCACCCAATCGTAACTCTGAATATAAAGATATTGGAGACGGTAGCTTGATTAATAACAGAAATACAAAAAAAAAACAAGTGAATAACGGAAACTACAACAACAAAGACTGCGCAACCATTGTGCTTGGCGATTTTATTCCGTTCTACTTTGATGTTAAAATGCCAATGTTGTTCGTAATACAAAAAGGTGGGAATTTTGTAAAAAATCAAACCCAACCTAATGAAATCATCTATTTAGTTTGTTCATTAGAGAAAATTGTGCAATCGGATTTTTTATTTTATTTTTCAGATGCCCATGCCAATGATAATTTTAGCTCTTTATATGATAAAACTCAAATAGACAAAATTAATGATATTTTAGATTGGAAAGCTATCAAAGCACCAGATTGGGGCGGCGATGGTAATATGGATACAAAACATAAAAAACAAGCTGAATTTTTATTAAAAAACGACCTGCCACCCGAATACATTAGTAAATATGGGTGCTTTAATGAATTGACAAAAAAACAATTAATTGAAATGGGAATACCTGCCGCACAGGTAAAAGTAAATCAAAACGCTTATTTTTGATAAAAAGAAAATATGATACAATATACAACAGGCAATATATTAGACAGTAATGCTCAGGCACTTGTAAATACAGTAAATACCCTAGGTGTTATGGGCAAAGGTATTGCATTGCAATTTAAAAAAGCATTTATTGGCAACTATAAGGCATATACGGCTGCTTGCAATGAAAATAAAGTGGAAATAGGAAAAATGTTTGTAACTATTGATAAAAATTTGAATACAGAGAAAGTAATTATAAATTTTCCTACCAAAGGCGATTGGCGAAAACCCTCTGAATATGAATATATTGAAAAAGGGCTCAACGATTTGATTCAGGTTATTAAAACACACAACATTACAAGTATAGCTATTCCGCCGCTTGGTGCCGGAAATGGTGGTTTGGATTGGCAAAAAGTAAAGCAAATGATTGTTGATAAGTTGAGCGATTTACTTATTGATGTTTTTATCTACGAACCCACAACACAAATAACAGAATATTTGAAAAACGAACGGGTAAAATTAACTCAAGCAAGAGCTTTGCTTTTATATATGCTATACGAATTGGTTAAAAGCGGTGAATTTGTTTCAGAGTTTTCGAGTGAAAAGTTATGTTATTTCCTACAACGCTTTGGTGCTAAAAAATATTTCAATCTTCAATTTGCACCAAACTTTTACGGACCTTATTCAGGTAAAGTGCGGTTTGTCTTAAATGCGCTTAATGGTAGCTATATTATGGGCTTTAGCGATATGAACAAAAAACCTTTTGAACCTCTTACACTTGTTGCCGATGGGTATGAATATGTTAAAAATATGGTAGAAACGAACAATGAGCTATATCCTATTGCACAAAAAACGTCCAATTTCTTAAACGGATACTATTCCGATTTTGCGTTAGAACTCTTATCGTCTGTTGATTATATTGCTTCAAATGATAAAACTTTTGATAAAAACCATATTACACAAAAATTAATGAATTGGAACAATCGTAAGCGTATCATGTTTTCTAATCCTAAATATATCGACATATCAATAAATCATTTGCAAACGAATTATGAATCTTTCGGAATTACGAATGAAATTGATAAAAAAATAACAATTTAACAATTTAACAATTTAACAATTTAACAATATAACAATATAACCATGAAAATAGGCGATTCAGTAAAAATAAAAGAAAATGTTTTCGACGAAGACATAAATATACCCATAAGCGGTTGGCAAGGTAGAATTTTAAATATAGTAAGCGAGTTTGAAGACGGAAGCTCGTTGGTACATATTGAATTTGATAGCTTTACATTGAAAAAAATGCCAGCTAAGTACATCATAAATTGCGAACGTGAAGGCTACGATTGGACTAGTTACAACATTGGCAGCCTAGAAATAGAACCCGCAAGCGAGCGCGACACGCCCAACGATGTGAAGGAAACCCTCCAGCAACTTCAAGACAAATATGCTTATGCTCACTTAGAAGAAGGCGAGCGTATAATGAAGGTTCTCAACGGTTTATCACCCGACGATTATGAAGCCGCTTACAAACGTTGGTTCGATTATTTGAACGATACGTTAAAGTTGCCAGAAAAGATGGAAATCTTTGAGTATCAAGAAAACTCGGAGTTTCATATCAACGACAAGATTTTCGTGAAACAACTAAAAGAAATAAACCCCCACTATGGAATCATCATAAATGGTGTTTGGAACTTACAACCTGTTGATTTTCAATTATCCGATTTAGAAGTTATCGATAAAAAATCGAAAAACTACCAACCGGTTATGGATTACTGTGTTTGGTTTGGCAATAGATAAGCATCTGTGCTATTTTATTTTTAGACTTAGCTACTTGCTTATTTTTTAAGCAAGTAGCTAAGCAAATATAGAATTAATTTGGTTCATTACTTAAACAAAAGGTATGAAAAAACATAAAATAGTGCTTCTACTGTTTTTAAGTGTTTGGTTATTAACGTCGTGCGATGGAAACAAGATTTACGAAAGCAACGTGGAGATTCCCAAAGGAAGCTGGGACATAGAACACGTAGCACAATTCAAATTTGCCATAGAAGACACCAAAATACCGTACAACCTTAAAGTAAATGTAAGGAATACTGAATTTTACATGTCGCAAAATTTATGGGTTTTCATCAAAACCACTTCGCCTAGCAGCAAAGTGCAATACGATACGCTCAATTGTCTATTAGCCAACGATAAAGGCGAATGGCTTGGCGAAGGCATGGGCGATATTTGGGATTTGTCGGTTCCTTACAAGCAAAGCATCGGTTTTCCCGAAAAAGGGCAATATACTGTTGAAATAAAGCACGGTATGCGAATGCAAAAAGTACCTATGATTATGGAAATAGGTTTGCGAGTTGAAAAAGCAGAAATAGAAGAAAAGGACTAAAAATTAAGTTATTCAAATAAAAACAAACACGTTGGCGTAAGGCAATAATCAAAATTTTGCAAAATTTATGATATTTGCCAAAATTGTAATAATATTGCAGCAGTTTATGAACCCAAACGAAATAGGCAAATCGTAATAATAAGAATGATTTATATATCAGTTTATGATAAAATCAATAAAAATAACTAATTTTTTCAGCTTTATAGGTAATGTGGTTTTTCCTCATAAAACAGAAACTATACTTGTTGGAATAAATGGTTCAGGAAAATCTAATTTTTTTAAAGCAATAAAACTTTTGAAGGAAGGCGTTTCTGGCTTAGGTTTCAAGAGATTAATCTACGAAATTTGGGGCGGTTACGATTCTATCTCTAATTTTAACTTGGCAAATAATTCCGATTCAATTAGTATTGAATACGAACTCGATTGTCAGGTATTGAAAAATTATGGATTTCAATTTACCGAAAATGTTTTTTATAAAATTACAATTAAACGCATTCATAATACAGCCAACTATTTTATTGATGAATTAATTTACTTACCACACCCTAATAGAAAACCTTCTATTTACTTAGAATTTTCGAATGGGAAAGGTGTAATACTCGAAGGCAAAACAGATGAAAGTGAATTAAAAACCAAATTAGTAAACTACCATTTAGATAGTCAAGAATCTGCATTGCGCTCAGTATCAGACCCAGATAGGTATTTTGCTTTGAGTACTATTAAAAACTCAATTGATGATTGGATAATCTACGACTATTTTGATACTTCACCACAAAGCAAAATACGCCAACCAATGCTTCCTACTTCAGAGAAACGTTTATTGCCCGATGGAAGCAATTTGCCACAAATTTTAAATACTATAAAAATAAACGATAAAAGTAGCTTTAATAAAATAAAGGAACTTTTAAACCACATAAATCCTCAATATTCGGGTTTTGATTTCAACAATGTTGGAGTTAATATCGAACTAATGCTGGAAGAATCGCACTTAAATAAATCGGTTCACGTTACGCATATTTCAGATGGGACTTTAAGGTTTTTATGTTTATTAGCCATTTGCTACAACTCAAAACGTGGAAATTTAATTTGCATTGATGAGCCTGAGCTTGGCTTGCACCCAGATATGATTAGCACAATTACCGACGCAATAAAGTACGCTTCGCAGTCAAGTCAAATAGTCATAGCAACTCATTCAGAGCACATTCTAAATGCTTTTGATATAGAAAATGTTAGAGTTTTTGAAAAAAATGATTCAAACAATACGGTTGTTAATTCTTTTACTTCCCTACAATTTGAAGGCTGGTATGATAATTTTGTTGTTGGGAAAATGTGGAGACAAAATGATTTAGGAGGCAACAGATGGTAAAAAAAGTATTATTTATTGAAGGAACCACCGATGATACAAACGGTGATTTGAGAAAAGGATTCAGAATTCTTCTCGAAAAAAAATTCAAAAATAGTAACATGCCCGAAATTAAACTTGGAAATGATAAAGAATCGACAATTCGTAAATTTAAAAATTCCAATCATGAAATATCTCTCGCAATGATAGATTTAGATGGAAAAGATAATTTAGAAAAGAACGAAATACTAAAACTCAAAAATGAAAATTTAAGTGAATTAGGTGTTTTTGATAAAAAAGAATATGTTTTTTTTATGGTACAAGAAATGGAGGCTTGGTTTTTATCTCAACCTGACGTTTTGGAGGAATATTACAATGATAAAAAAATAAAAGTAAAAATTCCAAAAAAGAACAGTGAATTAATACCAAACCCAAGTGATTTTTTACAAAAAATAACAAAAGAAACAAAAAAAGGCAAATACCATAAAGTAAAAGATGCAGTAGGTTTGCTTTGCAAACTAGATATCGAAAAGCTAATAATTGATTTTGAAGATATTAAAAAACTTATTGACAAATTGAAATAACGCTAAACATAGCATATAGCAATCAGTCGGGCGAACTGCAAACAAGGTGTTTTTATACTCAAATTGTTTAAAACCAATAGAATCCGTGGTCTGCTCGCTGTATATACGCTTGTGGAACGTAAAAACAAAACGTTAAACTTTAACTAACAATGGGCAAGAATAAATTACAGCATTTTGCTGAAATGAAAGAGTTTAAGCATACTTTTGAAGGCTTTTCGATAAACTTACTTAACGACGATTTTCATTTGAAAGGCAAATGGAACGCCGATTTTTTTAAAAACAACAATCCTATTGTGTTAGAATTGGGCTGTGGAAAAGGCGAATACACAGTGGGTTTGGCTGAAAAATATCCCAACAAAAATTTTATTGGTGTAGATATAAAAGGAGCACGCATTTGGTTTGGTGCAAAAAAAGCCCTCGAAGCCAACTTAAACAATGTCGCTTTTTATCGTGGAGTCATCGAATTTATTAACAAAGTGTTTGCTAAAAGCGAAATTTCCGAAATTTGGATTACTTTTCCCGACCCACAACGCAAAAAAATGCGAAAACGACTTACTTCTGCTCGTTTTTTAGAATTGTACAAAGAAATTTGCATTCCTAATGCTCAAATTCATTTAAAAACAGATAGCAAACTATTATATTATTTCACTAACGAACTAATAAAATACAATAATTTGGAACTCGAAGCCAGCACCAACGATTTGTATAGCCAACAGTTAGAAAGTGAAGAACTCTCAATACGAACATTTTACGAGAAAATGTTCCTGCGAATGAACGACACAATAACTTACACGCGCTTCAAACTAAACGACAAGCCAATAGAAAACCCAGATACACGCGAAGGCGAAAAACAATTTGATAAATAAAAAAAATACAATCCATTGAGCCCAAACTTTAAAGTTGTTCTTTTTAAAAAAATGGTACGAAATTAGTATATGAACAAATGGATAGTGTAAATAAGCTCTGGTGCTTATCAATACCAAAAAATAAAACTTATACGATACAAGAAATGAAGAAAATTAAAATATTATGGGCTGATGATGAGATAGATATGCTAAAAATACACATTCTCTTTCTCAAAGAAAAAGGGTATGAAGTAATTACAGCAACCAGCGGCTACGATGCCATTGAAATTGCCAAAGAAGAGGCTTTGGATATTGTTTTTCTTGACGAAAACATGCCCGGCATTTCAGGCATTGAAACCTTACAAGAACTAAAAAAAATAATTCCGGCTATTCCTGTGGTAATGATTACCAAAAGCGAAGAAGAACAAATAATGGAAGATGCCATTGGTGCACAAATAGCTGATTATTTAATTAAACCAGTAAACCCAAACCAGATTTTGCTCTCACTAAAAAAGAATTTAGAGAAAAAAAATCTAGTATCTAAAACAACCACTTCGGCTTACCAAACTGAATTTAGAAAATTAGGAATAGAAATAAGTAACTGCGTAAACTTTGAGGATTTTGTAAAATTATACAAAAGTTTAGTATTTTGGGAGTTAGAACTCGACAAGCTATCCGATGCGGGCATGTACGAAGTCTTTCAACTGCAAAAAAACGAAGCAAATAGTGCGTTTTCTAAATTCATCAAAAAAAATTACTTATCGTGGTTTGATGATAAAAACGCCAAAAAGCCGTTGCTGTCGCCCAATTTGTTTCGGCAAAAAGTATTTCCGCTTTTAAATGAAGGCAAAAAGGTTTTTGTAATTCTCATCGACAACTTTAGATACGACCAATGGAAAATAGTAGAACCTATTATAAATGAGTATTTTAAAACCGACGACGAAACTCTTTATTCCAGCATTTTGCCCACCACAACGCAGTATGCTCGCAATTCGATTTTTGCCGGATTGATGCCTTCTGCCATTGCCAAAATCTACCCCGATATTTGGAGCAGCGACGAAGAAGAAGGCGGAAAAAACCTATACGAGCCTGAATTGCTTGAATCGCAAATGAATAGAAATGGGATTCAATCTAAATTCAATTATGAGAAAATAATAAACATGCGCGACGGGAAAAAAGTACTTGATAAATTTTCTAACCTTCTCGGGTTTCAGCTCAATATATTGGTTTACAACTTTATAGATATGCTTTCCCACGCACGTACCGAGATGGATATGATTAAGGAACTTGCTAACGACGAGGCTGCTTATCGCTCATTAACAATTAGTTGGTTTCAACATTCCGATTTATTAAAACTACTCAAAGAGTTACATACTTTAGACGTAAAAGTGGTACTAACCACCGACCATGGTTCGATAAAAGTGAACGAAGCAGTAAAAGTAATCGGCGATAAAAAAACAAGCTCAAACTTACGCTACAAGCTAGGTAGAAATCTGAATTACAACGAAAAACAAGTTTTTTCGATAGCAAAACCCGAACTTGCCTATTTGCCAAGTTCAAACATTAGCTCTAAATATATTTTTGCGCTCAATTCCGATTTTTTTGTTTATCCCAACAATTACAATCATTTTGCCAATTATTATAAAAATACATTTCAGCACGGCGGCATTTCGCTCGAAGAAATGGTTATTCCAGTTATTACGCTTTCGCCCAAATAGTTGGAACTATTTTTAACAACCCGTTTATACTCAATTTAAGAAAATAAACCATCAGGAAATGAATATTAAATTAGCAAATAAAACATCAACCTTACTAAAAATATATCTTTTAGTATCAATTTTAAATGTATCGTTTGTAGCTCAAGCGCAAACAATTTTACAACCAAACTTTGGACAAAAAACACACGAAACTCTTGATATAGAATCTATTGAAACAACAAATCAATACACTATTATCAATCTTTCGATAGTAAATAAAATAAATGGTGGTACTTTTTGCGCCGACAAAAATATATACATCAAGAATTCGAGCGGATACGAAATGTACCAAATTATAAAAAGCGAAGGGATTCCACAATGTCCTAAAGCGCATCAATTCAAGAGTATAGATGAAAAACTTTCGTTTAAATTGTATTTTCCAAAAATTTCGGAAAAAATAATGTATCTCGATTTAATCGAAAACTGCGACAATGCTTGTTTTAGTATGAAAGGAATTATTTTGTCGAACAGCTTAAACGACAACATAAACGAAGCGTACCGTTTGTACGCAGTAAACGAAAAAAAACGTGCTGCCGAAAGTTTAGAAAATTTAATTTACCAAACCAAAGATTATCCTTATGCTTTCTTGTATTTTGCTGCCATTAAAATATGGCAAGAATTAGGCGAAAGTAACAAATTTACAGAGCTTAGAGACAATTTATTTAGGTCAAACAAAATAGATAAAAATTTATTGCATTAAGCACAATTTAGCTTCTAACAAGATAATATTTTAGAAGCTAAATTACAATACTCTATTTGTACCAAGTAGAATACATTAAATAGCTTTCGGCTATTCTATTAATCTCACCTTCAAGCAATTCGGGGCTAATTTCTTTAATTTTTTTCGCTGGTGCGCCTGCATAAACGCTGCCCGATTCCACGTGTGTGCCTTTGGTAACTACCGCGCCTGCTGCAATAATTGAGTTGCTTTCAATTACTACATCGTCCAAAACCACAGCTCCCATGCCTATCAGTACATTGTCTTTTATGGTGCAACCATGTACCACTGCATTGTGAGCAATAGACACGTTGTTGCCTATGTTAGTTGGTGATTTCTTGTAAGTTGCGTGAATTGTGGCATTGTCTTGCACATTAACTCTGTTTCCCATTCTAATGTAATGCACATCGCCTCTAAGCACCGCGCCGTACCAAATGCTGCAATCGTTTCCCATTTCTACATCGCCAATAATTGCTGCCGTTTCGGCAAAAAAGCAATTCTCTCCATACATTGGAGTTTTTCCGTTCAACTTTCTAATTAATGCCATTTGTTTTTTATATTTATCGTTCGATTTATTTCAACGTAAGCAAAGGTGCTTTAATCCAACTTCACAATAGAATAAGCCGCTTGATGCGCTTTTTTTATTTGTTTATTTTTGTTGAAAATCAACGTTTCACGCTTGTCGTCGTCATGTATAATAAAAAGCGTTTTACTATCTACAATAGCAAGTCCTTCAGCCTTATGCGAGAATTTTATAGTTTCGCCTTGTTTTGTTTTAAGCAAATTGAGTGGTTTCTTTTTGTGAAAATCCTCTAACGAAATATACCACAAATAAGCACCTACACCATTGTCCGAATCATCTAATTCAAAAGTAGTTAGCGCATACAAACGTTCATTTTCAACATCGTATTCTAAACTCGAAAGAGCGCAAGGCTCGCTAATATTTGCAGATTTAACATCCATTTTATAAACCAGTTCAAAATCATTTTTTAAAATCATTTCTCCTTCTTCAAAGAAATAACTTACCGAAATAATTTCCACAATATATTCAAAATCAGTGTATGAAGCACCTTTTTCTCTTACTCCAAACAATAACTTATTGTTGGGAATTGCGCAAATTCCTTCTATTTTGAAATAAGGAGTTCCTTCCGGAAATTTAACACTGCTAAGTGTTTTTTGAAAATAAGGACGCAAACGCACAGAGCTTACAACTCCTTTGTTATCTACTTTAGCCAATACTTGAACATTTTGCGGCTTATTTTTATCCCAATACAATACACAATTGTATCTGTCCCAAGAGTTTGTATCCTTTTTTATTCTATCAAATCCGGTAGAAAGCAAAATAGTTTTGTTGTCGGGCAAAATAGAAAAATCTTCGTATTTAATAGCCGTTTCAAGTTCGTAGTTACGATAATGCTTTATTGTATTCAAATCCAATTCGTTATCAAATTGATACGAAAATACCGAAGAAGTCCCTGGAATTGGTTTGTCGCTAGCAAAAAATAACTTTCCATCTACAAATAAAGCAGCAGAAGCTTCGCAAGAAGTTTTAGACGAGTCGGCATCGAGCGTATTTTCAGCAAAGCAATCCAAACAATCTTCGCTAACAATTTGAGCTGTTGGTTGTTTATCAAATTGGCACGAATAATTAAATAGAACTAAAAAAATAAATATTCCGTATTTTTTTTGTTTCATAGTGCAAAAAGTATTTAATAGAATTTAAAATTCCGAAAAAAAATAAATTAATGTTTAGCACAATAGCAAAAGTATTTTCTTTTAAAGCTACTAAAACAAATTAAGGTCTGTTTTTTTTAATTGCAAAATACTAAAAATGAATATTTTAAGAGCAAAAAAAGCAATAATATTATTTTTGGTTTGAAAGATGTGCTAAATGAAATTAAATAATTGGCAAATATATTAAAAAAAATAAAATTTAGTTGTATTTAGCAATAGAATATAAAATTTAAAGCAAAAAAAAACAGTATATTTTTTTTAGAATATACTGTTTTCATATTTTAAGTAATAAGTTTTTCACCAGATTTGTCGAAAAAGCTATACTCTAATAAACCGTAAGCGTAATCGCTTTTTAGTTTTAGTTTTCTATTGACGTTAAATTTCCACTTATAATACATCGAATAGATGCCTTTTTTTATAAAAGCTTCAACGTAAGGGTGAACTTTCAAAGTCAACTCAGCTTTTTCATGTTTTTCAGACAAATATCTAAGCTTTGTACTAATTTCATCTGTTAGTAATACACTAGGCATAACTTCGCCGGTTCCGGCGCAAGTAGGGCAAGTTTCTATTGTTTTGATGTTCATCTCGGGACGCACTCTTTGTCTCGTTATTTGCATCAATCCAAATTTACTCAAAGGCAATATGTTGTGTCTGGCTCTATCGTTTGCCATAAATTCTTTCATTTTGACATAAACCGTTTTTCGGTTTTCAAAATCGTGCATATCGATAAAATCAATCACAATAATTCCGCCCATATCTCTAAGCCTCAATTGTCGGGCAATTTCTTCAGCAGCAAGCAGATTTACTTCAAGAGCATTCGCTTCTTGGTTATTTCCTTTGCGAGAGCGGTTTCCGCTATTTACATCTATAACATGAAGCGCTTCCGTGTGTTCTATAATTAAATAAGCTCCACTTTTAATTGTAACTGTTTTGCCAAAAAGACTTTTTATCTGTTTTTCAATACCGAATTGTTCAAAAATAGGTAATTTGCTATTAAAAAGCTTTACTATTTTTAACCTTTCGGGCGAATAAGTCGATACAATATTCTGAATTTCTTTGTAAAGAGGTAAATCGTTGATATAGATATTGTTAAAACTAGAATTTAGAATATCTCTTAATATGGCAGAGGTTCTATTTAGTTCGCCAATAATTAATGCGGGAGGCTCAATATTAACAATATCTTTTAATGAATTTTCCCATTTATTTATCAAATCATTTAATTCATTGTGTAAAGTTTCTGCTGTTTTTCCTTCTGCCACAGTACGAACTATTATTCCGTAATTGTTGGGCTTAATACTTAAAAGAAGCCTTTTTAAACGCTTTTTTTCTTCCGATGATTTAATTTTTTGAGAAACAGAAACTTTATCTGAAAAAGGAATTAAAACAATGTATCGCCCTGGTATTGAAACTTCAGAAGTTATACGAGGTCCTTTTGTCGAAATAGGTTCTTTAGCAACTTGTACAAGAACGTTTTGCCCGGTGGTTAGAACTTCTGTTATTTTCCCGTTTTTGTTAATATCGGGCAAACATTTGAAATCGTGAACCGGAGGTAATTTTGTGTTGGGTTTGTATGCTAACTGCATATAATGGCTCAACGAAAGGAACTGTGGACCTAAATCCAAGTAATGCAAAAACGCATCTCTTTCGTAGCCAATGTCAACAAAGGCGGCATTTAAGCCTGCCATTATTTTTTTTACTTTGCCTAAATATATATCACCAACAGTGAATTGTTTGTTGCTCTTTTCTTTACTTAATTCTACAAGTACTTTGTCTTCAAGTAAAGCAATTGATATTTCTGAATTCTTTACATCAATTACGAGTTCGTTATTCACTGATTTTTTTTGGTTGTTATATGATTATTTTCTACTTTATAAAAAAGTAAAACTACACTAAAAACGAAATTTAGTTTCCTTCGATGATTCGTTTTTTTTTAAGAAGTGGAGCAATTTAAGCTTTTACAACTTGGCTAGCATTTACTAAAAACAACTACCAAACAACTAAACAAAATTTGCTTTTGCCATTTTAGCTATCGTTATCTATAAACTTTAAAAAACGTAGAGATGTGCTCTCTACGTTTTTATTCCTGTAAAAGCATTGGGCTTAAAAAACAGCAAGAAAACTATTTTTTCTTATGTCTGTTTTTTCTTAAACGTTTCTTACGTTTATGCGTAGCCATTTTATGTCTTTTCCTTTTTTTTCCGCTTGGCATAATTAATTAATTTCGATTGTTTTAACTAGTCTTATTCCTTATTCAGAAACGTTACTTTTTACTTGAATAACAAAAGTTTTGGCTGGTTTAAAAGCCGGAATAAAATGCTCAGGAATAATTATAGTCGTATTTTTAGAAATGTTTCTAGCTGTTTTTTCAGCTCTTTTCTTAACTATAAAGCTTCCAAATCCGCGTAAATACACGTTATTTCCTTTTTGTAATGATTCTTTAACTGAATCCATTAACGCTTCAACTGTTCTTTGAACAGTTATTTTTTCAATCCCTGTTGTTTTTGAGATTTCGTTTACAATATCTGCTTTGGTCATTTTTTATAAAATATTTAATTTTCAATAAATTACGTTTTCAAACGGTTGGCAAATATAAGACTTAAAATTAATTTACGAAATATAAACTAATTATTTTTCTTTTTTTATTTGCCTTTTTAAAATTTTATAGCAAATATTTTCAATTTAACTTTTTGAAATTTAGAGTTTTAACTATGATAAAATAGTTTTCAAAAAAATTAAAAAAAAATATTTTTTATTCATTTTTGATTCAAAAAATTGATTTTCTTCTCAAAAAAATACACTATTTATGAGTTTTTTTTCCACTACTTTTCATTTTACACTTCAAAAAAATGATTTTTGAAGTGTATTTTTCAAGTAGTTAATTTTCTTTTTTAAGAAGCAGGATTTAATAAGTTTGTTTAAGCTAAATTAACGTATTTAGCTGCAACCCAACCTTTTACTTGCGTTTCTATTTGCATCCACCCTTCATCTTGCTTTATTATGTTTACTTTCTGACCGCGAGTGAGGGGATTTGCTATTTTTTCGCCATTTGGCTCTGCTCTAATGTTCAACACATCGGCATCTACAAAGCCATCGTAGTTTTCGTCGGTATTGTCTTGGCTTATGTATTCTTTTGCTACCCAACCTGTTATATCTTGAAGCACTTCATACCATTCGCCCGATTTTTTCAAAATAAGCACTTTTTCGTCTTTTTCAACAGCTTCGGCTACTTTATCGTAATCAGCCCCTGGACCTGAGCGGAAATTGATTTTTCCGGTGGCAACTCCTACCGTTCCTAAAGCCACTTTTTCTACTACTGGCGGTGCAACACTTGCAGCTATTGCAGCAGTTCCCGGAATCCAAACGCCCATTTGCTTGCGCAATTCGTCGAGCGGAAAAGCTGGACCTGGATCGGTTTTTCTACCCGGAGCTATCTCTTCGTGCCCCAAAATGTATTTTACACTCGGATATTCTTTTATAATAGCAGCACAAACATCAAAAACCGCTTTTATTTGAACATCGGTATAAGAATGCCAATATTGCGATTTTGTTACAGGATTGCGATGTTTTCCAAAAAATGCAAATTCAGCCGCAATCTCCTTGTTGTAGGCATTAAAATACTTGTCCTCTACTTTTTTCAAATAACCATCGTTGGCTATTTCTATTCCGATAGAATGTTTGTTGAAAGTAGTGCGTTTTTTGTCGGGGAAAGTATATTCGCTTACTCCGGCATGCCATGTAATTACATTCAAATCAGCTAATTGAACTACTTTTCCTTCTCTACTTACCACCATGTGCGCCGAAGCTTGAACTTTGGGGTTTTTTAAAGTTTTTACTGCAACATCGGCGTTATTGCCTGCGGTGTAGTGTACTATTATTGTATCAAGGTCGCCTTTGGCATGTTGCCCCGAAACCTTGGTTGTTGGGTCAAAACTTACGTTGTCGCCCACTAATTTGTGATTTTTAACCTCCATAATTTTTTACTGTATAAAAATTTATTAAAATTATTATTTGTTCTTTGTTCTAAACGAAAAAAATAGTAACCATTTCTTTTTTTAATTAAACACTTATACTGTTTAAGGTAATAATTTGCGTTTTTATTCAGAATTTAATCATTATAAATTAACTTAAACCGCCTAGCATCACATTAATTGAGCAACGAATTAAGTATAAATGGTAATTTTTAAAGAATCATGCAAAATGAAATGCACTTTCAAAAATAAACTACAGCATTCAAATTTTCTAATTCTTTTTAAATTTATGCTTCAAAAATAAATATAATAATAACAAATTTATATTTAAAATCCGTCAAAACCATAAGTTGTTTATTGTTAGATAAATATAAAATATTTTTTATGTAAAAGCAAGTATAAATTAATATTTTTTTTGTAAACTTAAATAAAAAAGAACGTAAAAAAGTTAGATACTTTGTTTATTTAAAGTTTACTAAAATAGGTAAATAAAAAACGTTTTCAAAATATTTTCAATAATTTTTATTTTTATTTTTGATAATTGCTAATAAAATACCAAATTGAAAATGAATTTTAGTCCAGTTTTATTTTTATATTTGTTCTATTTCATTTGTCTTTTGAAAAAAAATAAAGTATTTAATTATAATCAGATTTAGCAAAATTTTTATAAAATTATTGTTGGGCTTAGGCTGCTATTTTAATTGAATTTTTAAGAAAAGAGAAATTGCACAATGTCGCATAATTTTCAAAAAAATTGCAACTATAAATCGCTAGATTAATGTAATTTGCAAACAAAAAAGAGTAGCAAAAGAGCGTTAAAATTTTGCTGTTCCTATTTTTTTATAGTATTTTAAAAAAAATAAATTATATTTGCAGAATAATTTTTCATTGGAATCAATATGGTTTTAATCAGCTAGCATTGAGAAAGATAAATAAAATATCTGCGTTGGTTAACAAAGATAAAAAAGAACAAAAACAAGTAAAAAAAATTTTTATGGTAGTGTAAATGAAAAATACATATTTTAATTTGATAGAACAGAGTTATTACTTTCCTCAGGAAGGTTTTGACTTAAGAGACAAATACTTAACCTTTCATGGTGTGTCGCTGAAGTATTTAATCGAAAAGCATGGAACGCCTTTTAGGTTTATTTATCTTCCCAAAATAAGCGACCAAATAAAAAAAGCTCGTAATTTATTTAATCGCGCTATCAAAAATAATAATTACAACGGACAGTATCATTTTTGTTATTGTACCAAATGCAATCACTTCTATCATGTTATTTCAGAGGCATTAAAGCAAGAAGTAAACCTCGAAACCTCATCGGCTTTCGACATTGATTTGATTTTACACCTTTACAAAGAAAAAAAAATAGACAAAGAGCGCATTATCGTTCACAATGGTTATAAAACCGACGAATATTTAGAAAAAATACTATTTCTTCAAGAAAAAGGCTTTGTTAATTCCATTATCATTTTCGATACGGTAAACGAAATAACACGCCTTCAGAAATTGAATCCAAAGCACAAAGTTAAAATTGGCTTGCGCATGGCGGTAAACGAAGAAGCTCAATCGGCTTATTACACTTCCCGTCTTGGAATTAGACATACGCAAATGCTCGAATTTTTCAACAAAAACATTAAAGACAATCCCGGATTTGAACTTAAAATGTTACATTTTTTTGTCGATTCGGGCATAAAAGATACACTTTATTATTGGGGTGAATTTCAAAAAGCTTTAAAACTTTACATCGACCTTAAAAAAGAATGTGAATCGCTCGACTCGTTCAATTTGGGAGGCGGTTTTCCTATTCGCAACCATTTGGGTTTTGAATACAACTACGAATACATGATTAACGAAATCATTTCGAGCATCAAAGACGCTTGCATCAAAGACAATGTGAAAGAACCCGATATTTTTACCGAGTTCGGAAAATATACTGTTGGCGAGGCTGGTGCTATCATTTTCAAGGTGTTGGAACAAAAGCAACAAAACGACACCGAAACATGGTATATCATTAACAATAGCTTAATGAACACAATTCCAGATGCTTGGAGCATTCACGAAAAATTCATTCTTCTGCCCATCAACAAGTGGGAAAATGAATATCAGCGTGTAAACATTGGCGGCATAAGTTGCGACCACTCAGACTATTACAACTCCGAAGATTTGAACCAAGAAGTACTTCTTCCAAAATATTCCGACGACGATGAAGAGCCCTTGTATTTGGGATTTTTCCACACAGGAGCTTATCAAGATGCAATTAGCGGCTACGGCGGCATCAAGCATTGCCTGATTCCTTCGCCAAAGCACGTAATCATTGACCGCGACGAAAAAGGAAACATTGTGGATTATATTTACCGAGAAGAACAATCGGCGCAACAAATGTTCCGTATTTTGGGTTACGACAAGCTGTAAGTGGCTGATTAATAATCAATCGAATATAAGTTCGGTTGATTATTAAATTGTTTTAAAGAAAAAAATGAGAGTAAAACAAAATTTCAAACAGTACGAAGCTTATAACAAGCAGACGCACAATCATATATACTTCAATCACGAAACGGGAGGCTACATTGTTGTAAACAAAAGGCATGGGCATATTGAGGTGCAACAAAACTTAATAATTGCCAAAATTCTTGCCGATTTGGGCGAAGAGGTTGAGCTTTTGGAAGATATTCCAAACCTAAAAACCCCAGATGCCAAACGAAATAGCGATTTTTGGGAATTTAAAACCATCAGCAAAGCCAAAAATGTAAGTCGTGCAATAGAAACTGCAATTAGAAATGCAAAAAAACAGGCTCACAATATCTTGCTTTTTATAAATCAAAAGCATAGAATAGCCGATGTGCGCTATGGAATTTTTTTAGCCTTAGAAAATAAAAAACTAGGAAATATAAAAAAAATTGATGTTATGTTTGCCAATAAAACAATAATTAACTTAAAAAGAAATGAGCTAACTGATTATAAGTTAGCTCAAAAGTTTAAAGGAAGTTAGATAACAAGTACCCAGAGCTTCCTTTATGTTGCTGCCATCCGCAGACGACGAAATCATATTAAATGATATAAAAAATATTTTTTATGACTACAAAAGTACGTATCTTTTTTTAGTTTTCAAAATTTAGAATAGATTTTTTTTAGAAAAAAAATAAAAATATAAAATTATGAGAGTTTATGCAGGTGTAGAAGAACAATACAGCCAATACGAAAATGCTGCAATTCTTTTACAATCAATTCCTTACGATGGAACAAGCACTTGGGGAAAAGGTGCCGACAATGGTTTCGATGCTTTTCTTGAAGCCAGCGATAACATGGAAATTTACGACATCGAAACCGATTCGGAAGTATATAAAAAAGGCGTGCATATTTTGCCAGCCATCAACGAAAATGAGTCTTCAACTGCCATGTTTGAAGCGGTGTATGCAAAAACCAAAGAACTTTTGAAAACCGGAAAGTATTTGACCTTTTTTGGTGGCGAACATTCCGTTAGCATTGGTGTAATCAAAGCTTTTTACGAGAAGTACGAAAACTTAACCGTTTTGCACCTCGATGCGCATGCCGATTTGCGGGCAAGTTACATGGGTTCGCCCTACAACCATGCTTGCGCTTTGCACGATGCCAGCCAAAATACCAACTTAATTCAGGTAGGAATCCGCAGCATGGATGCTTGCGAAAAACAATACCTCAATAAAGACAAATGTTTCTTTACGCACGAAATTTACGGAAGCACCGATTGGCACGAAAAGGCAATTAGCTTAATGACTGACAATGTGTATCTTACCATCGACCTCGATGCTTTCGACCCTTCCATAATGCCCGCAACAGGCACGCCCGAGCCGGGTGGTTTGGATTGGAACTCAACGCTTCGTTTCCTTCGCAAAGTGTTTGAGCAAAAGAACGTTATCGGTTTCGACATTGTGGAGCTAGCTCCCATGAAAGACAACAAAGCTCCTACTTTTTTAGTAGCCAAACTGTATTATAAGCTACTTTCTTATAAGTTTTGTTTGTAGAAAAAACATTTTTTTTGCTTATTTATTTCTTAAAAATAGAAAACTATGACGGATTTGACAAAAGAACAAGAGCTTCAAAAAATAGCAGAATTACCCGAAACCGAAGAAAAATACAATCTTCTGAAAGCGTATATCAACGAATATGAGGATTTTACAGCATATATTTTTTTAGGATATACTTGTGTAAATATAGAAAAATATGACGAAGCTCGCTTGTATTATGAATTATTTATTGAAAAAAATCCAACTAATAAAGAATTACTTGCTATAGCTTATAATAATTTAGCTAATCTTTTGCAAAATGTTTATACTGAATATAAATTAGCTCAGCAATATTATGAAAAAGCTATCGAACTAAATCCTGAATTTGCTGATGCTTATAATAATTTAGCAGGTTTATATCAATTAAACTCTATAAAAAAATTTGATTTAGCAAAGATTAATCTCGAAAAAGCAATTAAAATAAACAACAATTATCGTTATTACAGTAATTTAGCTTTTTTATTATCAAATGATTATTTCAAAGAATTTGCTTTAGCTCGAAAATATTTTGAAAAATCGATTAGGTTAAATTCTAATTATTCAGAGGCATATTTTAATTTTGCTCTTCTTTTAGAAAATGATTATTTTAAAGAATATGATTTAGCAAAAAAGTATTATGAGAAAGCTATTGAATTGAATCCAGACTATTTAAGTGCTAATAATAATTTAGCCAACCTGTTACAGAAAGATTATTTTAAAGAATATGAATCATCTAAAAAAATTTATGAAAAATCATTAGAAATACACCCTAACGATGTTATAACTTGTTATAATTATGCTAATTTATTAAAAATAGAATATTTCAAAAAATATGATTCCGCTCGAAAATATTTTGAGAAAGCTATTGAGCTAAATCCTGAATTTACAGATGCTTATAATAATTTAGCAAATCTTTTAGCTAATGATAATTTTAAAGAGTACGATTTAGCTCGAAAATACTATGAAAAAGCAATTGATTTAAATCCTGATTATGCAGATGCTTATCTTAATTTAGCAATTATTTTGCAAAATGATTATTTCAAAGAATACGATTTAGCACGAAAATATTATGAAAAGGCAATTGAATTAAATCCTGACTATGCAGATGCTTATAATAATTTATCAAATCTTTTGAAAAATTATTTTAAAGAATATGATTTGGCAAAATTCTTTTTTAAAGTATATGAAAAAGCTCTTGATTTTCAAAATCTTCATTTAAAATATTTAATTTTATACAATAACCAATTTTCATTATCCGAAATTTTCAAACTAAATAATGAAGAATTTACAATTCGTTTGTTTGAAAATATTTTAACTATCCAAAATGAAGATGTTATTGGTTTTGTGAAAAAAAGTGTAGAAACGAACAACAACGGTTTTATAATCAATTTATTCGGAAAACATGAAAGTCAATTAAAAACATTGAATTTTCTAAGAACTCAAATTGAAACCAGTATCAAAACCAACGAATTCAATTTTGTTTCATTAGAGCAAAATAAAGAAAATCAAAAAAACTGCACCCGTTTTTTTTATTACGAAAATAACTTTATTGATTTTGAAAAATTAATAGAAACCAAATTTTTAGCAAAAAATATTTTTGCAACACCTACCGGAACAGAAATTCCGGTAGAAAATTTGCTCAAATACATAGGTGCCGAAAACGAAAAGCCCGATGTAGAATGGAAAGGTAGCCAATTTATTACGCAAATTGAGATTGAGAATTTTAAAATCTTCTCCAAAATAAAAGCAAATTTTGCTCCCGACATCAATATTTTGGTTGGAAGGAACGGATTGGGTAAAACTTCTTTTTTACAGGCACTTACACTTGGGCTTTTGCCTTCAAATAATGAAGACAAATCCAATGAATTTGATAAATACATACACCTTAATTCGAGCAAATCGGATATTGTTTTGAAATGGGAAAACGAAAAGAAAACCGTGTATGTTTTTAAAAATGAACTGAGAAATGCAAATTATGTAGCCTTGCCGCAAAAATTGCTGCTCGCTTACGGTGTAAACTTAAATACCGAAGAAAAACTTTCGCATTCCGAAATTATTGACCAATTAATTAAAGGAAATGGCTTGCCTTATTCTACAAAGTCAATATTTAAAGACTATTCGAAGGATTTTTACGACCCGATTATTTTATTAGAACGTTTGTTTTTAGAAAAAAGAGGAAAACGAAATAAGTTGATTGATAGTATTATTCGTGTTGTTTTCGATACCTTGAATAGTTATTTGCAACTTTTTTCGCAACCCGAAAATATTCGATTAGAAAGCGATTATGCCGATTTTTATTATGTCGATTTCAATAATAATAAACTAAAAACCAACAATTTAAGCGAAGGATACAAAGATTTTATTTTGCAAATTACCGATATAGTTGTTAAAATAATTGCCTCGCGAAATGCTTCTTTTGAGCAGGAGGAAATGGAAATTTCGGCTAAACTTTTGAAACAAGTCAAAGGGCTTATTGTGATTGACGAATTTGACAGGCATCTTCACCCCGAATTGCAAAGAAGGTTTCTGACTCAGTTGAAAGATGATTTTCAAAATATTCAGTTCATTTTAAGCACTCACAATATTTTTTCGGTTCAGTCAGCCGAAGGAAATACCGCTTTAATTATTCATGCAAGCCAAGGCAAATTGGAAATTACAACCCAAGAAATAAAAAAAGGGCTAAGCATCGAAAGTATTTATAATTTATTTTTTGAAGGAAATAGTAGTTTTTTTGGCTACGAAACTGAACTTTTATTAAAAACATTCAAAAATTACATAGATAAACAACGCAAAGAAGAATTAACAACCAAAGAAGAAAAGGAGTTTAAAAATACAACTAAAAAGCTATTGGAATACAGCCAAGAAATACAAGCGACGGTAACAAGAGAAATACGGCAATTTGAACGACTAACCGGAAAAACTGTCAAATTATGAATAAAATAGATAGAAATAAGGTTGAAAAACCCGAATGTCTCAAACAAAAATCAGTAGCTTGGACAAAAGAATATATTGAAAAACGAAAATCGAAACCAAATTATTGGAATTGGCACGAGTACAACAAGGAAAAGGTAGCGATTATTTTGACCGAAAAATTATCATTACTTACAAAATATCACTGTTCATATTGTGGCTTTTATCCTTTGAAAGAAAACCTTGGCAGTAGAAGTATCGACCATTTCAAGCCCAAATCGAAATTTCCCGATTTGGCTTTTGATTGGGAAAATTTATTTATATCTTGTTCCGATTGCCAAAAAAATAAGGCAAGTGCTTTTCCCGATTGCGGAGCTATAAAACCCGACGAGCCAGATTATAATTTCGATTATTGGTTTGAAATAGATTGGAGCATTCAAAAAAACTACATTATTCCCAACAAAGACAGAACCCGCACAGAACAAGAGATTGCTCAAAATACAATCGATTGGTTGGGCTTGAATAAAGGCGAAAGACCACAAGCCCGATTTGAAGAACTCGAAAAATACAAAAGTAATTCGATAAAAGACCTTTGGCAATGGTCGTATCCGTATTTTTTAGAACGGGGAGAAAATTAACAAAACATATTTATCTCAAAAATAAAAAAAACATAAAAAAAAATGACAAACAAAGGACCAATCAGTCAGTTTATACTTGAACATTACAAGCATTTCAATGCGGCAAGCCTTGTAGATGCTGCCCAAGCTTACGAAAAACAACTCGAAATGGGCAACAAAATGATGGTTACGCTCGCCGGAGCTATGAGCACCGCCGAACTTGGCAAATCGTTTGCCGAAATGATTCGCCACGACAAAGTGCAAATCATCTCGTGCACAGGCGCAAACCTCGAAGAAGATTTGATGAATCTCGTAGCGCACACACATTACAAGCGCGTGCCGCACTACCGCGATTTGTCGCCACAAGAAGAGTGGGATTTGCTCGAAAAAGGCTTGAATCGTGTAACTGACACGTGCATTCCCGAAGAAGAAGCTTTCCGCCGTTTGCAAAAACATATTTTCAAAATCTGGAAAGATGCCGAAGACAAAGGCGAACGTTATTTTCCACACGAATTTATGTTCAAACTACTCAATTCGGGCGTTTTAGAACAATATTACGAGATTGACCCCAAAAATAGTTGGATGTTGGCAGCCGCCAAAAAAAATATGCCAATGGTAGTGCCGGGTTGGGAAGATTCCACCATGGGCAACATCTTTGCATCGTATGTAATCAAAGGCGAGTTGAAGGCTTCGACCATGAAATCGGGCATTGAGTACATGGCTTGGCTTGCCGATTGGTACACCGCCAATTCAAAAGATAATGGAATAGGATTTTTCCAAATTGGCGGCGGAATAGCTGGCGATTTTCCCATTTGCGTAGTGCCCATGTTGTATCAAGATATGGAAAGAACGGATACGCCTTTCTGGAGTTACTTCTGTCAAATATCTGATTCTACGACTAGTTACGGCTCGTATTCGGGTGCTGTGCCCAATGAAAAAATCACTTGGGGCAAGCTCGACATCACAACTCCTAAGTTTATTGTTGAGTCCGACGCTACCATCGTTGCGCCGCTTATGTTTGGATACATTTTGGGCTGGTAGATTGTGTGTTTAGA
This sequence comes from Bacteroidota bacterium, assembly GCA_020047755.1. Lineage (GTDB taxonomy): Bacteria > Bacteroidota > Bacteroidia > Bacteroidales > JAIFNL01 > JAIFNL01. The sequence goes on from JAIFNL010000032.1 coordinate 28,687, forward strand.
AGTTTAAGCATTTGAAAATCAATGCAGCATAATTAAATTATCCGCTAAGCATCTCTTCAGGGGTTTAAACCCTTGAAGAGGTTAATTTGAGCAGCATTGATTTTTAATTCGTTATTCAAAAACTTTGGTATGAAAGTTTTACTAGCTCCCGATTCTTTTAAGGAAAATATCAGTGCTTTAGATATTTGTTCTATATTAAGCCTTGCGATTGGTGGCGTTTCAACGGATTTTGAGGTTTTTCAAATGCCTTTGTCTGATGGTGGCGATGGCTTTGTTGCGGTTTTGAAACATTATTTGAATTTTGAAACACAAACAGTAAAGGCGCACGATGCACTTATGCGTCCTATAAATGCTGAGTTTTTGTTCGATGCACAAAACAAAACGGCTTTTATAGAAAGTGCAGAAGCTATTGGTTTGCATTTGCTCAAAACGAAAGAGCAAAACCCAATGCACACAACAAGTTACGGCTTGGGCGAGCTTATAAAAGCCGCACTTGACCTGAATGCGAACAATTTAATCGTTGGCTTAGGCGGAACAGCTACCAATGATGCCGGAATGGGCATGTTGAAGGCGTTGGGTGTTGAGTTTTTTGATGTAAATGGCAACAAACTAGCACCTTTTGGAAACCAATTGCAACAAATACACTCCATTGATAGTTCGCAACTTGATAAACGTATTTTCGCGGTACAAATAACTGCCGCTTGCGATGTAGAAAATCCTTTTTGTGGCAAACAAGGCGCTGCCTTTGTTTTTGCGGCACAAAAAGGGGCTAATGCCCATGAAATTGAATTGCTAGATGCGGGGCTTTTGCATTTTGCTGTTTTGGCAAAGAAGAAATTTTCATTTGATTTTCAAACACTTAAAGGTGGAGGAGCTGCTGGTGGAGTGGCTGCTTCAATGGCTGCTGTTTTAGGAGCTAAATTAAATTCGGGTTTTCAGGTACTTTCGCAGATTATAAATTTAGAACAATGGATTGCCAAATCAGATTTAATTGTTTCGGCAGAAGGAAAAATTGATTCGCAAACCGCTAGTGGCAAAGTTATTGGCAGTTTGTTGGCTACTTGCAACAAACACAACAAAAAACTCATCGTTTTTACTGCAAACATTGGCGACTCTATCGAAAACCTATACGAAAAAGGACTAACTTCGGTATTTTCTATTCAAAATGCACCTATGTCTAAAGCCGAATCTTACACTAATGCTAAAGAATTGCTTCTCAAATCGGCTACAAATGTGTTTCGATTGCTTGCACAAACCAATAATTTGCAATAAGTCTAATATTTTAATTATCAATCAATTAAAAGAATTATTCATTGCCCACTATTTAGAATTAACACTCCCCTTAACCTTAACTTAACAATTTAATAAGAACAACAAAATATAGCTTTGTTTTTATTGTATCTACTTTTGCAAAAATATAAAATAGTAGTTCTTTGTTAAAATATTATTAAAAAAATCAACACAATTACTCATTTTGTGGGGTTTTTTTATTATAAAACCAGAAATTCTTCGTTATGGAATCTTTTTATTTAATTATTTTAATAATACTTATTGTACTTGCAGTATCCGACCTAGTGGTGGGTGTAAGCAACGATGCGGTAAACTTCTTAAATTCGGCTTTGGGCTCAAAAGCAGCACCTTATTGGCTGATTATGGTTATAGCTAGTTTAGGTGTTTTTATTGGAGCAACCTTTTCCAATGGTATGATGGAAGTGGCTCGAAATGGGATTCTCCACCCCAATATGTTTTATTTCAACGAAATAATGATAATCTTTTTAGCGGTAATGCTTGCCGATGTGTTGTTGCTCGATTTGTTCAACACGCTTGGTTTGCCTACTTCTACTACGGTTTCGATAGTTTTTGAACTTTTGGGAGCGGCTGTGGGCATTGCTATCATCAAAGTGATGGGCGATTCGAGCGGCGTGGCTGTAATTTCGGACTATATAAACTCCGAAAAAGCATTGGGAATAGTAAGCAGTATTCTTATTTCGGTTGCTATTGCTTTCACTGGGGGCGTACTGGTACAATTTCTAATACGTTTGCTGTTCACTTTTAATACTGCCAAAACCTATACTTATTTTGGTGCTATTTGGGGAGCTGTGGCGGTGAGCGGAATTTTTTATTTTATTGCAATCAAAGGTGCCAAAGACGCATCATTTATGACAAAAGAAAATTACGAATGGATAAAAACCCATTCTATGCTTATTTTAGGAAGCACTTTTGCTGTTGCCTTTACGCTGTTGCAGTTGTTGGTGTTTTTTTCCAAAATAAATATATTTCGCATCATCATTCTCTTCGGAACGTTTAGTTTGGCTATGGCGTTTGCAGGCAACGACTTGGTGAACTTTATTGGAGTTCCTCTGGCAGGTTTGTCGTCGTGGGAAGCTTATACGGCAGCCGGAGGAGTTGCGCCCGATGCTATGACGATGGAAGCACTTTCCGAAAAAGTTTCCACGCCTACGCTCTACTTGCTTATCGCCGGAATTGTAATGGTTCTAACGCTTTGGTTTTCTAAAAAAGCTAAAACTGTTACCGAAACCGAAATCAACCTCTCGCGACAAGATACTGGTTACGAACGCTTTGGCTCAACTGCCCTTTCGCGTTCTATCGTTCGTGCTTCGATAAACGGAGGCAAATTATTAGAAGCCATACTTCCGGCGGGCGTGTTGGCTTTTATCAACAAACGCTTTACCGAATTTCCGCGCAACGAAAATGAGGCATCGTTTGATATGATACGCGCTTCGGTAAACCTATCGGTTGCCACTATTCTGATAGCCATGGGAACTTCCTTTAAATTACCACTTTCCACAACTTACGTTACGTTTATGGTGGCTATGGGTTCGTCGCTCTCCGACGGTGCTTGGGGGCGCGAAAGTGCGTTTCGTTCATCTTAGCAGTATTTATCCATTGGGGACAAGCTTGGGCACTTGTGCCAGTGCTACTTATGGCAGGTTTCGGGTATGTACAATCCAATATTTTGCACAAAAAACGCGAAGACAACAAACCCAAAGAAGTTATCGAACAACAAGATGTTTATACCGGAATTAAAATAGACGTGCTCGAATCTTTGCAGAAAACACGAGCTTTGTTAAACCAAACGGTATCAAATCTAACAATAGAATCGTTATCGGGCTTAAAATCTAATTTACACACAGCTTATACATTAAACGAGCAAACATCGAACTTAAAAGCAAATATTCCTCTTACAATAAGCAAGTTAAGAGACGATGAATTTGAATCGGGACATTATTACGTACAAATTATTGATTACTTACGCGAAATGGCTAAATGTAGTATTTTTGTAACCAAAGAAAGCTACAATTACGTTAATAACAATCACCCCAAACTTATCGAAAAGCAAATAGAAGAATTGCAACTATTGCAAAAAGATGCAAGCGATTTGGTTCAAAACTTAGCTCATTTGATTGAAACAAAGGATTTAAGTATAGTAAATCGGATTCACGAGTTGCAGAAAAAAGTATTGGATAGCGTAACAATAATTCGCGAAAACCAGTTGAAACGCATAAAGAAAAAAATAGTGGGCACACGCAACAGCATGATGTATTTGGGAATACTTTCTGAATATAAAAACATGATGCTCTACTCGCTAAACTTGATGAAAGCTCACAACGAATTTATGTCGTTTAAAACTAAAAAACGATAAGTTAGAATAATGTTGTTTTGTTAAAATTGAAAATAAATCCGCTACGCCGCTTCGAGCGACTTAGCGGATAAACAAATTCATACTATTTTCTTAACTAAACGACATTGGGCATTATTTTGAAATTTTAATTTTTTTGTGATAAAATAACCATTTAACTATTTAATTATGAAACGATTTGAATACGCTACTGTTGAATGGCTTTGGGACAGTGGAAATTTGAAAATAAACTACGGAAACAGAATTGAAGAAACCGAACAAGGCTCGTACAATGAGTTGTTAAATTTACTCAATCGCAAAGGTCGCGAAGGTTGGGAAGTGGTAAGCTCCTCTGCAAGTGCTAACTGGATTTTCTGGACTTTAAAACGAGAAATTTAAGTTCGATTAAAGGCACTTATTTATTTTGATTTTTACAAAATATAAGTAATGAACCAAAATTAATTGTATATTTAGTTTTGCCAAGTACTTAAAAAAAATTAGGTGTGTTTATTAGTTAATTCCCAAAACAAAGCGTTTTGGGAATTTTTTTTGTTCAAATGATTATTTTTATTCTCATTCAAAAAAAAATATAAGAATATTTAACATTCAAATAATATAAATTCATTTTCGTAAAAGAAATAAATGTATAATTTTGCACTCAAAATGTATATTTATTCATTTATGAGAGCAAAAACGGATAGACTCCTGGTTTTGAAGCAAATAATCGAAACCAATAAAATAACAACGCAAGAAGATTTGCTTACCGAACTTCAAAAACAAGGTTTTGAATTGACGCAAGCTACGCTTTCGCGCAATTTAAAGCTTCTCAAAGCAATAAAAGTGCCCGACGCTCAATTGGGTTATATTTATTCTATTCAAAAAAATACAAACACTTATTCGGCACAAAATCAAATAGATAAAGGTTATCAAACGCTTGGGTTTGTGTCGATGGCAGTTTCGGGAAATAATGTAGTAATTAGAACAAAATCGGGCTATGCCGACAGGCTTTCGGCTATTATCGACGAATTTAATTTTTACGAAATTCTCGGAACGATTGCAGGCAGCGATACTATTTTGGCTATTTTGCGAGAAGGAGTTAGTTATCAAGATTTTAAAAATGCACTTGTGATTAATATTCCCGAACTCAAAGAGTTAATTAAATAAATAAAAAAAGAAAAAAACAAAATTCATAGTTCAATGTCGTTAAGTTTATTAGTGAAATAGCCCTTCAAGGGTTTGAAACCCTTGAAGGGCTTAATTTTAGCGGCATTGATTCACAATTCATAATTTAGAACTTAAAAAATGATAAAGCTTATTTTGGAAGATGGCACTGAATTTCAGGGCACATCGTTTGGATATGAAAAATCGGTAGCAGGCGAAGTGGTATTCAATACAGCCATGACGGGTTATCCCGAAAGCCTTAGCGACCCGTCGTTCAAAGGACAACTTTTGGTTGCAACTTACCCATTGATAGGTAATTACGGCGTTCCTGAAGAAGTTGAAGAACAAAATATGTTGAAATTCTTCGAATCGAACAAAATTCAGATTTCGGCGTTGATTATTTCCGATTATTCCACCGAGTATAGCCACTGGAATGCAAAGAAAAGCCTTTCGGATTGGTTGAAAGAACATAAAATTCCGGCTATTTCGGGTGTAGATACTCGCAAACTGACCAAAATAATACGCGAAAAAGGCGCAATGCTCGGAAAAATAGTAGTAGATGACCAACAAATTGATTTTTATGACCCAAATCAAAACAATTTGGTTGCCGAAGTAAGCACAAAAGAGAAAATTGTGTATGGAAATGGAAAATATCGCATTTTATTGATTGATTGTGGTGTAAAAAACAACATTATTCGTCATTTATTGAAGCGCGACACCACCGTAATTCGTGTTCCGTGGGATTACGATTATTCGGGCGAAGAATACGATGGAATTTTCATATCAAATGGACCTGGAAACCCCGAAATGTGCGATGTTACCATTAAAAACCTTCAAGTTTCGATGCAAGACGAAAAAGCAATGTTTGGCATTTGTTTGGGCAGTCAACTCATGTCATTAGCTTCTGGTGCAAGGACTTACAAACTCAAATACGGGCACAGAGGGCACAACCAGCCGGTTTTGAAAGTGGGAACAGACAAAAGCTACATTACTTCGCAAAATCACGGTTACGCCGTTGATAGTAGCTCAATGTCAAGCGATTGGAAACCTCTTTTTGTAAATCTCAACGACCAAACCAACGAAGGTGTAATTCACACAAGCAAGCCATTTTTTGCAACTCAATTTCACCCCGAAGCCTCAAGCGGTCCTACCGATACCGAATTTTTATTCGATGATTTTATTGATTTAATTAAACTAAATAGTTAAAAATTAGATTGTTAAATTGTTAAATTGTTAAATTGTTTTTCGTTTTTCATTTTTCATTTCATTTTATATTATTTCATTTTTCACAAATAATGGTAAGCACACAAGAAAAAGAAGAGAAAGTAGTTGAATTTGATATAGTTGCAGCTACAAATGAGCATCTGAAATATGTTGGGCAAATTGTTCAACTTATCGAAGATGCCTCAAAAGTAAAAGGAACAGGTATTGCTTTGCGCTCTGCCGAATACATTACTAAGAAAATAGCTGAAGACAAGGCAGTTATTGCCTTGCACAATGGCGAAGCGGCGGGCTTTTGCTACATCGAAACGTGGGAAAACAAGAAATATGTAGCCAATTCGGGCTTGATTGTTTCCGATAAGTTTCGCAAAGCAGGTTTGGCTTCAAAAATAAAAGCCAAAGCGTTTGAACTTTCGCGCCAACGCTACCCAAATTCACGCATTTTTGGTCTTACTACTAGTTTGGCGGTTATGAAAATCAATTCGGCTTTGGGTTACGTGCCAGTTACTTTTTCCGAAATAACCCAAGACGACGAATTTTGGAAAGGCTGCGAAACTTGTAATTATTACGACGTTTTGCAACGCACCGACCGTGAGAAATGCCTTTGTACAGGTATGCTTTTTACCCCAAATCCTTCTAAAATAAAGGAAAAGCGCATCGAGGACAAAACAAAACGCGAACAAATATTTTATCGCTGGGTGAGAATGAAAATAAACAAAGAACTTAAATAATGGTTAATGTTTAAGGCTTAATTGATACGATGACTTTAAGTCATCGTATCAATAATGTCTAGGATATTTAACACATTTTCAAATTATTTACAGATGAAAAAAAAATTAGTTTTGGCATATAGTGGTGGCTTGGATACTTCGTATTGTGTGAAATATTTTACCGATGAGGAGAATCTCGAAGTTCATACCATTTTAGTTAATACGGGCGGCTTTTCGGCAGAGCAATTAAAGGCGGTGGAAGAAAAAGCCTACAAATTGGGCGCAACAACCCACAAAACTATTCTGAAAAACAACACCTATCCGCTTTCGGTAAGCTCTGAGCGAACATTTCAGGCAATAGAAATTGCAAATTATACCAAAGAATTAAATGCCGACTTTGTGGCACACGGAAGCACCGGTGCAGGCAACGACCAAGTGCGTTTCGATTTGATTTTCAATTTATTAATACCAAATGTACAAATCATTACGCCCGTGCGTGATAAAACGCTTTCGCGCCAATCGGAAATTGATTACTTGCAAATGAAAGGCTTTGAGGCTGATTGGACAAAATCGACTTATTCCATCAATCAAGGCTTCCTTGCCCGAACATGCTTATTTGAATCAAGTGAGCCAAAAAGAACCTCAAAAGTTAGAAATTGAGTTCAAAAATGGAGAAATTGAAAGCATAAACGGCGAAAACTATTCAGATAAAATAAAAGCCATTCAAAAACTGAACGAAATAGGTTCAAAATATGCTTTGGGACGTGGAATGCACGTGGGCGATACCATTTTAGGTTCAAAAGGTCGTGTGGGATTTGAAGCTCCCGCCGCTATGCTTACTATCGAAGCCCACCGAACGCTCGAAAAATACGTACTTACCAAGTGGCAAATGCACTGGAAAGAGCAGCTAGCTAATTGGTACGGAATGCTTTTGCACGAAGCTCAATACCTCGACCCCGTAATGCAAAACATCGAGAAATTTTTGGAAGATACTCAAAAAACCGTTTCGGGCAAAGTATTTATTACTTTGTATCCGTATCATTTCGTAGTGGAAGGCATTGAAAGTAAGTACGATATGCTAAGTAGCAAGTTCGGAACTTACGGCGAAGAAAACACACTTTGGAGCGGCGACGATGTAAAAGGTTTTACCAAAATACTTTCTAATCAAATAAAGCTTTTCAACGCAGTTACAAAAGAATAAAAAGCGCATTTGTGTTTTATTTAATTATTTTGTATATTTGTAGAAATAAATTTTAACATAAGAGGAAACAAAGTTCTTTTTTAGATTAAGGCAGCTAGGTTTGAAAAAATTAAAACTTATAGACAATGGATAAAAGAGAAGTATTTGAAATAGCCAAGAATTATTTGGTAGTGTAAAAAAATAGTGACTTTTTGAAAAAGTTAGCTAAAATTGTAAATTTTCCTATTTTTCATGATAAAACAACAATTGAACAATTTAACAATGTAACAATTTGTTATTAGAATTTGGGAAAACTTGCGTAATTTTACTTTTCTTAGAATTTCGGTCGCTATCAAGTTACGCTATCAACAAATTAGAATGTTCCTATTTGTTTGATTTTTAAACTAAAACATAATAAGAAAATGGAAACAAAAGCCACAAATATACAACCCTTTGTTGGGGATAAAATGGAAGCATTGCATAATCTTTGCCGAAAGTATAATGTTTCCACTCTTTATCTTTTTGGCTCTGCAACAAGTAATAAGTTTACCGAAAGCAGCGATTTAGATTTCTTAATCACATTTGGCGATATTCCAATCCTTGATTATGCCGACTATTTTTTCGATTTCATGCACGATTTAGAAGATTTATTCAATCGGAAAATTGATTTATTAACAGAACAATCATTGACAAATCCGTATTTAATAAAATCTATCAATCAAAACAAACAACTTATTTATGACCGATGGGAAAAGAAAGAAACTTCCTTAATTTTCAAAATAACAGAATGTTGAAAAAAGCAGTAGAACGTGAATTTGAAATTATTGGCGAAGCAATGAATAGAATCTTAAAGGTAGATAACGAAATTAAAATAACATCTTCACGAAAAATTGTTGATTTAAGAAATTATCTTTCGCATGGATACGATATGGTTGATTATAATACGCTTTGGGGCATAATATCAAAACATTTGCCCCAATTAGAGATAGAAGTATCTAATTTATTAAATGACCGTAATTCTGAAGTCTAATATTTATTTTAATGTACTTTTAGGTTTCGAAACTACCTAAAATGCAATTTTAGTTTCGTTTATTTTTGTGTATATTTGTGAAAATAAATTTTAATCTGTAAAACATGCTGCAATTACATTTATCCGATGCAACTGAAAAGAAAATGCAAGAAATCATTTCATTGCACGCAGACAAAGATTATTTTTTCAACAAAGTCATTGATTACCAAATTAATCAATTAAAAACAGGTATGTTCAATATCGAAAAAGATTTAAAAGAGTTTGAACTTAAATATTCGATGACAACAAATTTGTTTTATGAAAAATTTGAAAAAGGCGAAATAGGTGATGAGCACTATTATTTGATTTGGGCTGGAATTTATGATATGTATTTAAAAGATAAACAAAAACTTAACGATTTAGAGTGGTAAAAAATTATTTTAGAAACAAAAACAACTAAGCATTGATATCAAAAGCCATCGAACTATTAAAAACACTAATCCAAACGCCTTCAATAAGTCGCAGCGAAGACAAAACTGCCGATGTATTGGAAGCGTTTTTATGGGTTTTTGGTGAAATAGACCCAGGCAAAAAGACCGTTTTGCTCAATTCGCATCACGATACCGTAAAGCCGGTTTCGGGCTGGACTCGAAATCCATTCAGCCCCGACGTGGAAGGCGATAAACTTTTTGGTTTAGGAAGCAACGACGCTGGCGGCTCGCTTGTTTCGTTATTAATTGTTTTTTTATATTTTTGCCAAAACAAAAATGCTGCCTACAATTTAATCTTTGCGGCAACTGCCGAAGAAGAAGTTTCGGGCGACAAAGGTATTGAGTCGATACTCGATGAGCTTGGGCATTTCGATTTTGCCATTGTAGGCGAACCTACTCAAATGCAAGCAGCGATAGCCGAAAAAGGTTTGCTGGTTTTGGATTGCATTGCACACGGAAAGGCTGGGCACGCCGCTCGCAACGACGGCGAAAATGCAATTCTCACGGCTTTGAACGACATTCAACGGCTTTTGGGATATGAGTTTGAAAAGAAATCGGACTTTTTGGGCGATGTGAAAGTTACTGCCACTCAAATAAACGGCGGCACGCAGCACAACATCATTCCCGACCAATGTAACTTTGTGCTCGATGTGCGAGTAAACGAAATGTACAGCAATAGCGAGGTGTTTGAAATACTCAAAAACATGATGAAATCGGAAATAACAGCACGTTCGTTCAGATTAAATTCATCTTTTATTGATAAAGAGCATGAAATTGTGAAAAAAGCATTAAATTTGCAACTCAAAACTTACGGTTCGCCCACTTTGTCTGACCAAGCGCATTTAAAATGCCCTTCGCTCAAAATGGGACCCGGAAGCTCCGAACGTTCGCACACTGCCAACGAATACATTGGCATTAGCGAAATAGAGTTTGCAATAAAAACATACATTGCGTTATTAATGTTTAACGATTAATGGTTAATGGTTAATGGTTAGTTTAAAATGAAAAAAAAATATTAATAGTTAATTGTAAAGCATTAACTATCAATAAAAAACATTAATCGTTAAACATTAATCGTTAAACATTAAACATTAATCGTTAATTCTTCAACCGAACTACTTAACAATACAATATATTATGAAACTTTGGGATAAAGGAACGAAAGTAAATTCTTCGATAGATAATTTTACCGTTGGTAAAGATAGGCAGCTTGATTTATCATTGGCACGCCACGATATTGTTGGCTCTATTGCGCATTGCATTATGCTCGAAAGCATTGGCTTGCTCACTGCCGACGAACTTGCCGATATAAAACGCGAACTTATTTACATTCATAAGGTTAGCCAGATAGGTATGTTGCTTATTGACGATGGCGTAGAAGACATTCACTCGCAGATAGAAATAATGCTTACCAAAAAATTAGGCGATGTAGGCAAGAAAATACACAATGGTCGCTCACGCAACGACCAAGTGCTTTTGGATTTGAAACTCTTTGTGCGCGAAGAGATTTATACAATTACCAGCTTAACCAACGACCTGTTTAAGATTTTTATCGAAAAGAGCGAAACCTTCAAAAATATCCTTATGCCGGGCTACACGCACTTGCAAGTAGCTATGCCTTCGTCGTTTGGTTTGTGGTTTGGTGCTTATGCCGAAAGCCTCACCGACGATATGCAACTCATGTTGGCGGCTTACAAAATAGCCAATCAAAACCCACTCGGCTCGGCTGCTGGCTACGGTTCGTCTTTCCCTTTGAATAGGCAATTAACCACCGAACTCTTGGGCTTCGACAACCTGAACTACAACGTGGTGTATGCTCAAATGGGGCGTGGAAAGCTAGAAAAAACCGTTGCTTTTGCTATGGCTTCTATTGCTGCAACCATTGCCAAGTTTGCTGCCGATGCTGCTTTGTACATGAGCCAAAACTTTAACTTTATTGCTTTGCCCGATGAGTTTACAACCGGTTCGAGCATTATGCCGCACAAAAAGAATCCCGATGTATTTGAGCTTTTGCGAGGCAAATGCAACAAATTGCAATCGCTTCCTTATGAGTTTCTAATTATTACCAACAACCTCACTTCGGGATATTTCAGAGATTTACAAACCGTAAAAGAAGGATTTATTCCAGCATTTGAAAGCCTCAAAGAATGTTTGGTGGTACTAAAGCTGGTACTTTCGTCAATAAAGATACGCGAAAATATTCTCGACGATGAAAAATACAAATATCTTTTTACTGTTGAAGAACTTAACAAGAAGGTTCTCAAAGGAATGCCTTTTAGAGATGCTTACCGTGAAATGGGCAGAGAAATAGCCGAAGGCAAATTCAAACCCGAAAAAAACGTACATCATACACACGAAGGCAGCATGGGAAACCTCATGAATAAAGAGATTATAAGCAAAATGGATAGCATTCTCTACGAGTTTAACTTTGAAAAAGCAGAAGCCGCCATTTCTAAATTATTGAAAATATAATTGATAATTGCTAAATTATTGATACGATGACTCCAAAGTCATCGTATCAATAAGGCTAGAGCTGTACTATTATACTTGTTGTAAATTAATAATCAATAAATTAGATAAATTGAGCCATTTAATGAAAAAAATTATTCACCACAAAGGCACAAAGAAGTTTACAAAGAACTTTTCGATTTGCAACAAGTCTAATGTTTAATTATTGATACAGGTGGCTTCAAGTAATCGTATCAATATTGCAAGGTTGAGCAATGCAAAAATAGTACACTACTATCCTTTTTTTCGATTTTTGCAAGTCAAAAGTAGTATAGTACGACCCTATTTACAAATTTTGAAATTCAAAAAGGGCTTAGGGAAGCTTCCAAATCGATTTTTGCAATGTAAAAAAAGCTTAGGTAAGCTTCCAAATGGGTTTTTGCAATGTAAAAAGGGCTTAGGTAAGCTTCCTAATCGATTTTTGCAATGTAAAAAGGGCTTAGGGAAGCTTCCAAATGGGTTTTTGCAATGTAAAAAGGGCTTAGGGAAGCTTCCAAATCGATTTTAGCAATGTAAAAAGGGCTTAGGGAAGCTTCCAAATCGATTTTTGCAATGTAAAAAGGGCTTAGGGAAGCTTCCAAATCGATTTT
>JAIFNL010000282.1 GCA_020047755.1 Bacteroidota bacterium
TCTCATCTACTTTTTCGATAACTACATTTTTGAGCGTAATATTTTTAATTGGCAATTCTTTATGCCCCTTTGCTTGGATAGCATAAAAACCTCCGTTTTTTACTTTTACATTTTCCAAATAAATATTTCGTACTTCGGGAATAAAATTTCCAGTTTGGTTGCCCCAAGCATTGTAAAACATATCAATTTTAAGAACTGCTTCTTTTACCGTTCCCACTTCAAGATTTCTCACATAAATATTTTCGAGCAAACCGCCACGTTTTGAATTAGATTTCAATCGAATAGCTCTGTCTAAATTTGGGCTGTTCATTTGGCAATCTTCAACAAACACATTGCTAACTCCAGCCGAAACTTCGCTACCAAGTACCACACCTCCGTGTCCGTCAATCATTTTGCAGTTTTGCACAATTATATTTTCGCTTTTTATAGCCACTCTTCTACCATCGGCATCTCTTCCCGATTTAATTGCAATGCAATCGTCGCCAGTGTTAAATGTTGAATTTCTGATAATTACATTTTTTGAATACTCTGGGTCGCAACCATCATTATTAGGTCCATGACTTTGGATAGTAACTCCATCAACTAAAACATTTTTGCATTTTATAGGGTGAATAATCCAAAAAGGCGCATTGATAATTGTAATTCCTTCTATCAAAACCTTCTCACACTCAAATGGTTCGATAAAATTTGGACGCATATAATAACCTTTTCCAAAAATACGCTCATTATAAGGTACATTATCTTCAGCCAATTGCACCAACCTGTCTCTATTGCCTTCTTCGGCTTGGCTTGGCATTCCTTTTTTCCAGCCATATTCCTCTTTTCCACACCACGACCACCAATTTTGGTTGTTAGCTTGCCCGTTCAAAGTTCCCTTGCCAGTAATTGCAATATTTTTTTTCTGGTAAGCATAAATTAAAGGAGAAAAATTCATGTATTCCGTTCCTTCAAACGACGTATGAACAAGTGGCAAATAATCGTCGGGGTTGGTAGAAAATAAAATCTCTGAATTTTCTTCTAAATGTAAATTAATGTTATCTTCTAAATGAATAGCTCCTGTTAGAAACTTTCCGGCAGGAACAATTACTTTTCCGCCCAATTGCTTGGCACAGGCGGCAATTGCTTTTCTAAAGGCTTCTGTGTTGTTTGTTTTTCCATCGCCAATGGCTCCAAAATCGAGAATATTGACAGTTGTATTTGGAAATTTTATTGTTCCAATGCTGTCTTCAACTTGGGCTATTATACTCCATGGGTCGGTTGTTTTTTTTATTTCTTGCTTCTTGCTTTTTGCATCAGAGCATGACCCAAAAGCAAATAGGATAGCAAATAATGAGTAAAATATTGTTAATCTGTGCATTATATTGTTTTTATTAGTTGTATTTAATGTTTTATTTTGAAAAATGATTGTGAATATTACCTTTGCAATCGATTACACAAAACTATATATTATCTTTAAACTCTCCAAATTTTATCAAAAAAAAATTAATGAATTTTAATAAAAAATTCAAATTACTTTACAAAAGCTTAATGTTTATTTGATATTTAAAATAAAATTAATTTATTAAAAAAAAAATTATATCTTTGCCAACAAATAGTTAAAGTAGTTATTTTATGCAATCGATAACATTAATTTTTACTTTACTGGCTTAAAATTTCTAAAATAATCAGAAATGAAAGAAAAAATAACAATTTACGATATAGCTGCAAAATTAAATATATCTGCAGCCACAGTTTCAAGAGCACTCAACGGGAATACAAAAATAAGCGACACTACCCGCAAACTAGTACTCGAAGCAGCAGAAAACATGAATTACGAACAAAATAAACTAGCCTTAGCATTAAAAAGCGGAAAAAGCAAAAATGTAGGCGTAATAGTTCCGCACATTGATAGAAGCTTTTTTTCGGGAGTAATCAGAGGAATAGAAGAAGAATTAAATTCAAACGGTTATAGAGTAATTATTTGCCAAAGCTACGACACCGAAGAGAAAGAAATTGAAAGCATCAATGCCTTACTCAATGCGCAAGTTGATGGAATTTTGATGTCCATTTCAAATTTAACGTCCGATTTGGATTATATTCTCAACAAAACCGTAAGAAAAGGCGTGCCTTTAATTTTTTTCGACCGAAAACAAGACTTAAAAGGAGTAAGCACCGTTACTATTAACGACTATGAAGGCGGCTATCAGTCAACACAACACCTTATAAATGAAGGTTGTAAAAACATAGCTCACTTGCGCGGCTCAAAAAGATTGGAAATTTACAACGACAGATGCAAAGGCTACAAACAAGCCTTACTCGACAATGGCTTTGAATTTAAAGAAGAATACGTAATCGAAACCAAAAGCAAAATAGACGAAGGCGCTGAGGCTGTTCAAAAATTGTTCAAATTACCTACTCCTCCCGATGCCATTTTTTCATCGAGCGATTTTGTTGCGCTTGGTGCCATCAAAGAATTGAAGAAAATGGGTGTAAAAGTACCCGAAGAGTTTTCAGTTGTGGGTTTTGGCAACGACCCGTTTACGCAGTTCATGGAATTATCCATTTCGTCGGTTGATCAATTTCCTACTGAAATGGGCAAAATTACCGCAAAAGTTTTTTTAGAACAAATTAATTCTCCTGGAGAAATTAAAATTGAAAAAAAGGTTGTTTTAACTCCCAAATTGTGGATACGAAAATCTTCTACAAAAAAAGATGTATAAATCTATATTTCAATAGTTTATCTAAAATATAAAATACAAACAATTTTAATTTAGTGCTAAGCTAAAATAAAAAAAAGAGTAGATTTTTCTACTCTTTTTTTTTGCTAAATTAAAACAAAACTAAAGCGAAACACCTCTGCGCCAGTGAATAAAATCATCTTGGTTGGCTGTATCAGCTTTTGTTTTTTCCTCGCCACTTGCCACTTTAATTATTTTTTCGAGCAATTCTTCGCCCATTTCGGCAATTGTTTTTTCGCCCGAAATAATGGCTCCTGTATCAACGTCAATAATATCCGGCATTTTTTTTGCAAGTTCGGTATTCGACGATACTTTTATTACAGGCGCAATTGGGTTGCCCGTTGGAGTGCCTAAACCTGTGGTAAACAATACAATAGTAGCACCAGAACCCACCATAGCTGTTGTGCTCTCTACATCGTTGCCTGGCGTGCAAAGTAAGGTAAGCCCAGTTTTTGTTACATACTCCCCATAATCTAAAACATCAACCACTGGCGAGCTGCCGCCTTTTCGAGCTGCACCTGCCGATTTCATGGCATCGGTTATTAAGCCATCTTTTATATTTCCAGGCGAAGGATTCATGTCAAAGCCAGAACCTGCATCAACTACCGCTTTTTCGTAAGCCTTCATCAAGCTTAAAAATTTTTCGGCATTTTCATTGGTGGTGCATCGGTTTACAATTTCTTGTTCCACTCCGCAAAGCTCAGGAAATTCGGATAAAATAACGCTACCTTTCAAACTTGCCATCAAATCAGATACATAGCCCAATGTCGGGTTTGCCGAAATTCCCGAAAAGCCATCTGAACCACCACATTCTAAGCCAATTGTGAGTTTTGACAAAGGAGCTGGTGTACGCTCTATTTTATCTGCTTTTTTTATTTCAGCGTAAGATTCTTTAATTGCCAAATTCAACATTTCATCTACGGTTCCAATTTGCTGTTGTTCGTAAATTAAAATAGGCTTTTTATTGTTTGGATTTATTGAATCCAGAGCCTTTTGAAATAATTTAATCTGCAAATTTTGACAGCCTAAACTCAAAACCGTTGCGCCTGCCACGTTCGGATTGTTTACATATCCGGCAAGTAAATTCGCAAGTGCCTCAGCATCTTGCCGAATACTTCCGCAACCGGCTTGATGTGTTATGAATTTAACCTCAATGTTCTTCAACGAAGATTTTGTAATTACTTCGTTTATATCACTTTGCAAAAATTCAGTTTCATTCACTAGCGACCTTAAAAGTAATCTGTGTTTGCTTGCTTTCTCATTAAGTAGCTCTTTATCAAATACTTCTTTTAATATTTCAATGTTTTTGTTTTCGCAAAAAACTAGAGGAAAAAAAAGCCAAACATTCTTAGTGCCTACTTGTCCGTCTTCTCTGTGATAACCTAAAAATGAGCTATTTGCCCATTTTTCAACATTCAGGGAACTCCAAGTTATGGTTTCTGTTTTTTTAGTAACTTTTGCACTTTGATGCTTCACATTTTCGGTAGTTAACACTTCACCTTTGCTTATAAAACGATGTGCTTTTCCAACCAAAACGCCATACATTATTATTTGACTTCCTACTTCAAAATCTACTAATGCTATTTTGTGTTTTGCCTTTACATCGGAAGTTATTTTTATGGTTTTGCCCTCTAAATCAATAAGTTCGTTTTTGTTCAAATGCACTAAAGCCACTGCAACATTGTCGAGATGAGATACTTTAATTAGTTTTTTCATTTTAAAAACTGCTTTATTAAATTTAAAAATAGCTTAACTGTTGAAATGCGTAAAACCAACTTCAACTCCATGTGTCTCAATTAATAACAATGCTTTTGAAATTTCAGATGTTAAGCCAACTATTGCGTTTAAATCTTTACCCCAAAATTCAATTTTACCTAATGTTTTTTCTGCAATTTCGGAATAATTTTTCAATTTCCAAATTTCATTAAATTCATTCAAAATAGAGGCATCGTCGTCTAAAGGTAATAGTTTATCGTTCCAAGTGCCTTTGTAAAAGCGAATTAAAGCGGCAAAAGAAAAGACAATATGCTTAGGCAAATACCCTTTTTTTTGCTGAAATTCTTCAATTCCTGACAAAACTCTTACCTTAAATTTGGAAACTGAATTGAGCGCAATCGTTGAAAGGTAGTGCTTAATAAATGGATTTCGGAAACGGTCAAAAACTTCTTCCGCAAAATTGAGCAACTCATTTTTGTCCATTTCAAGTGTTTCTATAATTTCATTTACCACTAAATTTTTTATAAAATCTAGAGTAAATTCGCAGTTCATCGTTTGCTCCACAGTTTCATTTCCATACATTATCGACAACGGAACAATAGATGTATGGGCTCCATTCAATATCCTAACTTTTCTATTTCGGTAAGGTTGAATACTTTCTACAATTTTCACATCAAGTTTTGTTTTGTGAAATGGCAATTTTTCTTTCAATTTTTCATCGCCTTCAATAACCCATAAGAAGAATGACTCGGCTGTAATTAATAAATTATCTTGGTAATTTAATTGCTTGTTGTACAATTCTATTTCATCTTTGGGATAACCTGGTACAATTCTATCTACCAGTGTATTATGAAAACTGTTGCTTTCTAAAATCCAAATTTTAAATTCATTGCCTAGCTTCCAATCTTCAATGTATTTTAGTATAATTTCTTTTAAAGTGTCTGCATTGTAATTAATTAATTCGCAAGGAATTATACTTAAACCTTTGTCTTTTTTGCCACCAAAAAATTTGAATCGCTCATACAGCAAAAGTGTTAATTTTGCAGGATACGAGCTTGGCGGAGTCATTTCTGCGGTATCGCTTTCTACATAAGCAATTCCGGCTTCGGTAGTGTTAGAAATAACAAAAGCAAGCTCTTCTTCATGCGCCAAATTAAGCATTTCGCCAAATTCCAAGTAAGGATTGTTTGTTTTTACAATATTGGTAATCAACTCTTTTTCCTGAATTTTCTCTCCTTTTTTCACTCCATTCATAAATAGAGTATAAAGTCCTTCTTGCTGCTTGAGTATTTCAACCATTCCTTTCTCTATGGGTTGAATAACTGCTATGCCTGCATTAAATCTAAATTCCTTATTTAATTTATGAAAAGCATAATCTACAAAGGCTCGTAGAAAATTTCCTTCCCCAAATTGAATTATTTTTATTGGATATTTTTCTGTTATGTTAAGGTTTGCTCGTGTTATTTTCATTTTTTTTAAATGTATTTTTAGTATTAAAAAACCTGTTCTTTTATTTTACCAATAAAATTATTGATTTTTATTTAATTTTAAAAAAAACAGGTATTTTATTGTTTGTATGTATCGCTTTAAAATTTAGCTTAGTACTTCGATTATAAATCTTGAATCCTTTGCCATTTTGGAGCTATTAAATTCATTACAAGCCAAGCAATTAGGTAAGCAAAAGCAGCAATAATGAATAAAATTAAATAGCCTGCATCAACATTTCCTTGAGCTTTGTAAAATTCCAAAATATTTCCAGCAAGAACAGCCACTAGCATTCCACCAATTGCGCCAGCCATTCCGCCAATGCCTGTTACTGAGCCAATTGCCTTTTTTGGAAACATATCGGAAACGGTTGTGAAAATATTTGCAGACCAAGCTTGATGCGCCGATGCTGCCAAACTAATAAGCGCAATCGCGCCCCACAAGCCAACATTTTCGTTTTGAACAAACAAAATAGGCACCACCATAAAAGCAAAAATAAGCATTGAGGTAGCTCTCGCTTTGAAAGCAGTCCAGCCTTTTTTCAAGAAAAATGACGACAACCAACCTCCAAAAATGCTACCAAAAGTAGTACTTGTGTAAATAACAGCAAGCGAAATGCCAAATCCTGAGCCTGTTACCGAAACGCCGCGCACATCGTTGAGCCAGCCCGGAATCCAAAAAAGGAAAAACCACCAAATAGGGTCTGTTAAAAATTTACCAACAGCAAACGCCCATGTTTGTCTGTATTTCAATAATTTAGACCAAGGTAATTTTTCGCCTACTACTTCTGCTTCTTCTTTATCACTCTCTATATAAGCTAGTTCAGCGGCAGAAAGTCTTTTTTGTTTGTTTGGAACTTCATAAAAAATAAACCAGAAAACTAACCAAAGTAAACCAATTGCACCTGTCAAAATAAAAGCCCATTCCCAGCCCCAAGTTTCGGCTATAAATGGCACAGTAAGAGGAGCTAAAACTGCGCCAACATTGGCTCCTGAGTTAAAAATTCCGGTTGCCAAAGCTCGTTCTTTTTTTGGAAACCACTCGGCTGTTGCCTTAATGGCTGCAGGAAAGTTACCTGCTTCTGTAATTCCTAAAAGGGCACGGAAAAAACCAAAACCCACTGGACCTGCTGCAAATGCGTGCAAAATTGCAGCAATGCTCCACCCAAACAAAGCCATTGCGTAACCTATCTTTGTTCCTAGTTTGTCGATAATTCTTCCGGCTAAAATCATTCCTAACGCGTAAGCAAATTGAAAGGCAGTTACTATATAACCATATTCAGCTTCCCCTAAGCCAACTTCTTTTTCGAGCCAAGGTTTTAGAATACCAATAACTTGACGGTCAAGATAATTAATGGTTGTTGCAAAGAAAATTAAAGTACAAATTGTCCACCTATATTTTCCTATTTGTTGATTTATTGTTTCCATTTTTCGTTCGTATTGTAAAAGAAGAAATATCTTATTATTTTTCTTTTAATTGAATAACTTTATTTTAGATTTTGTATAATTTTAATCGTTTCTTCAACTTTTTTTCGCAAAGTATCAAAATCTTGATTTCTAAGCACTTCATTTGAAATCAGATTTGAGCCTAAGCCTACACAAGTAACTCCTGCATCGAACCAAGCTTTCAAGTTTTCGTGCGTAGGCGACACGCCGCCTGTGGGCATAATGCTCGTCCACGGGCAAGGAGCTTTGATTGCTTTCACAAAATCGGGTCCGTAACTACCACCCGGAAAGAGCTTTACAATTTCGCAACCTAATTCTTCTGCTTTGGCAATTTCAGTAAGCGTGCCACAGCCAGGCGACCAAAGAACTTTTCGTCGGTTACAAACCAAAGCAATATCTTCGCGTAAGACAGGCGTAACTATAAAGTTTGCACCCAGTTGCATGTAAAGAGAAGCCGCTGCTGCGTCGGTAACTGAACCTACTCCAAGTATCATTCCTGGTAAATTGCTGATAGCGTACTTGTTAAGTGCTCCAAAAACTTCAAAAGCAAAATCGCCTCTGCTAGTAAATTCGAGTAAACGTGCACCTCCATCATAGCAAGCTTTTAACACTTTTTTGCCAAGTTCTATATCATTGTGAAAAAATAAAGGGATAAAACCTATTTTTTCCATTGTTTGTGCTACTTCAATTCGTGTAAATTGTGCCATTTTATTTATTTTTCGTTTTTGAGGTTTTAAAAAAAGTAAATAGATAAAATCTACTTTAGTTATAAATCCCTAATTCCATTTTTTATCTCGAAACTCTTCCAGAGGCATCGCCGCCCATTAATTTTTCAACTTCTTCTATATTCACACGGTTGTAATCACCATACACAGTATGTTTTAAGCACGAAGCTGCGACAGCAAAATTCAGTGCAGTTTGCGAATCAGGGTATGTTAAAAGTCCATAAATGAGTCCACCCATAAATGAATCGCCGCCACCAACTCTATCCACAATGTGAGTTATTTCGTAAGTTGGTGATTGATAAAGCTCTGTGCCATCGTATAATACGCCAGCCCATGAATTGTGGTTGGCACTCACCGAACCTCTCAAGGTTGTAATTACTTTTTTGCAACGTGGAAATTTTTCCATAATTTGTTGTGAAACAGAACGATATGCTTCGGCTTCTACATGTCCTTTTGTTACATCAATTCCTTTGGGGTGAATATTTAAAGCCATAGCAGCATCTTCTTCGTTGCCTAAAATTACATCGCAACCTTCTACTAACAAAGGCATTACATCAATTGCTTTTTTACCGTACTTCCAGAGATTTTTTCTGAAATTCAAATCGGTAGAAACGGTTATTCCCTTTGCATTTGCGGCTTTTATGCCTTCCAAACACACATCGGCAGCCGATTGCGAAATAGCGGGAGTTATTCCTGTCCAATGAAACCAGTTTGCGCCTTCCAAAACTTTGTCCCAGTCAATCATACCTGCTTTTATTTCTGAAATAGCCGAATTAGAGCGGTCATAAATAACTTTGCTCGCTCTGCTAACGGCTCCGGTTTCTAAAAAATAAATTCCCATTCTACTGCCACCATAAATTATTTGGCTTACATCTACTCCAAAGCCTCTCAGCTCGTTAGTGCAAGCTTTTGCAATGTCGTTTTGTGGTAATCGAGTAATAAAACTAACTGGAATGCCATAATTTGCTAGCGAAACCGCCACATTTGCTTCGCCTCCGCCAAAGGTAGCATTTAACGTATTGGATTGTCCAAATCGTTCAAATCCTTGTGTTGCCAAACGAAGCATTACTTCACCAAATGTTACTACTTTATTCATATTTTTTGAATTTTTTGCTGTATTTTTTTACTTCTTTAATTTGTACAAAAAATCGTATTATTTAAAATTATGTACGTATTGTTTTTGTATTTTTCTAAAAATTGAAATAGTGTTTTGCATTATAATAGCATATATTTTCAACCATAGAACCTAACAATTCCTTATCGTCTGGAATTTCGCCTTTTTCAACATCATTTCCAATCAAATTGCACAAAACACGCCTAAAATATTCGTGTCGTGGGTACGAAAGAAAACTGCGCGAATCGGTAAGCATGCCCACAAAGCGGCTAAGTAAGCCAAGATTAGAAAGGGCATTCATTTGCTTTTCCATGCCATCTTTTTGGTCTAAAAACCACCAGCCTGAGCCAAATTGTATTTTTCCTGGAACCGAGCCGTCTTGAAAATTTCCTAACATAGTAGCCATTAGTTCATTATCGGCAGGATTTAAGTTGTATAAAATCGTTTTTGCAAGTTTATTGTGCTCATCGAGTTTGTCAAGAAATTTTGACATGGGCACTGCTACCGAAAAGTCGCCAATCGAATCGAAGCCAGTATCTGCTCCTAATGTGTTGAACATGCGCGTATTATTGTTGCGAAGTGCGCCAATATGAAATTGTTGAGTCCAATTTTTTTCATTGTCCATAAGTGCAAAATCGTGAAGTGTTGCTGATTTGAACTTCAATATTTCCAATGAGTTAAGGGCTTCTTTCGACTTTATTTTTCTGAAAATAACTTCTATTTCCGATTTTGTGTAGTCTTCGGCATAAAAATTTTCAAGCCCATGGTCTGAAAGTCGGCAGCCTTTTTCGTGGAAAAAGTCATGTCGTTTTTTTAATGCAGCTAATAAATCGGGATACGTATTAATTTCTATTTCAGAAACTTCAGCTAAGTTATTTATATACAAGTTGTAAGCTTCTATATTTTCTACTGCCATTGCTTTATCGGGTCGCCAGGTAGGAAGTACTTTAAAATCGCTTACTGTTTGGGCTATAATATCATGATATACAAGACTATCTGTGGGGTCATCAGTTGTACAAACTATCTCAACATTCATTTTTTTTATCAAATCTTGAACTCTAAAATCTTCTTGTTGAAGTAGTTTTGTCGTTTTATCGAAAATTGATTTTGCTGTTATTGGGCTTAATAGTTCATCGATTCCAAAATACCGTTTTAATTCTAAATGAGTCCAATGGAAAAGAGGATTTCTAAGTGTGTGAGGAACAGTTTCTGCCCATTTTTCAAATTTTTCCCAATCGCTTGCATCGCCTGTGCAAAAACGCTCGTTTACGCCATTTGTTCGCATTGCACGCCATTTGTAGTGGTCGCCGTAGAGCCAAATTTGAGTAATGTTTTCAAATCTCTTATTTTCAGCTATTTGTTGCGGAATAAGATGACTATGATAGTCAATAATCGGCATTTTTTTTGCATGGTTATGAAAAAGATATTCGGCAGTTTGAGTATGCAAAATAAAATTATCGTGAATAAATGCTTTCATAATTTTGATTTTTAATGAATTATTCGATATCGTTTTCGCCTTCCACGTAACCAAAGTTTGCTAAAATGCCACCATCAACAAACAAAACGTGACCGTTTACAAAATTACTTGCCTTCGATGAAAGAAATAAAGCGGCATTTGCTACGTCTTCGGGTTCGCCCCATCGTCCGGCAGGTGTTCTGGTCATTACTAGCTTGTTAAATGGGTGTCCGCCCTCTCTAATGGCAGCCGTTTGGCTCGTAGCAATGTATCCTGGACCAATTCCGTTTATTTGGAGATTGTATTTTGCCCACTCGCAAGTCATGTTTGCTGTCAATAATTTCAAACCGCCTTTTGCACTTGCGTAAGCTGAAACAGAGTTTCGTCCGTAAACACTCATCATTGAGCACATATTTATAATTTTTCCGGCTCTTTTGGCTATCATTGCTGGTGCAACTCTTTTGGCTATAATTAATGGTGCAACCAAGTCAATATCAATAACTTGTTTGAAGTCTGCTATCGGCATATCTAAAATAGGAATGCGCTTGATAATTCCGGCATTATTTATTAAAATATCAACCGGTCCAAGATTTTTTTCTATTTCACTAATTCCCTTATCTACAGCTGCTTCGTTAGTTACGTCAAAATTAAGCGTGTAAACATCAAGCCCATCTTTTTTGTATTCTTCTTTACATTCGGCTAGTTTTTGGTCAGAAATGTCGTT
>JAIFNL010000219.1 GCA_020047755.1 Bacteroidota bacterium
CAATCGAAGATATTATGCATGAAACAGGTTTGAGCCGTGAGGATATAGAAAAATTGAAATAGTATTAGATAGCTTGGCACAATGACTACTATCCTTTTGGCATGAGCATAGCTGAAAACTCATACCAAAAGCTTGCGGATAATTACAAAAATACTTATCTTTACAATGGGAAAGGCTCATTAGCATTTGGTATTTTAGGCAGAATTCACTATGGAACACCAACATGGTTTAAAGTTACTTTTAATTATGCTGGAAGTAGAACTATTAATTATTTTAGATTAGAAATGAAATATCCAGTGATTACTTTGGGAATTGATGGTTCTTTATCAATTATACAAGATAAAGAAAAACTTATTAAATGTAGTAGAATTAGTTTTAAGAATGGCTTTTATAATAATTTGATAATCATTGATAATCAGCATTATAAATACATTACTAAAAATGCAAACGTAGTTGGAACATCTGGCATTTTTTGGGGACTAAGCTTAAAATATGGGCAAATACTAAAAGTTAACCTAAATTTCAGTAATGAAAAGATTCTATTATCCCCCTCCGAACTAGCATTAGAAATAGTAGCTACGATTAATCGATATTATGATTATTGGGCTGCCTCGGATAATATTAATGATGTAATTGAAAGTTTGAAAAAAACGAATAATTACAATGAAGTGTATTCGCTAATTAATTTTTTACTTTATGGCGAATAATATTTAGAATATTTCAACCTCTCTAAACTCTAAAAATATTAGAATTAATTATGTTAGAATTTAAAATTGTAGAAAAAATAAAATCT
The DNA here is from genome assembly GCA_020047755.1 of Bacteroidota bacterium. Lineage (GTDB taxonomy): Bacteria > Bacteroidota > Bacteroidia > Bacteroidales > JAIFNL01 > JAIFNL01. Next base: position 794 of record JAIFNL010000219.1, read on the forward strand.
CATTTCTTATATAATCCGAAGTATTTATTTTATATATTCATACTATTTGCCATAGTTTTAAAACTTTTTGGTATTATTCACTATTTCTTAACTAAAGAATTATTTTATATCATTACTATCTTTTTGATATTAAGCTATGTCGCTCGAGAGCAATATTTTCAACATAAGTTATACAAACAAATAGGAAATATAGTTTTTAGCAATCAAATAATCTTAAATTTATTTGAAGAATCCTATAAATTTGAATATTCTGAACTTGAGATATTATTTATCGATTTTGAGGATTATTTACATTGGGAAACTTCATTTTTTTCATTTTATAGAGATAGTGGCGAAAGTAATATTATTTCAATAAAAGCAAATGGGAATTATTATACGTTCAATTTTCTAAGCGCAAGCCATAAAGACGAAAAGAAACTACGTCTTTTTTGTTACCAATTAAAACGCAATGGCGTACCAATTGAGTATATTGAAAAAGGAAAAACAATAATAGAAAGAGTTACAAAAAATAAAGTTTCTAATTAGAATAACCCAAACCACCTACTATTATGGAGCAATAATTTACGAAAATGACTTTCTCGGAAGGCAAAGAGATTTTAAAGAAAACTACAACAACAAAAGCAATAAGCATGGCAAATATTTCAACTTCGCCAAGCAAAAAAATAGACAATTTGCAGTGCCAAACAAACCTAATTTAATTGAGAAATAAACCCAATAAAGTATGCTTTTTTTTGAAAAAATACCAGCATAATTATCATTTCTATTTTTAAAATTGAAAATATACATCGTTTAACGTTGCAAGCCTCATTTTAATTTTTTACATGACCCTTGTATAATTAATAGTATGCCATTATTTTTTTGCACAATACCCTTGTATAGTTATACAAGGCATTTTTTGCATTTTTCAACACCCTGTTATAACTATAAAACACACTTTTTAGCCCAACGAACCCCTGAAATAGTTATACAAGGGTGTTTTTCATTTTCAAAAATGCGTTTTATAATTATATAAGGCATATAAAAAGTTGAAAAAGTCAAATATATAATTATACAAGGGTGTTTTCACTTTTAAAAAATAGAATATATAATTATACAAGGGTGTTTTTCAATTGAAAAAATGGAATATATAATTATTTCATGCTTGTTCAAAGTGCAAAATGCCCATGTATAACGATGCACGATTTTGCTAAAATTTGAAAAAATGAAAAGTACTAAATTGGTGTTGTCTTATAAAAATAGTATTTGTTGTTGCAAATGTTATATTTTAATATAGATTTGAATTAGGAATGAAAAATGACGAATTAGGAATGAAAAATGAAGAATTTAATGTAGCCAAAGTTAAGCTACCATTATGAATTTGTACCCGCTAAGCCGCTCCGATTAAACATACATTTTCGGACGTAGGCATTTTGGGCTAACGCAAAATCGGTTCGACTGGCTTGTCCGGTCTGTCCGATGATTTACTAACAGCCTAACCGATAGACCGACAAGTCGGTCGAACGGTTCTTATTTTTTTAATTTTCAAAAAAATGATGAGTTTTCTTTCAAACACTATTTAACTCTCAAAATATAAAATCTTTGTGCATTTTTTAGCACATACTTTATTTCTCTGTTATTCCATTTTTCACTGAAACCAAAAACCCATTAAAAATCCACAAAAATTTTGTAAATTAATACTTTAAGTTATATCTTTGCACACTCAAATTTTGACGCAAAATATTGAGAAAGTGCAGTATTTGTTAGTCATTGAGCCACAAAAGCAGGTGTAAACAAATGCTGCCAGGAATATATAATACTGAAAAAAGCTTGAAAAAATAGACAAACAATGAGTAAATTTCCGGAACATAAGAATTTTGATTTAGCACAAATTAACAAAGAGGTGTTGCAAACTTGGGACACCGACAAAACATTTGAAAAAAGTCTTTCCACACGCGAAGGGCACCCTGAATATGTTTTCTATGAAGGACCGCCTTCGGCAAATGGTTTGCCCGGAATTCACCATGTCATTTCAAGAACCATCAAAGATATTTTCTGTCGTTACAAAACCAACAAAGGTTTTAAGGTCGAACGCCAAGCCGGCTGGGATACTCACGGTTTGCCCGTGGAGTTAGGTGTAGAAAAGAAATTAGGTATTACCAAAGAAGCTATTGGCAAAACTATTTCGGTAACTGATTACAACAGAGAGTGCCGTGAAGAAGTAATGCGCTATACCGACATTTGGGAAGACGTAACCCGCAAGATGGGATATTGGGTGGATATGCCCAATGCTTACATTACCTTCAAAAATCAATACATCGAAAGCCTTTGGTGGTCGCTCAAAGAACTATACAACAAGCAATTGCTTTACAAAGGATATACCATTCAGCCTTACTCGCCCGCAGCAGGTACTGGTTTGAGTACACACGAGCTAAACATGCCCGGTTGCTACAAAGATGTGAAAGACACAACGGTAGTAGCTCAGTTTGAAGTAAAACGCAACCAAAAATCGGAAAAACTATTTGCCCACGGCGAAAAAAAAGTGTATATCTTGGCTTGGACTACCACGCCTTGGACTTTACTTTCCAATACCGCTTTGGCTGTTGGCAAAAAAATAGAATACGTTAAAGTTCTTACACTTAACCCTTATACCGAAAAACAAACCACCGTTATTTTAGCAAAAGCCTTGATGGGCAAATATTTCAATGCTGAAAAGAACATGGAGTTTTCGGAATACAAAAAAGGTGGCAAAAACCTTCCTTTCAAAGTACTTGCCGAGTTTTCGGGCGAAGAATTAGAAGGTATGGATTATCACCAATTGATGCCTTACCAACAACCTACCGACGGCGATGCTTTCAGAGTAGTAATTGGCGATTTTGTTTCGACCGAAGATGGTACAGGTATCGTACACATTGCGCCTAGCTTTGGTGCCGACGACTTCCGTACCTGCAAACAAAACGGCATTGGTTCATTGACTTTGGTGGATAAAAGAGGTTATTTTGTAGAAGGAGTAGGAGAATTTAGCAACCGCCCCGTTAAAAATAGCTACGACCCTTCAATGGACGAAAGCCAAGAAAGTATTGACGTAGAAATAGCTGTAAAACTTAAACTTGAAGATAAAGCGTTCAAAATAGAAAAACACGAACACTCGTATCCTCATTGCTGGCGTACCGACAAACCTATCCTTTATTACCCATTGGATTCGTGGTTTGTCAAAACTACTGCCGCAAAAGAGCGAATGCTCGAACTTAATAATACCATCAACTGGAAACCCAAAAGCACCGGCGAAGGTCGTTTTGGCAAATGGTTGGAAAACTTGGTGGACTGGAATTTATCACGTTCTCGCTATTGGGGAACGCCGCTACCTATCTGGCGCACCGACGATGCAAGCGAAGAGATTTGCATTGGTTCATTGGAAGAATTGAAAAACGAAGCTCAAAAAGCGGTTGATGCCGGATTTATGACTTCTAATCCATTGGCTGGCTTTGTGGTAGGCGATTTTTCTGATGCAAACTACAACAAAATAGATTTGCACCGCCCGTTTGTAGATGAAATCATCTTGGTTTCGGCAAGTGGCAAGCCTATGAAACGTGAACTTGACTTAATCGACGTTTGGTACGATAGTGGAGCGGTGCCTTTTGCACAAATACATTATCCTTTCGAAAATAAAGAACGTTTCGAGCAAATCGCTTTCCCATCGGACTTCATAGCCGAAGGTGTTGACCAAACTCGTGGTTGGTTCTTCACCTTGCACGCATTGGGCACTATGCTTTTTGATAGTGTAGCGTTCAAAAATATTATTTCTACCGGATTACTTTTAGATAAGAACGGTGTTAAAATGTCGAAACGTTTGGGCAACGTAATCAATCCATTTGATGTGATTGAGTCTTATGGCTCTGACCCAATGCGTTGGTACATGATAACAAATGCTGCTCCTTGGGAGAACCTCAAGTTCGACCTCGAAGGCGTGGACGAAGTACGTCGTAAGTTCTTTGGCACTTTGTACAATACATACTCTTTCTTCTCGCTTTATGCCAACGTGGACGGTTGGAATTTCTCTGAGAATGAAATCCCAGTAAATCAACGTCCCGAAATAGACCGTTGGATAATCTCGCTTTTAAATAGTTTGGTAAAAGAAGTAGAAAATGCTTACGAAAACTACGAACCCACACGCGCCGGAAGAGCTATACAAAACTTTGTAGGCGAAAACCTTAGCAATTGGTACGTTCGTTTGAACCGTAAACGTTTTTGGGGTGGCGAAATCAATAGCGACAAACAAGCGGCTTATCAAACGCTTTATACTTGTTTGCTTACTGTTGCCAAATTGGCGGCACCTATTGCGCCTTTCTACACCGATGTATTGTTCTCCGATTTGAACAAAACTACCGGAAAAGAAACCATTCAATCGGTTCATTTAACTCTTTTCCCAAAAGCTGATGAGTCGTTAATCAATTCTGAACTTGAGGAAAGAATGGCATTGGCTCAAAAAATATCGTCGATGACTTTGGGTTTGCGTCGCAAAGAAAACTTAAAAGTACGCCAACCGCTTCAAAAAATAATGATTCCGGTTTTAACCCACGAACTAGAACAAAATATAGAGTCGGTAAAAGATATTATCTTGACCGAAATAAATGTAAAAGCCATTGAATACTTGAAAGATGCAGCAGGTATTTTGATTAAGAAAATAAAACCGAACTTCAAAACATTGGGCAAGAAATACGGCAAACACATGAAAGCCATTTCGGCAACTTTGGGCGTATTTACACAAGCCGACATAGCCACAATAGAACGTGAAAAGCAATTCTCGTTCGACTCGGCAGGCGAAAACGTGTTGCTCACGTTGGAAGATGTAGAAATCACTTCGCAAGACATTCCTGGCTGGACAGTTGCCACAGAAGGCAATATAACCGTGGCTCTCGACGTTACTATAAGCGAAGAATTGAAGCAAGAAGGCATTGCTCGTGAGTTTATCAACAAAATTCAAAACCTACGCAAAGATAGCGGCTTTGAAGTAACCGATAAGATTCACCTTCAAATACAAAAGCACGATTATGTAAACCTAGCGGTTGAGAATTTCAAAGAATACATAGGTTCGCAAACCCTTGCAAGCTCTATCGTTTTAGTAGATGAAGTGATAGGCGGCAAAGAAGAACTCATCAACGAAGCAACGGTTTTCATAAAAGTAGCTAAGGTTTAGGGATATAGTGGTTTTGTTTATTGCAGAAAAAGGAAGTTTTATCTAAAATAGTTTTAAAATGGAAACAGTAGCTATTATAAATGAAATTGAGCGTTTGTCTTTCACAAAGCAAGTTTTTATTGCAGAGTGGATTCTAAAATCCATTAGAAAACGTGAAACCAAAACCCAAATGCAGGTTGCTGCCGATAAACTATACAACGATTATTTAAACGATAAGGAATTGACTGTATTTACATGTTAATTTTGGGATTTTATTGATGAATGTAAACATAAGCTCAAAATTTTTTACTCTTTTTTGCAAAATCAATAGAATTAAAAATTGAAATAAAATAAACCAATAAAATAGATAAATTTGTTATGGAAGAAAAAAAGAGATATAGCGATGAGGAGTTGCAAGAGTTTAGAGCACTAATATTGGAAAAACTCGAAAAAGCTATGGCTGATTATAAAACCTTCAAAAGTGTTATTGACCATACCGATGGCAACGATATTCAAGATACTTCGCCTACATTCAAGGTGTTAGAAGAAGGTGCATCGGTGCTTTCAAAAGAAGAAGCCGGAAAGTTTGCACACCGTCAGCACAAATTTATTTCGCATTTGGAGGCTGCTCTTATGCGTATCGAAAACAAAACGTATGGTGTTTGCCGCGAAACCGGAAAACTTATTGCCAAAGAACGTTTGCGTGCAGTGCCTCATGCTACGTTGAGCATGGAAGCCAAAGAAGGTAGAGTATAATTTGTTGCAATTTTTCTGCTTGCGTTTTAAAGTTTTATTAAAACAAATTGGTTTTCAGTTTGGTATTAAAACTTTAACAAGCTTTTTTTGCGCTATTATTTTTGCTTTTTTATAACCAACTTATTTAATTTATAACATTAAAAACAATTATCAATTAACTTGCTGATTGTTTAGATATTAATGGAAATTTCGATGTCGTTAAAATACAAATCAATCCTTTTAATTTTGGTAGTTCTTGTTTTAGACCAACTTCTTAAAGTTTGGATTAAAACAAACATGTTTTTAGGTGAAGAATATAGAGTAACCGAATGGTTTAGAATCCATTTTATTGAAAATGAAGGCATGGCATTTGGAATGTCGTTTGGAGGACGAATGGGCAAATTGTTTTTGAGTTTGTTTCGTTTGGTAGCTATCGGCTTTTTGGGGTGGTATGTTAATAGTTTGATTAAAAACAAAGTATCAACTGGTTTGGTGTTAAGCATTGCGCTTATCTTTGCTGGTGCTGTTGGAAATATGATTGATAGTGCATTTTACGGTTTGTTTTTTACCGAAAGCATTGCTTGGGGCGAAGTAGCTACAACAGTAAGCATGGGCAGTGGATACGACAACTTTCTATTTGGCAAAGTGGTAGATATGTTCTATTTTCCAATACTTAAAGGGCATTACCCTGAATGGTTTCCATTTTGGGGTGGCGATTATTTTGAGTTTTTTCGACCCGTTTTTAACATTGCCGACTCCGCTATTTCGGTAGGTGTAGTTTCTGTTTTATTGTTTTATCGCTCGCATTTTGTTACAGAGGCTCAAAATACTTCTAAAAATTTAGTTTAAAATAGCATCTGAAAATAAAGAAACCTTGAAATTGAACTAATTTCAAGGTTTTTTGTTTTACCGAAAACCTTAAAATAAATTGTATATTATTTCATGAATATTCAAATTTTGAGTATCTTCGCAATTATTCTATTTTGCTAAATTGTTGGTATTGATAATTTTATATTTTTAAAAATGAAAAAAAATCTATTTATTTCCATTCTGTTTCTTACAATCTATTCATGTTCAAAGGATACTGTTGAAACACCACATGTTTTTGAGCGCGGACAAATCGTGTCAAGCTCCTTTCTTGCCTATAAAACCATCGACGATATGAAGTTAGTTTTTGGTTTTTTAGGCGTTCAAGATTCTGTAAATTACCAATATGCAGTTGAGTTGTACAAAATCAAATACGAAACCATAACTCCTTCGGGCGAAGAAACAGTAGCTTCTGGCTTGATTGCTATTCCTAAAAACATCAATGTAGCTGTGCCTTTGGTGAGTTTCAACCATGGCACGGAATTGAATAAATTGTCGGTGCCTTCGCATTTGGTTTACAATTCGGGCTTTGAAGTAGGCATGGTGTTTGCTACCGAAGGCTACGCGGTGTGTATCCCCGACTATTTGGGCTTAGGCGATGGTGTTGGTTTACACCCTTATATGCACGCAAAGTCGGAAGCAAGCTGCACGATAGATATGATTAGAGCAGCCAAAGAATTTTGCAAAGAGAAAAGTATTTCGCTCAACGAACAACTTTTTTTGATGGGCTATTCGCAAGGCGGACACGCTTCGATGGCTACGCACAAAGAGATAGAAGCAAACTATACCAACGAATTTACAGTTACCGCCAACGCTTCTCTTGCCGGACCTTATGATGTTTCGGGCATTATGACGGATATTTTATTCAAGAAAGAAGCATTTCCTTCGCCTATATTTTTGCCGTATGTTTTATTTTCATACAATAGTGTTTATGGAATTTATTCAAACATAAGCAGTATTTTCAAAAGCCCATACAGCACAACTTTGTTGCCTTTTTTCGATGGCAACCATAAAAATACAGTAACCGATGTGAACAATGCCATGCCTGCTATTCCTTCCGATATTTTAACCGATGAGGAATACCTCAATTTGAAAAACAAAACGAATACGAAATTCATCGAAGCACTGAAAGAGAACGATTTATACAACTGGATTCCGGTTGCGCCTATACAAATGTGCCATTGCGATGGCGACATTACCGTGCCTATGGGCAATTCGGAAAAAGCACTTGATTATTTTGTTTCAAAAGGAGTAAGCAATGCAAGGCTGATAAATCCTTTTGCATCGGGAACACATCAAACGTGTTTAATACCAAGCATTTTAGCAACAAAGCGTTGGTTTGCTAGCATGAAAGAGTAAGTTTGAGCTAAGTATTTTTTTTTTAAGGCGTGTATCAAGCGAATAATTTTTCAAAAACTGTTTTCAAAAATTAATCTTTTTCCTTAATTTTGTCATGCTTTAAAATTTAAAAGAATTTCAAACACTAAATATAAAAAAAAATCGAAATTTATGAAACATGTTTTAGAACAAACGTATTATTCCAATACTATTGGCTCTTGGCTCATTGCATTGCTTATTATAGGAGCAGGTGTAATTGTGGGAAAAATAATTTATTGGGTTATTGGGCGTTTTCTCAAATCGGCAGCAAAGAAAACAAAAACTAAGCTCGATGATATTTTAATCGATATGTTTGAGGAGCCAATTATTTTTTCTGTTTTTATTTTTTCATTTTGGTATGGAATAGGCAAGCTGACTTTCCCGAAAGACACTGAAATTTTTATTGAGCATGTCATTTTTACTTTAATAGTTTTTGATGTTGCATGGCTTTTGGTGCGCATGTTCGATGCGTTGGTGGAAGAATATCTGGTGCCAATTGTATCTAATAGCGAAAGTAATTTAGACGACCAGTTGCTGCCTATTATTCGCAAAACAATAACCGTTACCATTTGGACTATTGCCTTGGTTGTAGGCTTGAACAATGCTGGCTACGATGTGGGTGCTGTGATTGCTGGGCTTGGAATTGGTGGTTTGGCTTTGGCAATGGCAGCAAAAGATTGGATGGCAAATTTATTTGGCGGATTAACTGTTTTTTTAGACAAACCTTTTCAGGTAAAAGATAGAATTGTGATAGATGGTTTTGACGGAGTAGTAGAAGAAATAGGCATTAGAAGCACTCGTTTGCGCACATTGGCTGGGCGAAGAGTTACCATTCCCAACCAATTTTTTACTAGCATGTCGATTGAAAATATTTCGCTTGAGCCTAGCCGAAAAACAACCTTAGATTTGGGGCTTACTTACGAAACGGCTCATGATAAACTCGAAAAAGCCATAGAATTGGTGAACTTAGTTATAGATAAACATACCAACGAGTTAGAAGAGAAACGCTCGGTGGGTTTTACTAATTTTGCTGCTTATTCGCTCACGCTTTCAATCATTTACTACATAAAGCCTTGCGTGGATTACATTGCAGTAAGCTCGATTGTTAATTTGGATATTCTCAAAGTATTTTCCGAAAACGATTTGCATTTTGCTTATCCAACGCAAACTATTATTACTAAAAATTAGAGAACATCGTTGTTCTGTATTGTTTTTAATAGATAGTGTTTGAAAGAAAACTACGCAAAATCGGTTCGACCGGCTTGTCCGGTCTGTCCGATGATTTGCTAACCGACAGACCGACAAGTCGGTCGAACGGTTTTTGTTTCTTTATAATTTTCAAAAAATGATGAGTTTTCTTTCAAACACTAGGTAGAATTGATTTTTAGATATTTGGTGTTTGAAAGGAAACTTGTAAGTGTTTATTCAAAATAGTTGCGAGTTCTCTTTTCAAACACTAAATCGTTCTTACACTAGCTTTTATTTGCTTTAAGTTTTGCCGTAATTTTTCGTGCTAAATTAAAAAACAGCGGAAATGCGTTTCGCTTAACTACCGGATAATTTACTTCTCTAGCTCCAAATCCTTTGTAAAAACGCGCAATTCCTTCTATTCTCGAACCTTCAAAATCGAGAGTAGAATTGTGTTCTGAATTTTTTTGAATAAAATAATCGATAATCAAAAACATTGCCTTGCTTTCAAAGCCTTCCACACTCGAAGCTCCCATCAAATAAATGCTTTTGTTGTGCGCGTAGGCAAACAATGAAACGGCACAAAGTTCATTTTCAGAAGTATAGGCGGCATACATTTCGCCTGCTTTGTATCTGATTAGCATCGAACAGAGCATTCGCAAAGTGGTGTATTCGTTTTCAGAAAAAAGCGTGAGTTTTGATTTTAAGTTTTGACGTACAAAATCGACAAACTCATTTATTGTTAGCGAATTGATAACACTTACTTTCTTGGCTTTCGCTTCTTTCAAATTTCGCTGTGTGTTGGTAGAATACGATTTGTATATCAATTCATAACTATTGATTAAATCGAGCTGATGCGTTGGATAGTAGTCGTACTTTAAACCCTGAACAGGCTTTAGTTTGTTGAAAATATTTAAGTTAATTTCTACAAACAAATATTTTCGAGGAATATGTTTTAAGAACTCTTCTACAAGGTCGGAGCTAAGTTTTTCGGTAGAAAAAACACCCAATTGCTGTGTGAAAAAAGGTTGTAAAAGATAATTCAATCCAAATTTCTTCTTGTGAGTAAGTGGCATTACGGCTTTGTAATCGTCTAAAACCAAGGCGTCCCACTCGTCGCAAACAATATTCAAATACCACGAATAAGCGTAAATTACTCCATTGAAAGAGGTATTTATGCACTTATCCCATTTTACCGGATTTACTTCAACGTATTTTAGATAGTTAATTTTCAATTTTCAATTTTTGT
>JAIFNL010000060.1 GCA_020047755.1 Bacteroidota bacterium
ACTAGCTACGGCATTTATGCCGTAGTAAATAAACAAATATGTATCTGGGCTTTAGCCCAAACGTTTAGAGTAAGGGCTAAAGCCCAAATTTTCTACTGTTTTTTTACACCGCCCTAAAGGACGGTGCTAGTTAATTTGAATTTATAAACAAACCTATTTTTAAGAAAAAGATAGCTCAAAAATGAACTTTTACATTTTACTAATTATTAATTTAATACTATTTCTTATTACTCAAAACCATAAAGCTATGAACAAAATTAGTTTACTAATGGCGGTTTTGTTTATTTATCAAATAAGCAATGCCCAAACAGTTATTAAAAATGGAGACTACATTTCCGGAACTTGGAAAAAATCAGGTTCGCCTTACATTATTGAAGGTGAAGCTATTGTAGAAGTAGGGAAAACTCTAAAAATAAAACCCGGAGTTGTAGTAAAGTTCAAAACCGGAGGCGAACAAAGAGATTATCCCGAAAGCGATTTTAGTATGGGATTTTTGCGAATAAATGGAGTTTTGCTTGCAAAAGGCAAAAAAGGCTCAGAAATTACGTTCACTCGCAAAGAAACTTACGGCAACTGGGGAGTAATTCAAATAGCCGACCGAACAAATTCGAGCGTGCTATCTTATTGCAACATAGAACATTCGATGTATATACGAAGCATTGTAAGTGGCGACAACGCTACGGGAGCCATCTCGTGCTATAAATCGAGCCCAACGATTAGTAATTGTGTGATTACTTACAGTTGGTCGGGTATTAATTGCAAAGAAAATTCGTCGCCCATAGTTAAAAATAATACAATTACCGAAAATGAGTACGGAATAGAATGCAACACCAATTCGAGCCCAAAGATAGAAAATACGATTGTTTGGAATAATTCAAATAGCTTCTTTTTCAATGGCGAAAGTGCTCCTTCTTTTTCATATTCGCTCATTCAAGAAAATCCTGCGAAATTTGGTGTCGAAGACAATGGAACCAATATTATAGGCGCAAATCCTTATTTTATTGATGCTTCGCAAGGAAATTACAATTTGAGAAAAGATTCGCCAGCTAAAGGTAAAGCCAGCAACAAAGGCAACATAGGTGCTTTGTAGAAAACCGCTGTTTTTATAACTCTAAGTCCTAGTTCTTTTTTTTAGAAGTTAAAAAAAAAAGAACTAAGACTGGCGATTGAGTTTATAGGATTGTTTTTTTATAATACGCTTATCGTGCCTAAATACAAGGCGTTCGCCACCATCGTAGGTTGGTTCCCAATAAAAATAACTATCCACATCTACTTTATATTTTTGTAGCAATTCTTTTGGTCGTTCGTTTTTTTCAAAACCAGCTATAATTTTATTTATTTCGCCAATTTCCTCAAAACGCTCTTGCCTCAAAAGCTCGGAGTGATAAATACGGAACAATTCTACCGAAAAGTCGCGCTGCATAGAGTATTTGTACAAAAAAGCAATCAAGAAGTAAAGTGCTGTAAGGCAAATCACTACAATTAAAAACCCCAAAGTTATACCTATTCCTAAACTTATTCCATTCAACATACTTAGTGTGTTTGTTTTAAAATTAGCTTGCGTTTTCGGCATCGAGCAAGCTAGTTCTATTATTTATAATTCATTTTTTTCAAATTGCAATACTATTGTTTTTTTTTCAAATTTCCTAATTTATTTGAATTGAAATGGTTCAAAATACTTTTTCAGCGTAAATTTAAGTAAGTTTTCAAAATTAGTTTATACTTTTCTTTGTGTTCTTTGTAATTTAACTTTGTGTTCTTCGTGGTTGATAATTATTCCAATTAACCACAAAGTACACGAAGAAGAACACAAAGAAAAAAAATAAAGATTTTAATATAAACTAATTCAAATTGTTTACTTATTTTAATTTAATTGCCATTTTTTTGTACCTAAAACAAGAAAAGCCTCTAATGTTTTTTTTGAACATTAGAAGCTTGCTGTTTTTTATACAGAGAAAATTTACTGGCTAAGCCATTTTTTGATGTTTCTAAAAAGCTACCTTTGTAGAGGTTGAATTTCAACTTCAAAACCTCCATTTACACAATAAACGATGGCTTTAAAATCAAAACTCACCTAAAAAAACTAGTTTTTAGAAGCTCTCATTAGTTTCTCTAAAAAAAGTTATTGTACTGAATCAGTTAGGTCGCTTCCTGGCTTGAATTTCACTACGTTTTTAGCAGGAATTTGAATTTCTTTACCTGATTGAGGATTTCTTCCTGTACGAGCATCTCTTTTGGTAACTGAAAAAGAACCAAATCCAACAAGGGCTACTCTATCTCCCGTTTTTAACGAGTCTGAAGTTGTTTTAATAAATGCATCGAGGGCTTTTCTTGCATCTGTTTTTGACAATTCTGCTTCGGCTGCGATTGCATCGATAAGTTGTGCTTTGTTCATAGAAAACTTTTTTAAAGGTTAATATTATTAACTATTTTAATGCAAATATATAGTAATTCTTTATTAAAACAAATAAAAATGCTTTAAATATAAGCATTTGCTATATATTTTTTTTTTTTGAATCTATTTTTTTGTTTCCATAACAGCTTATACTTTTTTAATAAAAGCCTCTAAATGTATTCAGAATATATATTATTTTCGTCTAATTATCTTAGAATCAACATCTATAAATTAAGCTCTCGGTTCGGAAATTACAAAATATCAACAAAAAGGCTTGTATTTTCTAGCAACTTGGAGGTTGTTAAAAAAAAGTTTTTTTTTGTTAAAATCTAAAAAAAATATTTGCAAGACTCTATATTTTCATAAAAAAACACAAACCAACAAAAATAAGAGCCTTTTTTTTCTATTTTTATAGCCAAAAACAATAGCTCAATCTTTTTCTATGTAGTGTTTGAAAGAAAACTCTTTAATTTTTGAAAATTTTAAAAAATAAAAACCGTTCGACCGACTTGTCGGTCTGTCGGTTAGGCTGTTAGACACTATGTATTTCGAAAGGCAATTTCATATATTTTGCACGAAACCCATTGCAAAAATTATCGCAAAAAAAATAACTTGTACAAATAGTTGTGTAATTATTGAAAATTTAAGATATTTGCAAAAAATATACTTTAACAATAAGAAAGTTCAATATCTTAATTTTCAAAAACTTACTTAATAGATAACAAAGTATTATAACTAAAGATAAAACAATTTTATAACTCATAATTATACTTTACATGAATGCAATAGTAACACATATAATGCAAGTGTCGCCTACCATGAAAATATTCAGGATAGCACCTGATGGTTGGGACTTGCCACAATTTAGTGCAGGGCAATTTGCTGCCCTTGGTTTGCCTGGTTCGGCGCCTAGAGTAGAAGGCTCAGAACCTGATGCCGAAGAAGTAGAACCAGACAAACTCATCAAACGCGTTTATTCCATTGCTTCGTCATCTAAAAACAACGAATTTATCGAATTTTACATTACTTTGGTACGTTCGGGAGCTTTAACTCCTCGTTTGTTTGCCCTTAATATTGGCGATAAAATAGAACTTGGCAAAAAAGCTGTTGGTATGTTTACCCTCGACCAAGTTGCTCCTGACCAAAACGTAGTACTTGTTGCAACTGGCACTGGCGTAGCTCCTTATATGAGTATGCTTCGCTCCGATGCACTCGGAACACGTACCGGAAAAATAGCTGTTTTGCATGGTGCTGCCAACTCATGGGATTTGGGATATTCATCAGAATTGGTTTTGCTCGAAAGCTTGACTAGTAAATTGAAATACCTTCCTACTATTTTGGAGCCACAAAAAGAAGCTGCAAAATGGAATGGTCTTACCAAATTTGTACAAGACATTTGGTCAGATAAAACCATCGACAAAGCGTTTGGCTCGGAGCTAAAACCCGATAACACACACATCTTCCTTTGTGGAAACCCACGAATGGTAGAAGCGATGAAAACGGTTTTGAACAGCGAAGGTTTTGTGGAGCACACAAAAAAAGAACCCGGACAAATTCACATCGAAAGTTGGCAATAAGCAACGATTATTGTTAAATTGTTAAATTGTTAAATTGCTATTTTATTAAATTATTATTTTACTACCCAAAAATAGGAAAATAATCAAATTTAGCTAACTTTCATTTAAAGTTAGCTGTTTGTTGCGCCATCGAATAGTTCTCGATTTATTCTTTTTTTTGATTGATTTACAATTTTGCAAAAAAAGAAAAAATCGTTTATTTCTACTGATTTGCTTAACAATAAGCGATGGCTAATTGAAATAAAATATGCTATACAGCATAGAACAGTGCTACGGCTTCTGGTTTTGCTGCATAGTTTATAAATTTAACATAATTTTAGGCAAATCGATTTGCGTATTGCTAAATAAAAACTAACTTTGTAAGCCAAAATCTTTTGCAATAGCTAAGGTTTTGGCTTTTTTATTTTCTTTATTTTTTTTACATTTTAACTATAATTTTTATGAAAAAATTTTTATTATTAATTGTATTGATTACAAGTGTTAACTTGGTTTTTAGTCAAGCATATACTTTTACCGCTGGCAATAAAGCATATAGCGAAAATTTTGATGCCATGGGAACAGGCACTACTCACCTTAGCGGATGGTCTGGTTTGCGTTATGCAGGATCAGGTCTTATTGGTGAAGTATTACCGTTAGTTGCTACCGATGGCTCATATAGTTCAGGCTCAGTTGATAATGTTGGAATTGCAGGCACAAATCTTGTTACAGATAGAGCATTGGGTTCTTTAGCCTCTGGAAGTACAATGCCTATGTATGGAACTAGTTTTACTAATAATACCAACGAAATTATTATTACTATTGCTATTAATGCTTTTTTTGAGCAATGGAAATCAGGTAGTAATGCTACGGTAAATGAAAAAGTAAAGTTTGAATATAGCTTAAATGCGACAAGCTTAAATGATGCTGCTGCTACATGGGTAGCCGTAAGTACCTTAGATTTGAATGAAATACTTACTACTACAACTACTGCTGCCAAAGTAGATGGAAATTTACCTGCAAACAGAGTAGCTATATCGGCTACTTTAACAAATCAGCCTTGGGCTTCTGGTACCAATTTATGGATTAGATGGTCAGATAAAGACGATTTCGGTTCAGACGGAATATATGCAGTAGATGATTTGACAATTAATGTAACAACCGGAATACCAATTTTATTGTCTTCAACTCCTCAAAAACTAACCGATTTTAGTTATTTTGATGGAAGTGGTCCCTCTGAAGCAAAAGAATTGTTAATTGGAGGTTCTAACTTATCTGGCAATGTTGAGATAGCATTACCTGCAAATTATGAGTTATCCTATTCAAACAATCCATTTACAGCCGAAGCTGCTACGCTCAATATCGCACCAGAAATGGGTATTTTAAATAAAACAATTTTTGCCCGCTTAAAAGCTGGCTTAGCTGTTGGTTCTTATACAGAAGAGGTTGATTTAAGCTCAACTGGTGCCAATACAAGTAAAATTTCATTTAGTGGAGTAGTTAACCCAAACACTGCTCCTGCTGTGAGCAATGTAAGCGTACCTACAACCGCTCCTACATCGAGCGAAACTGTTGCAATTACAGCTAGCGTAACAGATGCTGAAAATAATTTGACTTCGGTTAATTTGAAATGGGGAACCAAAACCGGCGAATATACTGGAGGTACTATCAAAATGAATTTGAACGTTGCTAAAATACAACTGTTTATTATGTGGTAGTTGCTACCGATGCTAAAGACGCTTCAACAACAAGCGAGGAGAAATCTTATACCGTAGCTGCCGACCCAAATACTGCTCCTGCTGTGAGCAATGTAAGCGTACCTACAACCGCTCCTACATCGAGCGAAACTGTTTTGATTACTGCAAGCGTAAGCGATTCCGAAAATAATTTGACTTCGGTTAATTTGAAATGGGGAACCAAAACCGGCGAATATACTGGAGGTACTATCAAAATGAATTTGAACGTTGCTACGCAAGTTGAAAACACAACCGTTTACTATGTGGTAGTTGCTACCGATGCTAAAAGCGCAACAACAACAAGCGATGAAAAATCTTATACCGTAGCTGCCGATGCAAACACTGCTCCAGAGGTTACTAATGTTGCCACAAACCCAACCGCTCCTACTTCTACTCAATCCGTTTTAGTTACTGCAACAGTAAGTGATAACGAAGGTAATTTAGCTTCGGTTAATTTGAAATGGGGAACAGCAACTGGTAGTTATACTGGCGGTACTATCGAAATGGCACTGAACAATGCAAAAGTAGCTCCTCAATACATTACCAAAACGGCTATTCCTGCACAGGCTGCAAATACAATGGTTTACTATGTGGTAGTTGCTACCGATGCTAAAAGCGCAACAACTACATCTACAGAACAATCGTACAAAGTGGATCCATCTACTGGCGTAGAAACTGCTGTTGCTAATTCGATTCGTTTATTTCCAAACCCTGCCACAAGTGTTTTGAACGTAGCAGGCGAAAACATCAAATTTATTGCTCTTACTAACTTAGCCGGACAAGAAATTGTAACTCTTTCGGCAGTTAATAACCAAACAAGTATTGATGTTGAAGGTTTAGAAAAAGGTATTTACTTTGTAAAAGTTACTACTACCGAAGGAGCTATTTTTGTAAATAAATTTATTAAAGAATAACATTCTGTTTTTGGTTTTGAATTTATTTCAAAATTGAATATATACTATAAAAGCGAACTAATTTAGGTTAGTTCGCTTTTTTTTTTGAAAGCCTTTGAGCAATTGTAGTTGCCTTATTTGCATTCAACTTTCGAGCAAAATGAGGGCTTGCGGAAGAATTTTTTGGAAAAACAGAAAAGAAACAAATTTAAAGCATTTTGTAAGTTGCTACACGCATTTTGTAAGTTGCTACACGCTCTTTGTAAGTTACTACACGTCCTTTGTAAGTTGCTACACGCATTTTGTAAGTTGCTACACGCTCTTTGTAAGTTGCTACACGCATTTTGTAAGTTGCTACACGCATTTTGTAAGTTGCTACACGCTCTTTGTAAGTTGCTACACGCTCTTTGTAAGTTGCTACACGCATTTTGTAAGTTGCTACACGCTCTTTGTAAGTTGCTACACGCATTTTGTAAGCTGCTACACGCTCTTTGTAAGTTGCTACACGCTCTTTGTAA
>JAIFNL010000099.1 GCA_020047755.1 Bacteroidota bacterium
GAGTTTGAGGTGCATCGCCCGCTTTACGATTGGTGTTTGGACAATATCATTGAAACTGAATATAGACCTCGACAAATTGAATTTGCGCGTTTGAACTTGAACTATACCGTTATGAGTAAGCGCAAATTGCTGCAACTAGTTAAGGAAAACCTAGTTAGCGGCTGGAACGACCCACGAATGCCAACCATTTCGGGCTTGCGCCGCCGAGGTTATACTCCGGCTTCTATTCGCAACTTTGCCGATATTATTGGCATTGCAAAGCGAAATAACGTTATTGATGTGGCACTTTTGGAGCACAGCATACGCGAAGATTTGAACAAGCAGGCTTTGCGTGTTATGGGAGTTTTGAATCCTCTTAAAGTAGTGATTACCAATTATCCAGAAGACGCAACCGAATGGCTAGAAGCGGTAAACAACCCCGAAGATGAAGCTGCTGGAACTCGACAAATTCCTTTTTCGCGCGAACTTTACATCGAACACGAAGATTTTATGGAAGATGCTCCTAAAAAGTATTTCCGTTTAACCAAAGGCGGCGAAGTGCGTTTGCGTTATGCCTATTTTATTACTTGCACCGATGTTATTAAAGACGAAACGGGCAATGTAATTCAATTGGAATGTATTTACGACCCGCTTTCAAAAGGTGGAAAATCGCCAGACGGACGCAAAGTAAAAGGCACTTTGCATTGGGTTTCGGCACAGCATGCTCTCAATGCCGAAGTGCGACTTTACGACCGACTCTTTAGCGACGAAGCTCCTGATGCTGAGGGTAAAAACTTTTTAGATTCGCTTAATCCCGATTCGCTGCAAGTGCTCAAAAACTGCAAATTAGAGCCAATCTTGGTAGAAGCAAAAGTGGAAGACCGCTATCAATTTGAGCGTTTAGGTTATTTTTGCCTCGATAACGATGCTACGCCCGAAAATCTGGTTTTTAACAGAACAGTAGCTTTGCGCGATACTTGGGCAAAAGAGCAAAAAAAACAGGATTAATTTTTTTCAAAAAAGCTTCTGAAAATTGATTTAATGTATTTTATTTGAGTATTTTAAAAATAAATTTTCAGAAGTTTTTAAACCACAAAACTAAAACAAATAGACAATTTGGGGTTTGTTATATTCCAATGTTGCCAGAGTTAAGTGCTTCGAGGAGGCTAAATCCTTGCTGGGCTTAATTTTAGCGACTTTCTTATAATTTTAATCTTTTTTTTTAAGACTAATATGTTTAATACCAACAGTGTAGCCGAATATTACAATACAACTCAAATTCATTATGAAAAATGGTGGAATTTGAAAAAAAGCTTATCGCTTCATTATGGTATTTACGAAAAAGGGGTAACTAATTTTAGCGAAGCCTTAGTAAATACGAATAAAGTGTTGATGAATTTGGGTAAAATTACCGACCACGAAAAAATACTTGATGCGGGTTGTGGAGTAGGTGGGGCTGCAATGTATTTGGCTTTAAATAAGGAGGTTGAAGTTACCGGAATAACGCTTAGCGAAAAGCAATTAAAGTTTGCAACAGCAAGGGCACACGAAAAAAAACTAGAAAGCAAAGTCAATTTTTTATTGATGGATTACAGTCAAACGAGCTTTGAAAATGAAAGCTTTGATGCAGTTTGGGCTTGCGAAAGTATTTCGCATTCAACTAATTATAACTTATTTATTGCCGAAAGCTACCGCGTTTTGAAAAAAGGAGGACGATTAATTTTAAGCGACTTTTTTTTGACTAGCGAGAATCAGATAGATAAAAATAATTGGGTAAAAAAATGGATACAAACTTGGAGTATTTCGGAGCTATTAAATACCAATAAATTTATTGAAAAACTCGAAAAAGAAGGTTACAAAATACGCATAGCCGAAGATTTTACACAAAAAATTGAAAAAAGTGCAAAAAGAATGTATTATGCTGCTTTTTTAGGCGCAATATTTTCAGAAACCTATAATTTTTTCAATCCCAAAGTTTCTAGATTTGCAAAACATCACTATCGAAGTGGTTATTATCAATACAAAGCCCTTAAAAAAAATTTGTGGAAATATTACGTTATTGTTGCCTACAAAGAATAGTTTTTTTAGGAAACTATGACTTTAGAGAAGAAGATATTTTATTGAATTTCAATTAGTTTATTATGAAAAATACGGCTGAAACGATTAAAATACCGTTTATTTTTATAAGCAACAGCCCAGCGAATTCCCTTTACAGCATTTGTAAAAAATACTTCATCGCAGGCATTTAGCTCTTTTTCGGTAAGTTTGAAATCAGTTATAATTCTCATATTCAGCTCTTTGGCTATCGATAAAATTTGATGGCGCATAACACCTGCTACGCAGCCAGAAGCCAAATTTGGCGTAAAAAGAGATTCTTTCCATACTAAAAAAACATTAGAGCCGGTTCCTTCTACTAATTCGTCGGCTTCATTGAGCAAAACGCACTCGTCGAGCTTATTTTCATCGCGGTAAATAGCCGCCAAAATATAAGGCAGCGAATTAGCCGTTTTAAGGTTTGAAAATGAGCTTCTTGCAATTCTTGCTTCTTTGTAAATGTCGATAATTAAGCCTTTGGTGTTTAAATCGTAAGTGTCAGTGTCAAGTTTCTCTACTTCAATTAGATACGAAATTTTATTTGTTTCGGGCGAATACAAACCTCCTCCATTTCTGAAAACCATCAAGCGCACGCGCGCTCCCTGGAAAAGCCTATTTTTGTGCAAAGTTCCTTCAATTTCATTTTCCAAGAAAACTTTTGAAAAAGAATAAGGAATTTCCATTTTTAGCATTTTCATTCCGGTTGAGAGGCGAGCAAAGTGTTTTTCGAAAAAATATACGTTCATTCCGTTGGAGTGCATACTTTCAAAAAGCGCATCACCATAACGAAATGCTCTATTTCGTACTCCCAAAACTAGCTCATTATCAGGATAATATTGTCCATTTAAATTAAAATACAACAATTTTTTATGTTTTTAAAATGGTCTCTTATTTATAAAATTGTGCTTAAATAAACTAACAAAGATTGCTAATTATTTGAATGCAAATATCTGAAATATTTTGGTTTGAATCAATTTTTAAGGCATTTAATTTTACTTTTTTTGCAGCTTTTATATCTCTTTCTGAGTCGCCAATAAAAAATGACACTTCTGTATTGATTCCAAAACGCGCGATAGCTTTTTCAAGCATTTGAGAATCAGGCTTTCTGCAAATACATTTTTCTACACTTGAGTGGTGTGGGCAAAAATAAATTTCTTTGATAGAAATACCATTTTCGGCAAAAATAGACAGCATTTTGTTGTGAACTAGCTCTACTTCTGCTTTAGAATATTCTCCTTTTGCTATTCCTCCTTGATTTGAAATGATAATGAGCAAATAATCTGCAGATTGAAATTTTTTCAAACTTTCGATTATTCCCTCATTAATTTTAAAATCTTCGGGTTTGTAAACATAGTAAAGTCCTATGTCGCTGTTTATTACACCATCTCTATCTAAAAAAATAGCTTTGTTCATTTTTCGATAAAAATTTACGATAGTAATTGAGCTAAAAATACCTGATATAATTCTGGTTTTATAAGCATTGGAAATAGAAAACCAAAAATTCCTCCAGCTATATGTGCTTCATGGGCAACATTATCACCACCTTTTTTATTCATATAACTCGATGCTACCAAGTAAATAAGTCCGAAAACAAAACCCGGAATTGGAACAGGAATGAAAAAAAACATAATGCCTACCCATGGATCGAAAAAAATGGTAGAAAATAGCACTGCCGAAACAGCACCTGATGCACCCACTGCGTTGTACCAACTATGATTTTTGTGCTGAAATAAAGACGGCAAAGAAGCCACCGCCGCGCCTGCCACATACAAAAGCATAAAGAAAAAAGCTCCTTTTCCTATGTAAGAATTCAAATAATTATAACTTGTTTCAGCAAAAAAATACAAAGTTAACATATTGAAAATCAAATGTCCCCAATCGGAATGAACCAATGTGTGCGACAATAAACGATAATATTGCTTATCCTTATTTACAATGTACGGATTGTACAAAAGCTTGCTAAATAAGCGTTTATCTTCAAACGCTTGGTACGAAACATATACCGTTGCGCCAATAATTAAATAAATTAATATCATTTTTTGTGAGTCTGTTATTATATTTTCATATCTTAATACCAATTCCATTCAAATTGGAACTTACAAAAATAGCAGTAAACATTTAAAATGCAATACAATGTTGTTTTATTTTATATTTATTGCATTAATTTCCTAAAATTTCATTTTTTGAATGAAAATGATTTAGTATATTTGTGTGATTCTAAAATTGGAAAGCTTTAAGTCATGTACCAATTTAATTAATTAGAAATCAGTATTTTATTTAAAAAAAGAATCGTTTTTTTTTTTTGAAAATATAAAACATAAAATAAGCTAATATGCTAGAAATAAGAATAATAGAAAAAAACGATAATCCCCAAATAGCTTCAATAATAAAAGAAGTTTTAACCGAATATGGAGCTGACCCTAAAACTACAATGCTTGGCGATCCTAAAGTTAATTATATGTATGAGCAGTATTTAGAGCCAAATTCTATTTATTTTGTGGCTATTTTGGATGGCGAACTAGTCGGCGGTTGTGGAATAAAGCAACTAATGGCTAATGATTCAACTATTTGCGAGCTTCAGCGTATGTACCTTTTAAAAAAGGCAAGAGGTTTAAAAATTGGTAAAAAATTAATCGACTTGTCGTTAGAAAAAGCTAAAAAATTCAATTTTAGTAAAATATATCTCGAAACCATTAGTAATATGGCGGCAGCGCAAACTTTATACAAAAAGTATGGATTTAAAGAAATAAACAACTACTTGGGTGATACAGGGCACAGTGGCTGTGACGTAAAAATGTTGCTCGAAATTGCTTAAAAACATTTCAGCACAATGCTTGCTTTTATAATTCTAATCAAAAAAAGAACAAGATGAATACAAAAATATTTTCTGATTTTCTTCAAAAAGAAAATTTAGATTTGAATCAAATTAAAGATGCTAATTCATTCTTAAACAAAGCAATAGAATTATTACATTCAGATGAAATTAGCAAAGAAACATGGTTTAATTTTCTCGATAAAACCCGAACTTCCGATTTTTTAACGGCTCTCGAAACAGCAGAAAACAGAAACAAATGGGCTGAAACTGTTTTTGGCATTATGCAAAAAACAGATTATAATTTCCTTGATATGTTAATGCAGAGAGTAGATAAACACCCTGATAAAGTGTTATTTAGAGATATGTCGGAAGAAAATATTTCGGCATGGACTTATAGGCAAGTATTTCAACATTTAAAAGAAATTGCTGCATTTTTTTATTCTAATCAATTAGAATCACCAAGGGTTGCTATTTATTTGAATAACAGCATCGAAGGAGCTTCCATTGATTTGGCTTGTCTTGCTTTCGACATTTTCAACACACCTTTGAACGTTCATTTTACTGCCGATATACTTGCATATATATTTGAAACACTGAATATTAGTTTTGTAGTAACCGACACAATGGAGCGTCTTAAAGTGGTAACACAAGCCATTGAAATGACTGGAAAAAACATTAAAATAGTAGTTACCATTCCAGAACTTGAAAACAACGCAAAAGCCGATTTTTATTTAGGCAAAGAGTGTAAGAAATTTTCAATTAAGGAAACCGATTCTATTTTATCGAAGCGTAAGCGTAAAAAAAATAATCAGGTAGCTACTACTATGTTTACTTCGGGTAGTACAGGAATGCCCAAAGGAGTTTCGTTTTCTATCTATAATATTGTAAGTAAGCGTTTTGCACGAGCAGCTGCTTTGCCAAAAGTTGGAAAAAAAGAAACATTTTTATGTTTCTTGCCACTGTTTCATACGTTTGGCAGATATTTAGAACTTACCGGAAGTATCTATTGGAGTGCAACTTACACTTTTGCAGGAAATGCTTCTTCGGCTACATTACTCAAACTTTTTCCAGAGCTAAATCCAAGTATATTTATCAGTGTTCCAATACGTTGGGTTCAATTGTACGACGAATGTATAAAAAGGATAGAAAATTTAGATTCTGAAACAAAAAAGCATGAAGTAGTAAAAAAGATTATCGGTAAAAATTTACATTGGGGATTGTCGGCAGCAGGTTATCTTGACCCAAAAATTTTCAGGTTTTTTCAAAACTATGGTGTAGAATTGTGCAGTGGCTTTGGAATGACCGAGGCAACTGGCGGAATTACTATGACTCCGCCCGGAAATTACATCGAAAACTCCACCGGAATTCCACTTCCTGGAATAACTACACGCTTGGGCGAAGAGAATGAACTCGAGCTAAAAGGACACTATCTCGCTAAATATCTGGAAGATGCACAACCTGACCAAGTAATTCCTTACCCACACGAAGAAGATTATTGGTTGAAAACTGGCGATGTTTTTAAGATTAGGCACGATGGGCATCACGAGATAATTGATAGAGTAAAAGACATTTACAAAAACGATAAAGGGCAAACCGTTGCACCAGGAATGATTGAAAAACGGTTTTCGGGAGTTCCTGGAATAAAAAGTACGTTTGTGGTAGGAGATGCAAAGCCTTATAACGTATTGCTCATTGTTCCTGATTTGAACGAAACTATCTTAAAATCAATGGGTTCTGAAGAGAATCGTTCGGAGTATTTTCACCAAATAGTAAGCAGTGCCAACAAGGAACTAGCACCTTATGAGCGAGTTATCAATTTTACTGTTTTAGATAGAGATTTCACAGAAGAGCATGGCGAATTAACTGCTAAAGGGTCTTTCAAAAGAAAAGTAATAGAGCAAAATTATGAAGAGCTTGTCAAAAAACTTTACAAGCGAAATCATATTTATTTTCAAATGGGCGATGTTGAATTAAGCCTTCCGCGTTGGTTTTATCGCGATATTGGTATTTTGGAAACGGATATAGTATTGAATGAGAATGGATTATATAATATTAGAACAAAACAAGCTCTACGAATAGAAAAATACCCAAATACCGACAAATTTAGGATAGGTGATTTAGTTTATCGTATGAAAAACAATACTATAGATTTGGGCAGATTGGTAAGGCAACCGCGTTTGTGGGTTGCAAATCCGGAGTTGATTGCTTTTTCGCCATGCAAAGAAAGTTTTGATTTGCCGCTGAAGGATTTTTACCCAGAGATTTGTATTCCAAAAGACAGAAACGTTTATGCACCCGATAAAATACCTTTTGTGAAATCGATAAGCGATACCGATTTGATTTTTTTAAACAACTTACTTTCAATGGCTTTGCATAGCGAGCCTAAAATTGCATTGAAAAATCTTTCGGAAATTGAAGCTGTTTTTCCTGATTACGACCGCAATAATGCTGAAGTTATTCGCCGACGAATAGAGTCTCTTTCGTGCCATAACGACGAGGATTTGCGAATAATGGCTTATCGAATTTTAATTTCAAAAGACCCAGATTCCGACCTTACTTCTGTTTTTCCAGCCTTTATAAAATCAGGAAAAACTTTTTTGAACGAAGAATCGATTATGATAATTGCCAAAACTAATATTGGCAAGCGACATCTCGATTCCCTTCGCAAGCGTATGTTTGCTTACCGCAATGAATTAGAGTGGCCTGCTACTGAAAATATGCGCAGCCAATTTGACAATATTTTCAGACTTTTGTACAATTTTGGGCTAAATTACCCCAAATATTATAGTTCGATACGCGCCGAATTTGCAAGCTGGCGTTTGATGGAAAACGAACCTGTTTTGGCAAAATTGGCTGAAGAATATTTCTTTAAACTTTACACAGGTTTTCAAAAATACATCGATGAAAAAACCGAAACACTTAGCGACAAAACTTGGGAAGAAATTATTCTTTTCGACGATGGAATTACCGAAGAAGTTATTCAAAAAGTGAAAAGAAAATTAAAGATAGATAATTTTTTAGCACAATCAATTTTTTTAGCTTTCGACGATTTGAACTTTAAACTTTCCGATATTCCACCAAAAGGGATTTGGGTGTCGAGAGTCAGAAGTTATAGCTCAAGTATGTATTTTAGGCTAAGCATTAATACCACCAAAGGCAAGCATTTTGATTTGTTAATGTCTATAAACAAGGCAATTACAGAACCAGAAGGACTTCGTACCATTCAGCGATATTTGTCTATTGCAGGGCATCCGTTCGGAACGCCGGTTTTAACTCAGTTTGGTTGCTACAATCCTCGCATCGGAATTTCGTCGGCACGCTATGTGAGTGAAGTTTCGGCATGGGAAAAAATTCGCTCGTTGGCTCAAATTCAGTTGAGTGTGGGCGTTATTGATTTGCCCAATGTGTGGCGAAAGTTATTTATTAGAGCAATGAGTGCTTTTTACAAGGCATGGCACAATAGCCGCCGGCAAGTTTTGCCCGGATTTGTTTCGCCCAATAATGTGGTAGTTCCTGAGACTGATTTCTCTGATAGTTCGATAGTTATCTCCCTTTCTGGCTGGAAAAGAGTCAATTCGGTTTACCCGCTTATTATTGCCATGTATCATAATTTTTACAACAAAACCATTGCGCACTATCCAAATTTGTATAAACATTTGAATATTAGTTGGATATTTCATGCAATGATTGAAACTTTTGGCAAAAATGAAAGCACCAAACTTTTAATTTCATTTAGAGAAGAACTCTCGAAAAATGAAAATGTGATGCACTATCAAGCCTTAGTTTCGGCTTTGGATAATTATCTTGAAGGGCTTTCAAAACGGTACTATCTCCCTATTGCTCTGTTCAATGCAATAGATCGCTATACCGATTGGATTAGAAAAAATCCGCTTGCTGATGTGGTAGCTAAAGAGCAAACTATTGCCGAATTGTTTGAGCTTTATCGCTTAAATCAATATCCCGAAATAGTTCGCTATCGTTTTTACAACGAAACTTATTTCAAAAATTCAGAAGCTGCTATTGCCGAAGCTTTTGATATTTTGCTCAAAATAATGTCGCAAGACTCTAATATTAAGCCAATTCAATTGATTGAGCTTTCCGATTTACAAGAAAGTTTAACCAAAGAAACAGATAAATTGATTTTTAGTAAAATGGTATTTCCAAAAATGCCAGACCAACAACGAGTTACGATTTTGAAAATAGGCGAGGAGAAAGAAAAACACGTTGTGGTAAGTTCTATTTTGAAAGATAAAAATAATGTAGAATATACTATGCGAGAGCCACTTACGCCTAGCGAAACGGGTTCGATATATAAATTATTTTACAAAGAAAACTATCCGAAAGAAATTTCTAAAATGGATAAACATTTTTTGGTTATGGACACAGATTCGAATCTTGTGGCGGGGCTTTGTTACAAAATTCTTGAAAATGACATTGTTTTGCTCGATGGAACAGTAGTAACGACTCCACTTCACGGACGTGGAGTCGGTTCGGCTATGATTGAAGATTTTTTCATTAGGATGCGCTCGCAGGGGGTGAAAATTATCAAGGCGCATTTTTTATTTGGCAATTATTATTTGAAACACAATTTTAAAGTGGACAAAAAATGGGGTGCTTTGGTTAAAGTGCTTTAATTTTCTGCTTCTCAAACAATTTAAGTACTTGGCAAAACAAAGTATGCTATTAATTGGGGGTTCTGTACTTACAACTATTTTTGCACCAGATGATTTTTTATTATCTGGTGCTTTTTTTTGAAATTAGGCACGGATATTTTTAGGTTTAAAGAAAAAATTGGCTATTTTTAACGAATATTTTGTTAAAAAAGATAGTTATTTTCAAAAAATAAATTATTTCTTTTTTTTTCAACACACAAAAAAGCTTAGAAATAACAAGCACTAAGGAAAAAATGGAAATGAAGGTGTTTCTGTTTTTTTGTAAAATTTGACCTGTTGCCTTTGTGTAAATTGTTGATAATAAACTATTTATAAATATTGTATTTTATAATATTAAATCTGACAGATTTTTTAAGACTTAGCTCATTAATGGTTACAGATATACGTTGTTTCATTAAATATACGTTTATTAATTCAAATTTGTATATTTGCACTGAAAAAAATAATAAAAAATATAGTAAAAAAAATAGAAAAAATATGAAAACAAATTTCAAAAGCATTGCTATTTTTACAGTTTTTAGTCTATTTCTTTTAATTGCGCTAAGTTTTAGTGCTTGCAAAAAAGAGCCAGAACCAGAACCTACTGCTCAAAATGGCAATATTAGTGGAACTGTAAAAGATTTGAGTGGCACTCCCCTTGAAAATGTGGTTATTTCGGCTGAAGGCTTGGAGGAGAAAATTACGAACGCGCAAGGTATTTTCACGTACACCGACGTGGAAGCGAAAAGTTATACGCTCAAAGCAACTAAAATGGGTTACATCGACAAAACCCTGAATGTTAGTGTGGTTGGAAATAAAACAGTTGCCGCCGACATAAAACTTACGATGGGCATAAAACCTAATGTTTCGATCAATTTAGCAACCAATATTACCATGACGGCTGCCAAAGTGGCAGGGCGCATTTTATTGGTAGGCGATGCCGAAATTACAGCTTACGGACACTGCTGGAGCACAAGCAGTTCGCCAACAATTGCCGACAATTCGACCAATTTTGGTACCACAACTCAAGAAAGTGCTTTCGAATCGAGTATAGCAAGCATGAAATCGGGAACACAATATTACGTAAGAGCTTATGCTACAAATAAATATGGCACAAAGTACAGCGATCAAATTACTTTTTTTACACTTCCGGGCGAAGCGGTGTTGCTAACCAATGCTGCCACCGAAATAGAGTTCAATATGGCTAAAATAACAGGCAATATTTCTTCTACAGGCTTAGGAACTATTAGCCAACACGGTCATGTGTGGTCAAAAAATCCAAATCCAACAGTAAATGATTTCAAAACAGAGCTAGGAATAAAACCAACTACCGGAAATTTTACAAGTACAGTTACCGGATTAGAAATGGAAATTACCTATTATATAAGAGCTTATGCAATAAATGATGCTGGAATTGTTTATAGCAATCAAGAATCATTTACTACTACTAAAAAATTTAAAGACAAGCGCGATTCAAAATGGTACAATATTGTCAAAATAGGCAATCAAATTTGGATGCAACAAAATTTGAATTATTCGGCAGCAAATTCCAATTGTTTTGAGTATAATGATGCTAAATGTGTAGTGTATGGGCGCCTTTATAGCTGGGCTACAGCTCAAGGCGTAGCCCCTGAAGGCTGGCGTTTGCCTACACTTGCCGATTGGAACACTCTTATCACTGGTTTGGGTGGTGAGTCTTTAGAACTATTTCAATTTATTGGACTGCGCCTAACTTAGGTGCAACAAACACTAGTGGATTCACTGCTTTGGGAAGTGGCTATTTATCGAACCTAGGAGCATCAAAAGATGAAAATATAACTTCATTTTTCTGGACAAGTGCCTCGGTTGATGGAAGCAACGCAAAGTGCGTGCGCTTAGATAAAAATACAGAAACAGCTCCTATTTTGAATTATAACAAAGAGTATTCATTTTAACATTCCAAAAAAAATAAGTTTTGGAATGTTTTCTTTTTATTTTGATTTTCAGAAAAAGGAATTTTAGTTGAAAAAAAAGGTTTTTGCTAGTATTTTTGTTGAAAAAAAAAAGAAAAAAAAATTTTTTTTCAAAAAAAAATAAAATTATTTAGCTGATAATTAAATGACTAAAAAAAAACTTTAATTTTTTTTCAAAAAAAATTTGCATGTTAAAAAATAGTCTCTATATTTGCAGCCGATTTCAATAACGCGGATGTGGCGTAATTGGTAGCCGCGCCAGACTTAGGATCTGGTGCCGTGAGGCGTGGGGGTTCGAGTCCCTTCATCCGCACTTCATAAAAGAAGTTCATAGCTAAAATGTTCAAAACCGCTAAAGCCCTTAACACGTTTTAGCGGTTTTTTTTAATTAAGTAGTGAACCAAAATTAATTGTATATTTTATTTTGCTAAGTGCTTAAAAATAAGCAAGTAGCGAAAGGTTTGCTCAAGAATAAAATAGCACTGGTGCTTATTTTTTTAGCTTTTAGCAAAGATTACAGAACATAATCTTGCTGAATTTATGAAACGATTAAATTTCTGTTTTTTTAGTATAAAAAAAAGACTAATTTCCAAAACAAAGACGAATGAAAATTGTAAAAGAGCATATTAGCGACTTAAATGCTGTTCTTAAAATGACAGTAGAAAAACAAGATTACGAGCCAATAGTTGATAAAAAACTAAAAGATTATCGTAAAAATGTTACCATGAAAGGTTTCCGCACCGGTAATGCACCTTTGGGGCTTGTGAAGAAAATGTATGGAACTTCAATTATGGTGGAAGAGGTTAATGGATTGATTTCTAATAATTTGAATAACTATATCAAAGAGGAGAAATTAAATATTCTAGGCGAGCCAATTCCTTACAGCGATTCGACTCCTAACGCCAATGATTTTAATAATCCATCGGATTTTCAATTTTCGTTTGAAATAGGTTTAGCACCCGAAGTAAGCATAGAGCTAACCAAAGAAGTGAGCTATCCTTTTTATACCGTTAATATAACACAGGAGCTTATAGATGAGTCTATTGAGCGTTACGCTTTTCAATATGGCGAACAAAAAAATACCGAAATAGTAGAAGCAGATGATATTGTTTATTGCGAAATTATAGAAATAAAC
Source organism: Bacteroidota bacterium (assembly GCA_020047755.1). Lineage (GTDB taxonomy): Bacteria > Bacteroidota > Bacteroidia > Bacteroidales > JAIFNL01 > JAIFNL01. Next base: position 12,628 of record JAIFNL010000099.1, read on the forward strand.
GATGAAGGACACGTGGTAGAAGATGGCTTATTTGTGGATAAAGCACCTGTTTCAATGAGAAAGGTAGATTCGCAGGAAGCAAAAGACTTATTTTTGGGAGCAAACATCGACCAAGTAGTAAGTTTTGATGTAAGCAAAGCTTTCGCCAACGATGCTGATATGGCTGCTCTTTTTGCTGTTTCGCAATACGAATTGGAAGAGAAAGTAAAAACCAAGAAATTTAATTTTACAATTAAAGAAATTCTTCATTATACAAAAGCTGAATTAAATCAAGAATTATTTGATAAAATTTACGGCGAAGGCGTTGTTAATTCGATGGAAGAATTAAACGAAAAAGTAAAAGAAGAGCTTGTAAAAAAATTTAGAAAAGATAGCGATTACCGTTTTCAGCTTGATACAAAAGCAAAATTGATGGAAATGCCAATTTCGCTTCCCGATGATTTTTTGAAGCGTTGGATGAGACTTTCAGACAAAAATTTAACTGAAGAAATAATTGAGGACGAATATCATTTGTTTGCTCAAAATTTTCGCTGGGAATTAATTAGAACGGCTATTTTCAAAAGCCAAAACATCAAAATACAAGATGCCGATTTGAAAAAAGCTGCTATTGAAGTAGCAAAAGCTCAATTTGCACAATATGGTTTGGGTTATTTGCCTGAGGAACAGTACGAACGTTTTGCCGAAACTTTACTTGATGAAGAAAAAGAAAGAAAACGTTTGGTGCAAATTGCAATTGAAACTAGAGTTTTTTCTCAAATTCAAAGTGTTGTTACGTTAGATGAAAAAGTAGTAAGCCTTGAAGAATTTAATAAACTATTTGAAAACTAATTTGTTTTTTTTGTAGAATAAACAGAGCACCTTTTTCCGTTTTTTGTAAAACTCGGAAAAAGGTGTTTGTTTTAGAAAAGGTCAAGCAATGCCGCCAAATTTAAGCCCTTCAAGGGTTTTAAATACTTGAAGGGCTATTTCGCGAATAACCTTAACTAAACGGACTTTGAATAGACAGGAGAAATAAAAATTCGATTTTTTGCCCGAAAAACGAAATTAAATTTTTATAAAAAATCAAACTATTCTATATTTGCAAAGTTTAAATTAATCAGTGCCAAAGATTTTTTTTAAACTGCTAAAATAATTTGCTAACTTAAATTGAGCAAATTTATAATTAAGAACCTTTTAAAAACGATAAAAAATGATTCCACATAACGAGTTTTATAAATATGCAACTAAGCATTTAGGCATAAACAGCACTACTTTATTCAAGGTAAGTTCTGCTATATCAAACAATTACATTTCGCCAACTATCATCGAAGAGCGCCAATTGAACATTGCTTCTATGGACGTTTTTTCTCGTTTGATGATGGATAGAATCATCTTTTTGGGTTTACCAATTGATGATTACGTAGCCAATATTATTCAAGCTCAATTATTATTTTTAGAATCGGCTGATCCTGAGAAAGATATTCAGATTTATTTTAATACTCCAGGAGGCTCTGTTCATGCAGGTTTGGGAATTTACGATACTATGCAATACATAAACCCCGATGTAGCAACTATTTGCACAGGAATGGCGGCTTCGATGGGAGCGGTTCTTTTAACTGCTGGCGCAAAAGGAAAACGCACTGCATTGAGACATTCGCGCGTAATGATTCACCAACCTATGGGCGGTGCTTCTGGTCAAGCTACTGATATTGAGATTACTACTCGTGAAATTGTAAAACTCAAAAAAGAACTTTATACCATTATTTCTAATCATTCGGGCAAACCTTACGAGCAGGTTGAAAAAGATTCTGACCGCGATTATTGGATGACTGCCGAAGAAGCTAAAGCTTACGGAATGATTGATGAAGTGCTAGTTCGCACAAAATAGTTGATAGCGTAACTTGTGAGTAACTGAAATTCTAAGAAAAGTAAAATTACGCAATTTTTTCTAAATTCTAATAACAAATTGTTAAATTGCTCTATTGTTATTTTATTGCGAAAAAATTTAAAATCTTGAATTTTACTTTTTTTAAAGCTACCTGCTCGTTAAAATATCAAATAATTAGGAATAACAATTTAAGATTAATAATTAGAAATTAGGAATTAATTACTAACGTTCTGATTAAAAAAGATAGAATGAAAAAAAATTCAATAGATAAATGCTCATTTTGCGGACTTTCAAAAAATGAAGTAGAATTACTGATAGGTGGAGTTGATGGCTTTATTTGCGAATCGTGTGTAGATCAAGCTCACGAAATTGTTCATAAGCAACCTGAATCGACAGCAAATTTTGATGTAAACAAAATTAAATTGCTTCGACCTATTGAAATTAAAAAATTTCTGGATAAATATGTAATTGGTCAAGATGACGCCAAAAAAGTGTTGTCGGTAGCTGTTTACAACCATTACAAGCGCATTTTGCAAGAAAAAGAATTTAGCAATGGCGACGAGGTGGAAATAGAAAAATCGAACATCATTTTGGTTGGCGAAACCGGAACTGGCAAAACGCTTTTGGCTCGCACTATTGCTAAAATGCTCAATGTACCTTTTACCATTGTAGATGCAACAGTTTTGACCGAAGCTGGCTACGTGGGCGAAGACGTGGAGAGCTTGCTAACTCGCTTATTACAAGCAGCTAACTACGATGTAAAAGCTGCCGAGCGTGGAATTGTTTTTATCGATGAAATCGACAAAATAGCTCGCAAATCGGACAATCCGTCTATCACGCGCGACGTTTCGGGCGAAGGCGTGCAACAAGGTTTGTTAAAGCTTTTAGAAGGTTCAAAAGTGAATGTGCCACCGCAAGGCGGGCGCAAACACCCCGACCAAAAAATGATAGAAGTGGATACAAAAAATATCCTTTTCATAGCTGGAGGTGCTTTTGACGGAATCGATAAAAAGATAGCTAGACGTTTGAATACCAAAGTAGTAGGTTATGCTGCGAGTAAATCGTTGGAAAAGATTGACACTAGCAATTTCTTGCAATACATTGCTCCACAAGATTTAAAATCGTTTGGCTTGATTCCCGAAATTATCGGACGTCTTCCGGGTTTGACTTACTTAAACCCGCTCGACAAGCAAGCTTTGCGCAATATTTTGACAGAACCAGTAAACTCTATCATCAAGCAGTACAAAAAATTGTTCAATATGGACAAAATAGAACTTACTTTTGATGAAGATGTTTACGACTATATTGTGGAAAAAACGATGGAGTATAAAATAGGTGCAAGAGGTTTACGTGCTATTTGTGAGGAAGTTATGCTCGATGCAATGTACAATTTGCCATCAGACAAAACAGCAAAGGAATTTAGAGTTACATTAGAATATGCCAAAGAAAAACTCGAATTGAGTACAAAAATTACTCGATTGAGAGTGGCGTAAGATATATTTTAGATGAAATAAAAGAAAAACTTGGTATTTTGTTAAAAGAAAATGTCAAGTTTTTCTATTTTTAGCTATTTTTTATGATAAAAGAATATGAAATAATTGTATTAGTTGATTCCGGTATTGGTAATGCTATTGAAGCTTTGTATGCGGTAGAATATTGTTTGGAAAATAATAAAAAAGTTGGCATTTTTCTTAACAATATAAGCCAATCATTCCAGAATTATCTATCAGAATGCTATGGTAACGAAGTAATTTTAAATAGTTTAGATAAAATTAAAACCAATGTATTACTACATTCATTTACCTATCATGATGATTTTCAATTAGATTATAAATATTACTTTTATATACAACCCGATTTTAATAGTAGTAAATACAAAAGCGAAACGGAGCAATATTTAGAAATAGTGCGTGCTCTTTATCCTTCCGATTTTAAAAGTGAAGTACTAGTTTGGTTGAAAGAAGATTTTTCAGATAAAGTAAGAGCATTGCAAGTTGAATCTAAATATGTTCTTTATCCGGGTAGTACTTTTCCAAATGCCTACAAACGTTGGCCTCACTTCAAAGAACTAATAAGCAAATTGAATGAAAAAAATGTACTTGTTTTAGGTGGGAACGACGATTTGAATACAAATTATTCATATATTTACCCCAAATATATCACAAAAATATTTCCGCAAATCGTACTTGATTCTATTTACTTTTGGCGTTTTTTAAAAAAGGCACATTTGCTTTTACCTTTTTCGCACAATGAGCATTTAAAAACAGAGAAATATGCTTTTTTTAATACTTTTTCATGGCACGAATTGGTAGCTATTTTCAAAAGTTGCAAGCAATTTGTTGGAAATGATGGCGGATTAAGTCAATTGGCTGGTGCAGTAGGCGCAAGTGGTATTGTGCTATTTGGCGCTACTTCAGTGGAAAAGAATAAAGCTTTTAATTCTAAAATGAAACCTGTTAACTTAAATTATGCTTGCCAACCTTGCCAATTTTCAAAAGTAGGAATCCTGGCAAAAAAATTTTATATAAATTGCCCGTATCAAATTAAATGTTTGGCTGATTTAAAAGTAGAAAAAATTACAGCAATATTGAATCAATTATAGCAAATGGAAGATGTACAATTGATTGAAATAGAGTATCTTACAATTCAAGATTTGAAAAAAGAGCTTCAAAAATCTGTTTTTTTTGAAGGGCAACATATTTTGCCAATAACAAAACACAGAGCCTTATCGCATGTAAATAACCCGCGTGCTGAAGCACATGATGTTGTGTTATTACTAGCAAAGAAACAGCATCAAATTTGTGGTTACATTGGCATGATGCCTGATTATTTGTTTCATGACAGCAAAAAATATAAAGTTGCTTGGCTAAGCACTTGGTGGGTTGCTCCTGAATTAAAAGGGCAAGGTTTGGGCTATAAATTAATGAACGAGGCTTTCAACTGCTACAATGATAATATTTTTGCAGTTGCTGTATCACCTCATTCTCAAAAAGTTTACCAGCAAAGCGGTAGATTTAATTTTCTGCCTATTGCTAAAAATTTTAATTTTATTTTTAAATATCCCGAAAACCCAAATATATCTTTTTTTAAGAAAATAGCATTGAATTCATTTAATAAAATGAACAAATTGCATCTTAATTTTTGGATAAAAAAAAACAAAATACCTGAAAATATTGATTTTCTTGAAGTTGATGAAATTTCCGATGAGTTATATGATTTTATAGTTGAAAATAATTTCAGTAATCTTTTTAAATGGAATAAAAGTGAGTTAGAATGGGTTTTAAAATATCCATGGGTATTATCAGAAAAAAAGAAAGAAGAAAAATATTATTTCTCTTCATTTGCACAAAATTTTCTGTATAAGCTTATTG
>JAIFNL010000235.1 GCA_020047755.1 Bacteroidota bacterium
AAATCCAATTTATAGTATCAACTCACAGCCCAATTCCTTTGCTTGGTGCGCCTGCAAATAGTGTTATTCTAAATGTGAATAGAACTAAAGAAGAAGGAATTACGATTAAGAAATTGGATATTGATTTTACAACTTTAACTCCGAATTCTATTTTAACTTCACCTGTTTTTGGTTTGACAAATTTTTTACCTCAAGCGATTCAAGATTTGTCAAAATTACACACCGAAGATGGTTTTGATGAAATTCTATTCAATCAGGAAGTAGAAAGACGAATTAATCAATTAGCTAACTTTCAAGAATAATCTTATGATAAGTATTGAGAAAGATTATTCGGAAATTCCTGATTCTCTGTCAAATGAGAGTTTTCGTAACCATTTTGACAAATTTATAAAGAAACAAGTTAGTGTTTCTGGAAAGTATTACGCTGCAGATGATGTTTTAGCAAAGCTAAAAGTGCTTTATAATAATAAATGTGCATATTGTGAAACCAAAGAATATAAGCCTGAGATAGAACATTACAGACCAAAGAGTAAATATCCTTTATTAGCTTATGAATGGAGCAATTTATTGCCTGCTTGTCATGCTTGTAATCAAAGCAAATCATCGCATTTTCCGACTTTAAACAAACCAGATTATAGAAACATAAAGGATGCAAAAAAACTAAATAAATCGGAAAAACCAACTATTCTCAATCCCGAAATAGATAAACCAGAAAAGCATTTTAGTTTTAACATAAATACAGGAGAGATTGAAACTAAAAATGACTCAGAGAAAGCAATACAAACAATAAAGTATTGTGATTTGAATAGTGAGAATTTAATTTATAGACGACAAAAGAAGGTTAAAAATATAAAAAAATTAATAAATCTTATACATTTATACACATTGCAAGGTAAAATTTTACCAGAATCTGTAATAGATAATCTTATTTCTGAAATTAAAAACGGTGCTTCAATAAATAGTGAATATTCATTATTAGGTCTTTATTTATGGGTTAATTTTGAAAAAATAATTTCCCCTTTAATTACAGACAAACTACAAAAAAACGAATTTATCAAAAAATACAAAAGAAGTTCAAAACCACAGCCTTAATCTACATTGCAGCTATCGATTTTAAATAACTGATTTTCTTGCCTCTTATACTTTGTAAATTGGAAAGTCGATTATGCGGATTTGTACGGATTTTTTTTGATTAGTTTTGGTTTTGTGGGGAAGAGCTGAATGTTTTTTTTGTTTTTAAATAATTGGTAGTGTAAAAAAATGGTAACTTTTTTGAAAAAGTTTGCTAAAATTGTAAATTTTCCAATTTTTCGTCATAAAATAACAATTGAACAATTTAACAATGTAACAATTTGTTATTAGAATTTGAGGGAAATTGCGTAATTTTACTTTTCTTAGAATTTCGGTTACTATCAAGTTACGCTATCAAATAATTTGCATAAATCAGATTTAAGAATTAACTTTGTTTTGGATAATGCAAGGTGTGGTTTTTGTTCTACACCGGAATGAAAATAGATTAATTTACTTTGCTTTAACGAACGGATAAAGAAATTAAGAATCTTATAAACAACTACCCATACCCAAACAACTATAAAAAAACATGGCAGAAAAACCAAAAAAGATAAACATAGAACGAATTACAAATTGGATACAAGACGAAAAGTGTATTTTGATTTTGGGTCCCGATGTTGTGTTCGACTTCCAAAAATCGTTGTACAACGAATTGTTTCAGTACCTTTTAGATAACGATATTGATTGTAAATTTGATAATTACGATGAATTGTTCTCTTCGGCTAGTTACAACGATGTATTGTTTACCGACGAAGTGGCAAATTTTTTCAAAAAATTGAAACCCTCAACTATTTATCAGCAAATTGCTGAAATACCGTTTCATACTATCATTTCGCTCACCCCCGATTTGCTTTTGAAACAAACTTTCGATAACAACCATTTCGATTATAATTTTAGCTATTATCACAAAGAAGTAGGTTGTAAAATTGAGGAAAACACCAAACCCAACCAACAAAAGCCTCTACTTTATAATTATTTGGGGGTATATAATCAACATTCTTCATTGGTTTTGTGTTTCAATGATTTTTTTAGCTATCTATCTTCTATTTTGGGAGGTTACAAACTGAATAATACTATCAGAGAGCAGCTTATGGAAGCAAAATATTTGCTTTTTTTGGGTATAAAATTCGACAAATGGTACTCAAAACTTATTCTTCAACTTTTGAATTTTGGCAAAAGCAATATAAAACAAGCTTCGTTTATTGAAACTGGTGATGAAACGAATGAAATTCAGAATTTTGTGATTGATTTTTATAAAAACGAGCTAAAAATTGACTTTATCCAACAAAATGGCAACGAAATAATTGATTTGTTGCACAATTACTATAAACAAAACGGTGGTTTGCGCCAACCCAAAAAAGAAACACAAACGGCTTCGCAAATAACCAATATCATCAATGTATCCGGCAACGATAACACAATTTTACAAAATGTTGATGCAAATAATATTAATCTGACCCAAAACAAATGAAAAGCACTGAAAAACAATACAGATACCCGGGAACACGACCTTTTACCGAAAGCGACCGCCATTTAAAATTAGAAAAACTAATTGTGTTGTTTGGAAAATCGGGTTTGGGAAAATCATCGCTCTTGAATGCGGGCGTTGTGCCTTTGCTGAAAGAGCAGAATAATTTTTTGGCAATACCCCTGATTTTGGGTTTTGCACGTGCCGAAAACAGTTCGCCGGCTGACTTTTTTCTGAACAAACTCACAAAACTAATTGATTACAACCATTTTTTGTGGCAAAAAGTAGCTGCCGATTTTAAAGATACTTGGACAAATTCCTCTATCGACGAGAGTTTTTGGCTTGCTTGCAAATCGATACAATTGCAAAATCCCGAACGACCTATCATTTTTGTTTTAGACCAATTTGAAGAAATTTTTACCGAAAACAACGAACACATCAATCGTTTTGCCTTATTGCTTGCAAGCATTTTGCACGGACAAACACCGCAAAACATTAAAAACCGTGTTGTTGAAAAACTGAAAACCGACAAAACCGCTTTTACAAAACAAGAAATTACTGTTTTGTTTGAGTCGCTCGATATTAAATTTGTGATTTCGACACGTTCCGACAAATTAAGTTTGCTCAACCGCCTGAAAAATCACATTCCGTACATACTGCAAGAAACGTATGAATTGCAACCACTTAGCATAAACCAAGCAAACGAGGCTATGCTAAAACCTGCAAATGCCGAAGGCGATTTTATTTCGCCCGCTTTTGCTTACGAAACCGCAGCCCAAGAAACCATTATCAATTACCTATCTACCAACAAAACCAAGCAAATTGAAACTTTCCAACTGCAATTGATTTGTCAGTTTTGCGAAAATGTGGTGATTAAAAAAACAACAGCAAAACCCCTTCAAGGGTTACAAACCCTTGAAGGGTTGTATTCTAGCGACTTAGGCGACCTTTCCACCATTTTCACTCGCCACTACGATACGCTGGTACACGAAATAACCGATACCGACCAACAACTTGCCGTGCGCAAGCTGATAGAAGAAAACATGATAATTGAAGGCAACCGCGTGCCATTGCCCGACAAAGTAATCACTTCAAAACACAACATTTCGCCGCAACTTTTACAACTTTTGGTAAATAGCCGACTGTTGCGCAGCGAGCCCAACAATGTAGGCGGTTACAGTTACGAAATAAGCCACGATACCTTGGTAGCTCCAATTTTGACTTCGTATAAAATACGATTCGAAAAAGAAGAAAAAGAACGAATAGAAAGAGAAAAGACGCAAAAAGAAAAGGCACAAAAAGAAAAAGACGAACGCGAAAAAGCCGAAAAAGAAAAAGAATTGCGCCGCCAACGCAAAGTAATACTAATGGTTGGCTCGGTGGCGGTGGTGGCACTGCTAGCTTTTATTGTGTCGGTTGTGTTCTTTTTTGATGCAAAAGAAGCTACTGAAAAAGCCGAAAAACAAACCGAAATAGCAAAAAAGGAAAAGCAAAAGGCTGAAGAAATATTAACCGATTTTTTGAAAGAACAAGCCGAAAAAGACGCTATCAACTTTAAACAATTAAAAATTAGAGCCGATGCTGTACTCAAAGCACAAATTTTTCCTGCGGAAATAGTGAATGAAATGATAAAAATTTCAAACAAATATCCCCAAAAAAGCGAGTGGAAAATACAAATACAAGAGTTAGAACAGCAAAAACAAAATTTTTAAAAAAAGGAAAAACAAATACGTATGTTTTCATAAATAGTTTACATTATCCATTATAAAAAGCACTGAAAGTGCGAAATAAATGAGCGTAGGGCATCGCCCTACGAAATTAGGCAAGTAAAAAAACAAAAAAGCCCTGAAAGGGCGCATTATTACGCTTTTTCAGAGCTTTACATTATTCGCATTTTTTCACGTAGGGCTTTGCCCTACGCTACTCTATTTCGCTCTTTCAGAGCTTTTTATAAGTAATTTACTTTTTTTTTGAATATAATACAAACTAATTTTTATCATTTATTTACCATGAAAACAATTGCATTCATTCTATTCAGTTTGCTTGTATGGCAAAATATACAAGCCCAGAGCTACGAAGACGCTATACGCAAAGGCGACAAAGAACTGGTAAACGGAAACTTTAAAAAAGCAATTAATTTGTATTTTGCTGCCGAAGCCATTAATCCCGAAAAAAAAGACGAAGTACAAAAAAAAGTAAACCACGCTTTTGACGAAATAGAAAAATTAAAAACAAAAGCTGAAAAAAGCGAAAAAGAGGCTTTGAAACAAAAACAAATAGCAGAAAAAAGCGAAAATAAAGCTTTGCTGCAAAGCGAAATTGCCAACAACGCTCTTTTACAAACCGACAGCGCACTTACAGAAGCCAAAAACGCCCTTGCCCGTGCCGAAGCCATGCAGCGCAAGGTAGAAACCGCCATGTTCGACAAAGCCGTAAAAGAACGTAACAAAGAGTGGAAAGGTTATGCTCAAATGACCAATAGCTGGGGATTAACAGATGAAGGCTTAGAAATACTCGCGGGCATAGACAGCCTGAACCTTTCCGAAAATGCCCTCTTGCGACTACCGCGCGAAGTAGCCGAATGCCCCAACTTAAAGCACGTGAATTTACTTGGCAACAACGAAATCAATTGGAAACAATCGGAAGAAACCCTAAGCAAACTAAAAAATGTAGGCTTGTACGTTTCCGTAAACGATTTATCCGAAATAGATAGCACCTACCACCCGCTCATTACCGGAATAGAAATTTTAGAAAACGGCTTACACGCCATACCCGAAAACATTTTAATTCAAAAACAACTTAGGTATTTGGATTTAAGTGGTGATTGGGGCGGACTCAATTATTTTCTCAATCTTAACAAACTCTTTGATTTGACAGAGCTTAATTATTTGAATTTAAGCTATTGCCAAATAGA
>JAIFNL010000269.1 GCA_020047755.1 Bacteroidota bacterium
TTGTCGGTTTCAAACATTTCTGCACCAATTATAAGTTCTTGTTTTTTAGCTTCATACAAGCCTTTGGTTATTTCTAACTGCAACCAATGCGAAATAGGGTCGGTATGCAATTCGCCAAAAAATACAATATCGGCAGCTTCTAGTTCTTTCATCATTTTTTGATAATCGGCTTGCTTACCTTTTTGATTATAAAGCAAATAGGCTGGATTGTCGCCCGAAAATGCAAAGTTTATTAAAGCAAAGAATGTAAGATATAGGCTTATTTTTTTCATGTCTTTATTAATTTTTAAGTTGAATATGAGTATTGAATCAAAATTAATTATATAATATTTTGCTAAATGCTTAAAAATAAGCGATTAGCAAAGTTTTTGCTCAAAAATAAAATAGCACTAGTGATTAAATTTGTTTGCTTTGCAGCATTGTTTTTCTATTGTGTAAAAATAATTTTTTTTTATTAAAAACAGAAAAAAAAGGGAAGAAAGATTTAATAAGTGAGTATAAATTCAGGTAATTATCTTATTTTTAAGTAGTTTATGTTTTATTTGGTAATTTATTATTTTGTATTTATTTGGCAAAAAAAGATATTTTTGTCTTTTTTTAAGTAAAATTGTGGGTTTTAAAGCCCACAATTTTATCTTTCTTAGTAACTTTGAGTATGGACACTTTTAACAGCTCTGCCCGAAGGGTCAATAATTTCTTTGAGCGATTTGTCCCACTCAAAAACAATGGGTGTGCTGCAAGCTACCGAGGCTTGGTAAGCAACGCAGCGCGTGGCATCGTCTTTTGGGAAAAGCTCCGAAAATATAGTTCTGTAAATATATTCCTCCTTGGTTTGTGGCGTATTTATTGGAAAACGGTATTTGGCATTTTCGAGTTGTTGCGTGCTAACTTCTTGGTCGGCTTTTGCTTTCAAACCATCTATCCATGAGTAACCTACGCCGTCAGAGAATTGTTCTTTTTGTCGCCAAGTTACACTTTCGGGCAAATAATCTTCAAACGCCTTGCGCAAAATGTATTTTTCAATTTTGTATTTGCTAGGCAATTTGTCTTCTGGATTCAAATTCATGGCAACATCTAAAAACTCTAAATCTAAAAACGGAACTCTACTTTCTACTCCCCAAGCCGCCATCGATTTATTGCTTCTAAGGCAGTCATACTTATAGAGTTGCTTTATTTTTCGTACCGTTTCTTTGTGCAATTCATCGGCATTGGGTGCTTTGTGGAAATATAAGTAACCACCAAAAATCTCGTCGGCACCTTCGCCACTTAGCACCATTTTTATACCCATCGACTTTATAACTCTAGCCATTAAATACATTGGAGTACTGGCTCTTATGGTTGTAACATCGTAAGTTTCGAGGTGATAAATTACATCACGCAAAGCATCAAAACCTTCTTGTACCGTGAAATTAATTTCGTGATGCACCGTTCCTATATGCTCCGCCACTTTTCGTGCAGCTACCAAGTCGGGCGAATCCTTCAAACCCACAGCAAAACTGTGCAATTGAGGCCACCAAGCTTCTTTTGTGTCGTTCGATTCGATGCGTTTTGCAGCAAACTTCTTGGCTATTGCCGAAATAACCGACGAATCCAAACCTCCCGAAAGCAAAACTCCGTAAGGCACATCAGACATCAATTGGCGATGAACTGCCGCTTCAAGACTTTTTTTAATTTCTTGAATATCAGTAGTTTTGTCTTTTACATTTTTGTATTCAAACCACTCTTTTGTGTAGTAAGCTTCTATTTTTCCAGTTTTGCTATGCCAAAAATGCCCGGGAGGAAAATCTTCAATTTGGTTGCAATATTTAACCAAAGCTTTCATTTCCGATGCCACATACAAAACTCCGTTTTCGTCGCGTCCGTAGTACAAAGGAATAACGCCAATTGGGTCGCGTGCAATTAGATAGCTATTGTCGGTTTGGTCGTAAAGTGCAAAAGCAAAAATTCCATTGAGCTCGTTCAAAAAATTTACGCCTTTCTCCTTATATAAAGGTATAATTACTTCGCAGTCTGAGTTGGTTGTGAAATTATAATTGAGTCGATTTCTAATTTCTATATGATTGTAAATCTCACCATTAACGGCAAGAACCACTGTTTTGTCGGTCGAATAAAGTGGCTGCGCGCCATTTACCACATCAACTATCGAAAGGCGTTCGTGCGCCAAAATTGCTTTTTCGTTCGAAAAAATTCCCGACCAATCGGGTCCTCTGTGGCGCATTCTGCGCGACATATCGAGTGCTTGCTCGCGCAACAAGCTTGCATCGCCCTTACTTTCAAATACTCCTAAAATTGAACACATTTTATATTTTGTTAAATTATTAAATTGCTGAATTTTTCACATTTTCATTTTGCAAATTACTTTTCAAAAGAAGCATATTTATTCAATATAAACAAATTTTAATTTTAAATTTATTCAAAAAACTTGAATATAATTATAAAATGAAAGCAAATATTCCTTTTTAATTACTAATTTTCAGAATTTTGTTTATTTTGCTGTTAGATTAATTTTAATAATAATTTAATATACCTTTTGCTATTTTGTTTTCAATTAGTCAAAAGAAAGCCTAAATTTTGTTGTTTGTTTCAACTTTTGACCTGAAAACATGAAACTCTTCAAAATTAATATATTATTTTTGCTTTTAGTCAATTTAATTAGAAAATTTGATAATTAATTTGCCAAAAAAAGCTCTTCCTGGATATAACGCAACGCTGTTCACTGCATTTATCGATATTTCAGGAAAATAGATTTTTTTGCCTATTAAATTATTTACATACAATTCGAGGGTAAAATTCGTTTTTTTCTGAAGTTTGAGCAACTCATTCAATTTTAAGCTCAAATTGCTCGAAATTAGATGAAAAGCAGTTGGCATTGGGTTGTTTTCAAGTATTTGTTTTTCAGCTGGTAGCAACTCATTCGACTGCGTAGGCTCACCAAAATAGCTATCAAAAACTCCTAACGTGAAGGATTTGCTGCTATAAAACGCCCCCATTTTGACCATTAAATTAGGCACATAGCTTGCATTTTCTTGCTCCAAGCTATTTTTATTTTCTTGGTAGGTAGCCGACGAAAAAATTGAAATTTTATCTGTTAAATTTATTTTTCCTTCATATTCAAGCCCCCAAAAATTATGTTCGAGTCTATTTAGAAATTCGCCTTTTCCAGTAATTGGATTTCTAGTTTTTATGATTAAATTTTGCATACTTGAATTATAGTACGTTAGCGATAATTGCACAATATTAGTTTGGTAAAAAATTTGCGATTCGAGCGTATTTATCGTTTCTGGTAGCAATTCTGGATTTCCTATTACATTGTCTCTCTGAAAATTAGTTTCAGAAGGTGATGGATTTCTAAAGGCGTTGCTGTATAAAATTTTTAGGCTTATTTGGTCGTTCATATTTGAAATTAAGCCCATTCGTGGCGAAAAATGGTAGGTTTTTTCGCCTAAATTATTCATTTGAAAACCACCTATTAATTTTGCCCATTTTGCAATTTCAAAGGTCGTTTGTGCATAAACGCTCGAATTTAGATTTTTGCCACTTAAATAATCGCTGCCTTCCCATTCTGAATAATCATTAACCGATGCGACTATAAATTTCAGATTGTCAAGTGGTTGGTAGTTAACAGCAACTTCTAATAATCCCGAAGAACTTTTTGCATTATCGGGTTTCCATTCAAAGCCGTTGTAGGTTAAATTAGTTTCAATGGTTAGTTTCTCCGAAATAATTCCGGTATAAGCTAAATTTGTAAAAAAACGCTGCATCGTTTCAATTTCACCTGCATTTTGCCATAAAATTTTATTACCTATGTAAAATGGTTGATAATCGAAATACCCAAAATCAGCCTTGAGCTGCTTATAATTCAAATTTAGATAGACACTTTTGCCATCTTTTTCATAATTTCCACTGCCTAAAGTTTTACTAGCATCGTAAAATTCATAATTTTCGCCTTTATCATAAATTAAATTTGCCCCAAAGTTAATCGAAAGGTCGTTTTTTTTGTAAATACCACATACTTGTTCTTCTAAAGTTTCGAATGAACCCGCAGTGAAGCAATTTCTAGCCGTTATGCCATCTTCTTTTCGTGTTTTAGTTACAATATTAATTACTCCCGAAAAAGCATTTGTTCCATACAAAGCAGACCCAGGACCTCTAATAATTTCCAAGTGGTCGATAATTCCAACGGGGAATGAGCTGTAAATCATTCCATTAAATCCACCTGAACTAGCATCGCGTAAGGGGCGACCGTTGAGCAAAATGAGTATATGGTTGTCAAAAACTCCATTTTGTTGTCCTCTAATTGAGGCTACGTTGTAGGGCAACATTCCTCCTTGTAAATGGTAAATACTTGTAATTCTGTTTAATAGCTCACCTAAATTGAGTGCACCATAAACTTCTATTTCTTTGTTTGTTAAAATAGAAATCACGCCTGGTGCATCGCTCAATTTTTCATTTTCTTTCGATGCCACCGAAACTTCCATTTCTAATAATTCTTCGAGGCTCAAATCATAAATAGAGTTTTGAGCTGATGCAAATACGCTTAGTAAAATGCCAAAAATAAGGCATAATATTCTTGTTTTCATGTTATTATAAATTTTAGTTTAATTTTTTTGTGAAGTTCTTTTGCTTTAAATTACTTGCAAATTAAGCAAAATTGTGATGATTTTAAAATTATTTTAAAGTTTATTTTGATAAAAAATTGTTTGATTGAAAATCTTTCCTTACTTTTGTGGTCAGACCTCTAACCAATATTTTTATAAAATGGAACAACATCATAAATTTTTAAAACCAGCACAATTTGCTGAAAAAGAGATAATTAAATCAATTTTAGAAGGCAAATTTCAAGCGGGACAAACTTTGATGCCCGAGCGAGAATTAGCAAGTTTGCTAGGCATAACTCGCCCCACGCTGCGCGAAGCGTTGCAGCGTCTTTCGCGCGATGGCTGGATTACTATAAAACATGGTCGCCCTACCTTAGTTAATGATTTTCAAAACGATGGCGGTTTGGGTGTTTTAAAATCGCTTACCGATTTTGGCGAATTGGCTTCGCAAAAGCTTGTAAATGACTGGCTTGAATTTAGAATACTTATATTCCCACATTTAGCACAAAAAGCAATAGATTCAAACTCTAATGAAATTTTAATGTTTTTGAACGAACTACCAAAAGAAAATGCAGAAAATCAAGAATTTGCGCTTTTTGATTGGAATTTGCAATTACTTTTGATTAAATACAGTGGAAATTCAATTGCAAAAATGCTTTACAATGACCTGACAATTATTTATTTAAAGCAAGCAGAAGTTTATTTTTCATCGGAAGATTCAAAGCAAATGTCGATAAATTTTTATAGTAATATTAAAAATTGCATAAAAACAAATACTTCTTCTGCTTTCGAAATAGTAAAAAATGCAATGCTCGAAAGTGCAAAAAAATGGAAAGTTAGTTTATAGTACGAGTTATGTGTATAAATTATTGATTGATAGATATTTAATTCTAAAAATATGAAAATGGAACGATTTATTGAAAATTATCAAAATAAAGAATTTGATTTATTGGTAATTGGAGGCGGAATTACCGGTGCCACAGTAGCTTACGAAGCTGCATCGAGAGGTTTATCGGTTGCGCTGATTGAAAAAAATGATTTTGGAAGTGCCACATCTTCAGCTACTTCGAGAATGATTCATGGTGGGTTGCGCTATTTGTCCACTTTTGAATTTGGTTTAGTTCGTGAATCTTTGCGCGAAAGGCGCATTTTATCTAACATTGCGCCAAATTTTATCCACCCAGTACCTTTTATTTTTTCGATGTACAAAAAAGATAAAGTTTCGGCACAAGCGATGAAATTGGGAATGATTTTATACGAATTATTTTCGTTTGACAAAAATTGGCTCAAAGATAAAAGCAAAAAAATGCCACATTATGAAACTATTTCTGCTCAAAAAGTAAAAGAGCTTGTTCCTATTGCAGTCAAAAATGGGTTGGTGGGCGGACAATTATACTACGATTGTTCGAGCCACTCGCCAGAGCGTTTTACCTTAGCATTTATTAAATCTGCGATAAAATATGGTGCATCAGTGACAAATTATACCGAAATGCTCGATTTTCTGGTCGAGAAACAAGGTAAAATTAGAAATGTAAAAGGAGTTGCTGTTTTAGATAAAATTTCGGGGAAAAAATCAGAAATTCGCTCAAAATTAGTCATTAATTGTGCGGGTCCTTGGGCTGATTTAGTGCTCGATAAGGTTAAAAAACAGAATGGAAAGCAAGAATTGAGACGCTCGGAAGGCATTCATATAGTAACAAAAAAAATACTTGATAATTTTATTTTTTCAGGCTCTACCGAAAAAGGAAAGCATTTCTTTTTGGTGCCTTACCGCAACAAAACTTTGATTGGAACTACTGATAAAGAGTATGTTGGAAAACCCGATGAATATAAAGTTACTAAAACTGCTATTTTGGAACTAATAAATGATGTAAATAAAGCCTTAGGACAAGGTGAATTGATTAATTATCAAGATGTTATTTACACTTATGGAGGTTTACGTCCTTTGGTTGAAGATCAAACGGAAGATGTTTATCATTCGTCGCGCAAATACGAAATTACAGGCGAAAAGAAAAACGGAATTGCTGGATTAATTACTGTGGAAGGTGGCAAATTTACAACTAGCCGAATGCTTGCCGAAAGCGCAATAAATAAGGCATTTAGAATTTTAAAATACCCTAAAAAAACATCTATTTCTGAAAAAGAATTTTTACTTAATTCAGAAATAGATGATTTTGCAAAATTTTTACAAGTAAAAAAAGAGCAATATCCTATTTTTACTTCTCGCCAAATTGAATTTTTATCGAAAAGCTATGGAAATGAATTAGATAGAATGTTAGAAATAAGCGCAGAAAATCCAAATTTAGCAGAAATACTAAATGAAGATGGCGAAACTTTGGCACAAGTAGTTTATGCCATTCGATATGAAATGGCAAAAAACTTGCCCGATATAATGTTGCGCCGTACAGGTTTAGCTCTTTTGGGAAACCCGGGCAAAGAAATTATCGAAAAAATTGCAAATATTGCAGCAAAAGAATTATCTTGGGAGCCTGAAAAAGTGCAAGCCGAAATACAAAAAATGGAAGCTATTTTAAAAATTCCAGAATGAATTGTTTGATAATTTTGTGAAAAATTAGATTTTTTTAGGTGTTAAATTTTAAAAAAAAATGGGTATAATACTAAAAAAATTCTACTTTTTTTTAACAAGCGAATTTAAGTAAGAGTAAATCAAAAAGAATAATATTTTTTTGCAAAATGCTTAAAAATAAACAAGTATTTACTCAAATATAAAATAGTGCTGATGCTTAATTGAAAATAAAAGATATGTCAAAAGAAAATACATTTCAACCCAAATGGATAAACGAAGCTCCGGTTCAAAATTCGTTTCGTTCTATTTTTAAATATGGAGCACCCAATGGTTTTAAACACCCAAACCACGAGCTTTTTAACGAAATAAAACAAACCTTCAAACTTTCGGATAAAGATTTTGAAAAGCCATTTTCTACTGGAAATGAAATAGTTAATTTAAAGAAAAAGAGTAATTTAACAACTTCGCAAATTGAAATGTTTGTGTCTATTTCTGGACAGGAAAATGTTTCGACAAACGAGTACGAGCGTTTGAAATTTTCGTGTGGAAAAACGGTGGAAGAAGCATTGAAATTACGTGATGGTCAAATAGATAAAATAACTGATTTGGTGATACATCCGCGCAATAAAAAAGAAATTTCAGACATTGTGAGGTATTGTAATAACCAAAAAATTCCTATTTATGTGTTTGGAGGTGGCTCGTCTGTTAATTTTGGCTTTTTGCCCGAAAAAGGTGGCGTAACTCTTGTTTTAGCTACTTATTTGAACAAAATTGTATCTCTAAATGAACAAAATCAGACAGTTACAGTCGAAGCCGGAATGTTAGGACCGGCATTTGAAGAGGCTTTGAACAATGCCACAAAACTTTTTGGAACTAAGCATGAGTTTACGTGTGGACATTTTCCTCAATCCTTTGAATATTCGTCAGTTGGCGGTTGGTTTGTAACTTTGGGTTCGGGGCAACAATCGTCTTACTTTGGCGATGCTGCGGATTTAGTTTTGGGCGTTGAAATTATTACTCCCGCGGGCACTATTTTGACTAAAAATTATGCTGCAACTGCCACTGGTCCAAAGATTTTGGATATAATAAAAGGAAGTGAAGGCATTTTTGGTATTGTGGTAGAACTTACTTGGAAAATCTTTAAACATCGACCCGAAAATAGGCAATATTTTAGTTTTATTTTTCCAACATGGCAAGCTGCAACTGAGGCAAGCCGCGAAATTTCGCAGGGAGAGTTCGGTATGCCAGCCGTTTTTCGTATTTCCGACCCCGAAGAAACTCATATTGGATTGAAACTTTATGGAATTGAAAATACTATTTTTGATAAATTAATGATACTTCGAGGTTTCAAACCAATGCAAAGGTGTTTGTTTTTAGCAACCGCTGATGGCGAAAAGTCTTTTGCCAAAAATGTAAAGCGAAAAGTAACGCAAATTTGCAAAAAACATGGAGCTATGAATTTGACTTCATTTCCTGTAAAAAAATGGGAACCAGGAAGATACAAAGACCCTTATCTGCGCGAAGATTTGATGGATTATGGTGTGATAATCGACACATTAGAGACGAGTGTTATGTGGGATAATTTGCACGAAGTACACGAAAAATGTCGGAATTATGTCAAAAATCGTCCCGAAACTATCTGTATGACGCATGCTTCGCATTTTTATATGCAAGGAACTAATTTATATTTCATTTTCATCATCAAAGAAACCGAATTATTTAATTATTTGAAATTCCAGGAAGGGTTGATTGATACCATCGAAAAAAGTGGAGGCTCTCTTTCGCATCATCATGGAGTTGGCAGAATGATTGGACGTTTGATGCCAACACATTTAGGTGAAAATCAGATAAATGTGCTGAAATCGTTGAAAAATCATTTTGATCCCAATAATATTATGAATCCTGGAAATTTAGTTCATTTTAACGATTAATTTTTTTGAATAATTAATTGATTTTTAATTAATTAATTATTTTATAAACGAAATAAATTTATAAAAAAATGATATTATCCATTGACTGCGGAACGCAAAGCACACGTGCTATTTTATTTTCGTTGGAAGGCGAAATTATTGATAAAGAGCAAATTACTTACGAACCCTACGTGAGTCGTAAGGCGGGTTGGGCAGAGCAGAATGCTGAAATCTATTGGGAAAGTTTGTGTAAAGCTACGCAAATTTTAAATACCAGAAATAAACAGATATTTTCGCAACTGCTAGGTGTAGGCATAACAACTTTGCGAAGCACAATGGTAAATATTGATAATGAGGGAAATATACTTCGTCCATCTTTGCTCTGGCTCGACCAACGGACAGCAAATAATGTGTATAAGCCAAATTTTGCTTTAGATTTGATTTTCAAGGCAATAGGAGTGAAGGCAACACTGCAAAAAATGGAGCGAAAAGGGCAATGCAATTGGATAAGGCAAAATGAACCTGAAATTTGGCGCAAAACTCACAAATATTTGCAAATTTCTGCATTTTTGAATTATCGACTTACTGGAAATTTTACCGATTCGATTGCGTCGCAAATTGGTTATATTCCATTTGATTACAAAAAGCAAGCATGGGCAAGCCCAACAGATTTGTTTGAATTTAGTGGAAAGTTATATCCTATTGAAAAAGAGAAACTTCCACAGCTAGTAAGTCCAGGTGAGAGAGTAGGAGAGGTTTCTCAGAAAGCTTCACTTAGTACTGCAATTCCTGCGGGAACGCCTGTAATTGCTTGCGGTTCGGATAAAGGTTGCGAAACGCTTGGAATGGGCGTAACTGACACAAAGATAGCGAGTTTGAGCTTTGGTACAACGGCAACGGTGCAAACCACGGTTTCAAAATATTTAGAGCCTATTCGGTTTTTTCCCGCCTACCCATCGCTAATTCCAAAGCATTGGAATCCGGAAGTTGAGATTTATCGTGGTTTTTGGATGATAAGTTGGTTTAAAAACGAGTTTGCACTCAAAGAAGTTCAAAAAGCAGCAGAAATGAATATTCCTGCGGAAGTAGTTATGAATGAGTTACTTCACAAATCGCCTCCAGGTGCAATGGGTTTGATTGTTCAGCCTTACTGGTCGCCAGGTTTGGGCGAAAAAAATGCCAAAGGAGCAATGATTGGCTTTGGAGATGTACACAAAAAAGAGCACGTTTATAGAGCTGTAATTGAGGGACTTGCCTATGGTTTGCTTGATGGAATGCAGCGACTCGAAAAGCGTGGCGGCTTTAAATTTGAAAAAGTAGCTGTTTCGGGTGGAGCTTCGCAAAGCGATGAAATTTGCCAAATAACTGCCGATGTGTTTGATATGCCGCTGGTACGCGGAAAAACACACGAAACGTCGGGCTTGGGAGCTGCAATAATTACAGCTTTTGGAGTAAAAGTTTATTCTACTCTTAATGAAGCAGTTGATAAAATGGTGAAAAATGAGAAAGTGTTTTTGCCAAATAAAGTAAATTCTCTTATTTACAAGCAATTATACAAAGAAGTCTATTTGAAAATATTTCAAAATTTAGAGCCTTTATACAAAAAAATAAGAGAAATTACAAAATACCCTGAAATTTAATTTTGAAATGGCTGAATTGTTAAATTGTTGGTAGTGTAACAAAGAACTATTTTTTTTAAGTTATTTGATATTTTATTTTTTCAAATTTCACATGATAAAATAACTATGCAACAATTTAACCAGTTAGCAATTTTAGTTATTTTGCGTGCGAACCATCGCAATAAGGCGGATTTTTGGTTTTTTTGCACTGACAAAGATAGGCTTTTCCATCTTTTTCGGCTGTGAAATGTAAGGATTTCAAATCGGTTTTGCCTTTGTGGCTAGCGTCGCAAAACGGCTGTGTTTGCGAGTAATCGCAAGTGCACCATTTGTACGTTTCGCCTTTTACCAATTCAACTGCTGCGGGCTTGTTTACGCTTGTTTTTTGTTCGTCCATGAGTTTGAGTATTAAGTTAATTTTCTTACAAAGTTACATTTTTTTGTTTCAAAAGCAAATT
>JAIFNL010000248.1 GCA_020047755.1 Bacteroidota bacterium
TTAGTGATATTACAGAACGTAAACAAATTGAAATTGAATTATTAAAAAGTAAAGAACATTTCAAGGCAATTTTTGAGCAAGCATCGGCAGGCATAGCGATTGCACTTCCGAACGGGAAAATAGTAAATTCAAACTCAAAATTTGCAGAAATGCTTGGTTATTCGATAGATGAGCTACTAACATTAACCTCTTTTGATATAACTTTTCCGGAGGATATACAAAAAGAGTTATTATTAGTTAATCAAGTATTAGACAGTAAATTAGATACATTTTATATTGAAAAAAAATATATTCATAAAAATGGACACATTGTTTGGGCTTATTTATCATCAAATGTTGTTAAAGATGAAAATGGTAATATTATATTTGTTATAGGAGTAGCAATTGACATTTCTGAACGAAAAATTATTGAAAATGAACTTATTGTAGCCAAAGAAAAAGCAGAAGAAAGCGAAGAAAGAATTCAAAGTGTATTTTCTGTTGCTCCAACCGGTATAGGATTGATTAAAGAAAGAATTATTTGGGAAGTAAATCCTAAAATTTGTGAAATGACAGGCTACACTTCGGAAGAACTTATTGGGAAGAGTGCATTAATATTATATCCTTCGCAAAATGAATTTGATTTAGTAGGGAGAGAGAAATACAGTCAAATAAATGAAAAAGGAACAGGTATTGTTGAAACAAAATGGAAAAGAAAAAACGGTTCAATAATAGATATAATACTTGCATCAACCCCATTAGATTTGTCAGACTATAAAAAAGGTATTACTTTTACTGCACTTGATATTACAGAGCGCAAACGGATAGAAATTGAATTGTTAATTGCCAAAGAAAAAGCAGAACAAAGCGACCGCTTAAAATCTACATTCCTACAAAATATGTCGCACGAAGTGAGAACACCATTGAATGCAATAGTTGGTTTTTCGCAATTAATGACAAAACCGAATCAATCGCCTGAGAAACTTAAAAAGTTTACAGAAATAATTACTGAAAGTAGCGAAAAACTGATTGGAATAGTAACTGACGTTATCGAAATTTCGCAAATCCATACAAACCAAGCCAATGTAAAATTATCAACAAAAAATTGCAACTTATTGATTAGTGAAAAAATAAAAGACTATTTTACAAATAAGGCAAAAGGAAAAAATATTTTATTGGAATTTGCAGAGAATTGTCCATGCACAAATAATCAAATTTGTACCGATTTTGAAAAATTGGATAGAATAATAAACCACTTAATAGATAATGCAATAAAATTTACAATAAAAGGCTCTATAAAAATATCTTGTTGTTTGAAAAAAAATTATCTTCAAGTAACAATTACTGATACAGGGATAGGAATTTCGCAGGAAATGCAAAAAGTGATTTTTGAACCATTTCGTCAAGTTGAAACAGGAATGACACGTAATTTTGGTGGTAATGGTTTAGGTTTGGCATTGGTAAAATCGTATGTAGAGCTTTTAAACGGTTCAATAACGCTACAATCTGAATTAAACAAAGGAACAGCTATTACTATTGGTCTTCCGATGATAGAAAATACAAACGAAATTCCAATAAAAAACAACCAACAAAAAAAATATTCCGTAAACACAATTCTAATAGCAGAAGATGAAATTGCTAATTTTGAATACTTAAAAGAGTTATTATCGGATACAGGAATTGAAATATTACACGCAACAAACGGACAGCAAGCTATTGATTTGTGCCGAAATAGCAGGAAAATTGATTTAGTTTTAATGGACATTAAAATGCCAATAATGAACGGAGATACTGCAACAAAAATGATAAAAGAATTTCGACCCGAACTACCAATAATTGCGCAAACGGCGTATGCTTTGGAAAGTGAGCGTACCGGATTTATTGGCATTTTTGATGATTATTTAACAAAACCAATTTCAGAAAAAGCATTAATGGAAAAACTAAAATTACACATAAAAGATTGATATAATGAAAGATAAAATACAGCTAATTAAGTAATCAAGTGAGGCAGAAACTGGTTTAGATTTACATAAAAAACTCATTCAGTATTTTCGATAGAGAAATTCTTTTGTATTTTAGAATATGACTGCTTTGTGCGGTTTGTTTTTTGCTTGGAAGGGTGTTTTGTGCGGAGTGCTGAATGGGTTTTTTGTTTTAGGAAAGAAAAGCTAGAAAAACATTGATTCCTCATCAAGAAATATATAATTTTGCTTGAAAATAAAAAGCGGGTACTGTTTTTTGGGGGCGTAGGGTAGGCGGTTGCACAACAAAACAGAACGATGCTTGAACATTGATTGATTATTTTTTGAAAGATTGATATACTAAATCAAAAAATGATTAATTTTGCATTAACAAAAAAATTGTAAAATTATGAGCAAAATAAACCCGAAAATAGATTTAGTTTTCAAAAAAATATTTGGAACAGACGAAAATAAGGATTTGTTAAAATCGTTGATTAATTCTGTTTTGCCTGAAAATCAAAGAATAACAACAATCTTTATAAAAAATCCTTACAATGAAATTGATTTTGTTGGAGATAGATTATCAGTTGTAGATATCAAAGCTACCGACAATAATGATCATTGGTATAACATTGAAATTCAAATAAGAGAACAAAGTTTTTTTGGACGAAGAAGTTTGTTTTATTGGTCAGAATTATATAGTGGACAATTATTTGAAACAGATAGTTTCGACAAATTAAATAAAACAATATCAATTAATTTACTTGATTTTAGGTATTTTCCAGATGATAGATATGTAAGACGCTATTGTTTAAAAGATTTTGACACAAATGAAACATATCCTGAAATGGATTATATTGATATGTATTATATTGAATTAAAAAAATTCGATGGAGAATTAAAACACATTAAAAACACACTTGACCGTTGGATAACCTTTTTAAATAAAGCAGGTGAATTAGAGAAAGATAAATTACCCAAAGAACTTGCTGAACCAGAAATTAAACGAGCGATAGAAACGTTGGAACGCATTAACTTAAACAAAAAAGAGCGGGAATATTACGAAGAACGAAAGAAATTTTTGCGAGATGAATATGCAGCAGATAAAACAGCCGAAGATAAATTGAAACTTGAAATTGCAAAAAATGGAATAATTGCAGGTTTTTCAAACGAAATAATAAAAACAATGACAAAATTATTGGACGAGCAAATTGAAAAATTACGCAATGAATTAAATAACAAATGATTAATGTGCGTAATATATAATCGAATAGATTGCTCACTCTCTAAATGACTGTGAGTAAGCCTCTCTCAGACGCAGCGTACCGTCAAAAATTGAATAGCTTTGGTAATATGCCTTTTAAGTGAAAATGAAAAATTATCTTGTTTTTGTGGTTTTTGTTTTGTAGTTTTACCAATGTAATTTTTTCTTTTTTAGAATTAACTAAAAACTCATTCAGTATTTTCGATAGAGAAACTCCCTTGTTATTAAGATATTTCGGCTTTGTGCGGTTTGTTTTTTGCTTGGAAGGGTGTTTTGTGCGGAGTGCTGAATGGGTTTTTGTTTTTTAGGGAAAGTTTTAGTATATTTGTAGAAACAAAAAAACGCAAAGAATGAGGCTTTTTTGTGGATAAATGATGTTATAGCCAATTCAATATTGAAAGGATATGACAAGCAAGAAAAAAATAGATGAAAAGATTTGATAATAGCTATTTAATTTAACAATATGACAAGTAAATTATATAAGTTAAATAACAAAGAACAACATCTTTTATCCGAATTAATTGAGATAATTGAAACTGGACAAAAGCAAGTTGCAATAAATGGTCAAAATATCTTATAGATAAGCAGGAATTAGGTTCTAAAGTACTCAAAATTATACACGAAAATTATTCAAAGTGATTTTTTTTGTTTAATGCATAGAAAACACTAATTTTGTAATACTAAAAACTAAAATAAATACAAATTATGTTAAGTGTAAGGGCAATATATGACGGAGGCAATATTCATTTTTTCGACAAATTTACAGTTGAACAAAACAATCCTCAATTTGTAATAATTACTTTTGTTGATAAAATAGAAACGGATATTTCAAAATATTTAATCAAATATTCCGTAAAAACTGATGAATTAGATATTTCAAATAATGAAATTCAACAATTATTGACAAAAGGCAAATCCTTTGATTTTCTTAATTCAGTGGAGGAAGATATTTATTCAGACGAAGACCTTAAAATTAAGTACTAACATGGACAAAAAGACAATTGTATTAACAAAATTCCCGTTTACAGATTTAAGTTCATCAAAACGAAGACCAGCAGTAATTATTTCAAAAGTTACAGATAGTGAGCCTGATGTAATTGTATCATTTATATCTTCTGTGATACCAGAAAATCCAAAAGAAACGGATTACATATTAGACCCAACTCATAAATACTTTAATCAGACCGGATTAAAGAAAACATCGGTGTTTAAAATGGATAAGCTTGCAACACTCGAAAAATCCATATTTACTGGCGAACTGGGAGCTATTTCAGATGATATTTATAAAGAATTGAAAGTTCGTTTGGCAAAAGCATTGGATATGGAAACGGATTAAGATGAATGAAAAAGGCACTTAACCGTGTAGATAGCTGCTAGCCAAATGGCTACCAGTACACCCCTCACACAAAAGAAAAACGCAAAAAAAGCATCGATAGCTCACCAAAAAATGTGTAATTTTGCTGGAAAATAAAAGAGCGAAAGCTGCTGGGTGATGTTCTCAAGGGGGTGTAAGCTACCGGTGGGCTAATTAAAATGAAAATCTACCTTATTGTATTGATTGCATTTAATGCTAATTTTGTAATTGGACAAGACCGATAAACAATGATTAAGCATTTCAAAGTTTTTTCCGTAACGTAAAAGAAATTGCTTTAAAACTTTGAAATGCTTAGTAACGTTTAACCATTAATTTTATTAAAACTTGAAATAGAGAACAATATGATTCTATATTGCGTAGTTTTCTTAGAATTTCGGTCGCTATTAAGTTACGCTATCAATTATTTGTCGTTCATAGAAACTAAAAACTCTTCGTTGGAGCGAGTTTTTTGAATTCGGTCGCGGATAAATTGCATGGCTTCAATCGGATTCATATCGGCAAGGAAGTTTCTCAATATCCACATGCGTTGCAATGTTTCACTTTCCATCAACAAATCTTCGCGGCGAGTGCTCGATGAGATAATATCAACAGCCGGATAAACGCGTTTGTTGGCAAGTTTACGGTCAAGTTGCAATTCCATATTTCCGGTACCTTTGAACTCTTCAAAAATAACTTCGTCCATTTTAGAGCCGGTGTCCACAAGTGCAGTAGCTAAGATGGTAAGTGAGCCGCCATTTTCGATGTTTCGAGCTGCACCAAAGAACCGTTTGGGTTTGTGCAAGGCGTTAGCATCTACTCCACCCGAAAGCACTTTGCCCGAAGCAGGCGCAACGGTATTGTAAGCTCTAGCCAAACGAGTAATCGAATCGAGCAAGATTACGACATCGTGTCCGCTTTCTACCAAGCGTTTTGCTTTTTCGAGCACAATGTTAGCAACCTTTACGTGTTTTTCGGCAGGTTCGTCGAATGTAGAAGCAATAACTTCGGCATTTACGCTGCGTGCCATGTCGGTAACCTCTTCAGGTCGCTCGTCGATGAGCAAAATAATCATGTAAACATCGGGCTGATTGGCAGCTATTGCGTTGGCTATTTCTTTCAAAAGCATGGTTTTACCAGCTTTGGGTGGCGAAACGATAAGTCCCCTTTGTCCTTTACCAATGGGCGAAAACAAATCCACTATGCGAGTGGAAAGCGTTCCATTGCGGTCTGTGATGTTGAATTTTTCGTTTGGAAATAAAGGAGTTAAGTAATCGAAAGGGATTCTATCGCGCACGACTTCTGGCTCTCTGCCGTTGATGGTTTCAACTTTTATAAGTGGGAAATATTTTTCGCCGTCTTTTGGTGGTCTAATGCTACCGCGAATAACGTCGCCGGTTTTTAAACCAAAAAGCTTGATTTGCGACTGCGAAACGTAAATATCGTCAGGCGAATTGAAGTAATTGTAATCAGCCGAACGCAAAAAACCATAACCATCAGCCATAATTTCCAATACGCCAGAGTTTGAAATAATTCCTTCAAATTCAGAGCCGTTGCGTTTTTCTTGTCGTTTGCGGTCGCGTGGGTCTTTGTCGTAGTAAGCGTTGCGGTCGTCGCGTTGGTTTTTATTGCCGTTTCTTTTCTTTTCTTCTTTGTCAAATAAATCATTTCTTTCAAAATCATCTACTTTATCAAAATTTTCGGCTCTATTAAAACGGTCGGGTTTTTCTATATTTTCTAGTTTATCTATTTTTTCAGGTCTATCAAAATTTTCGGCTCTATTAAATTTATCGGGTTTTTCAAAATTATCATTTTTATTGAAACGGTCGGGTTTCTCAAAGCCTTCGTTTTTATTGAAACGGTCGGGTTTCTCAAAATTTTCGGGTTTATTGAAACGGTCAGGCTTCTCAAAATTTTCGGGTTTGTTAAAGCGTTCGGCTTTGTTAAAATTTTCAGTTCTGTTGAAGCGATCGTTTTTGTTAAATATTCCGTTTCTTTCTATTCTTTCGGGTTTTACATTTTCTTCGCGATTTTCGGGTTTAATCGAAATTTCATTTTCCGGATAAATGCGTTTACCAATAAAAATACTTGGGTCGTCTTCAGGGAAATCGAGAAAATCATCGTGCACGATGTATTCTTTTTTCTTTTCTATTGCCATTGGTTTTTCTGGTTTTTTTACATTATTCAAGGCTTTTTCAACGGGGATTGCTTTATGCTCTTTTTTGATAATGGGTTGCTTGTTTGAATTATTTTTCTTTTCAGTTTTAGGAAAACTATCTTCTTTTTCAGAAGCAATTATTGCTTGTTGGTCTAAAATTTTGTAAACTAATTCTTGTTTTTTGAACGAATCAATTTTTTTTATATCCAATTCCTTAGCAATATCTCTTAATTCGGGAACAAGTTTTTTACTTAATTCAATAATGTCGTACATATATTCTATTTAATTTTAATATAGAGAGTCAAATTCATGGAGGTATATCTGAGCAGATATTTTTTTGAAGAATTCGAAACAATTTTCTTTATGTTATATTTTGTGTTATTTTATTACTTTTTTAGTTCAATATGCTTCTAAAAAAATGCTTTGCTTAAACTTACTTTGATTTTAAAGCTGAAGTGGAAGTTAGAAAAAAGCAATTTTTATGAAGTCTAGTTTTATGATTTTGAGTTTGTTAATAGTGGCTTCTTCTCAAAAAAAAAATTCTTAAAAATAGTGCAATATTTTAAAACCAAAGCTTACGTGTGTAATTAAGAATTTTAAAATCCAAAGGACAACTAAGAAAAAATAATTTTGTAAAGAAGTCCGTTAATATAATAGATTACACCAGATTACATAAAAAATAATGAAAGAAAAGACATACGTCTTTCAATGTTTTTTTATATAAACATACGAAATTTTTTTTCAAATGAAATATTAAAATCAGATTTGATTTTAACTTGCATGGAAATGATTTTTATTATTAACGCTGCAAAGATAAAAAAAGTTTTAATTGTAACAAAAAAACTTTTTATTTTTATCAAACAAAAAACTTTATGCGTTGAAACATTGTGCTTTGCACTCAATTTTACAAAAAAGAGCAAACGTTTGCAGTGTTTTAATGTACTTATTGAATGTTTTTTACGCAGCTCTACGCAAAATCGGTTCGACCGGCTTGTCCGGTCTGTCCGATGATTTACTAACAGTCTAACCGACAGACCGACAAGTCGGTCGAACGGTTCTTATTTTTTTAATTTCCAAAAAAATGATGAGTTTTCTTTCAAACACTATTTATTTTGGCTCCTTTGAATGAGTATTTTATATTTTACCTATTTTTATTTTCAAAGGCTTATATTATCGGAACGATGTTTGTAGAATCTTTTTTTAAAAATGACGACTATACATTAAAATTAGAAAATTTAAAACATAAAGAAAAGTTTTTTTTAGGATTTTAAATCTTAATTTACTCAAAATGAATAAAATAAAAATATTTTATTTATATAATGCCTCTTAAAAACATATTTTTTGTAAAACTAAAACGGTATTTTGATACAATAAACTAGAGATAGCTATAAAAAAATAAAACAATATTTTTAGATATTGAAATTATTTATATTTTTACGGCTGTTTTGTTTTCACATTTTTTAACCAAAATAAAATCAGTATATAAAATAAATATTTGATTTTGAAATAATTATATTTTATAATAAAATTTTAAAAGTTAAAATAACAAAAAAAAACTTATAAAAATTAGAACTATTCAGTGGCAAAAAGTTTTAAAATTGGCATTTGAACCAATAAATAATCATTTGAATAGATAATTTTTAGAAGTATAAAAAGCAATTTAAGTATAATAGTTAGCAATAATACTGTTATTTTGTAAAAAAAACATGAATATTTAAACCCCAAAAGTAAATGAGGCAACTAAAAATAACAAAACAGGTTACTAACCGCGATACTCCTTCTCTTGATAAATATCTGCAAGAAATAGGAAAGGTTGAATTGCTTACTCCTGAAAAAGAAGTAGAGCTTGCTAAACGCATCAAAAAAGGCGACAAGGCTGCTCTTAACAAGCTCATAAAGTCAAACTTGCGTTTTGTGGTTTCGGTATCAAAACAGTATCAGAATCAGGGCTTAGGCTTGCCCGATTTAATCAACGAAGGTAATTTAGGACTCATCAAAGCCGCTCAGCGTTTCGACGAAACTCGTGGTTTCAAATTCATTTCGTATGCTGTTTGGTGGATTCGTCAATCTATTTTGCAAGCTTTGGCTGAGCAAGCACGCATTGTGAGGCTTCCGCTCAATCGTATTGGCTCAATAAATAAAGTTGCCAAAGTGTTTTCGGTGCTCGAACAAAAATACGAGCGTGCACCTACACACGAAGAGATAGCACGCGAATTGGATATTGCGCCTTCCGATGTAAGGGATTCGATGGACAGCTCAAATAGGCATGTTTCCATTGATGCGCCTATACAAACCGGAGAAAGCGGTTCGCTCGAAGATATGCTCATTAGTAGCGACTTACCAAGCCCCGATAGAAATTTGATTTCGGACTCCTTGAGCACCGAAATAGAGCGTTCGTTGGCTACACTTACCCCGCGCGAAGCCGAAATCATTAAGCTTTATTACGGATTAAATGGAGTTCAGCCACACACTCTCGAAGAAATTGGCGAGGTTTTTTATCTTACACGCGAACGAGTGCGACAGATTAAGGAAAAGGCTATAAAGCGATTGAAAAATACTAGCAGAAGTAGGTTTTTAAAAACATATTTATAGTTTGCACTTTTAAAGTAGCAAACTGTAACTATAAAAAACCTTAATTGATTGGTTTTTAAATGTTTTCCAAAATATAAAATGTCGTTTATTCTTGTTTCATTACTTAACAAATTGTTTAGA
The DNA here is from genome assembly GCA_020047755.1 of Bacteroidota bacterium. GTDB lineage: Bacteria > Bacteroidota > Bacteroidia > Bacteroidales > JAIFNL01 > JAIFNL01. Next base: position 9,426 of record JAIFNL010000248.1, read on the forward strand.
TTGCTATTTTGCCAAAAAGCAAAGAAAAATTTATGATTTTAGCTAACTTTTTTTTAAAAGTTATCCGTTTATTACAATCTTTAAAACTCCAATAAGTTCATAGGCACATCGCGTATATCTTTAATCTCTTCGCCATATTCCAAAATGTCGTCGTCGTCGTAATACCAATTAATTACCACTTCGTGTTTTTCTAAATAAATGGTTTCAAAGTGTTTAATTAGAGTCAAAAACCATTTAGAGGAGCTTGTGTCGAAGTAGTCGAATTTGAAATCAACCACCGTTTTTGCAGCCGGATTTTTGATGTATTCCAATAACCAATCTTCGATAGGTTCGTAAAATTTAATTGACGATTCGGGTCTTGAGCGACCTGAAAATTCCATAGTTCCTGTTGCCGGATTCAAATTTACATAAGGGGTTTTTTCAGTTCTTTCAATGATTAAATTTTTCATAAACGTTTTTATTTTAAAATCTTCGATTTGGCTTATTTATTTTCAATAAAAATATACTGGTTTGCAAGTTCTTTAAAAAAGGACGTTTGCCTTGAATTTTAATTTTAAAATGCTCATTTTCAATTGTACTTGCATTATTAAAATCAAATGATACACAAAAACTTCTGTTTTTTAGAAGCTTGTTTATTCAAGTCCAAAGATAGTATTTTTTTTGTAAAAAATACAGAAATTTTAAATTTAACTAAAAAAAATTTCTTTTTTTCTTTTTATTGGCTATTATTGTATCGCAAAAGAGCAGCAAAAATTAGCTATCTTTCTTTACATTGGCTTTATAATGAGTACGAAATACAATATAACTTTGCATGATAACGATTAAAAAATTTATAGTAAACCCAATACAAGTCAATACATTTATTTTGCACGACGAAACAAAAAAATGTGTAATAATAGATGCTGGTTGTTTTTCGGAACAAGAACAACTCGCTTTGGTTAATTATTTAGAACAAAACGAACTAAAACTAGAGAAACTGCTCATTACACATGGTCATTTCGACCATATTTTGGGTAATAAATTTTTAGCACAAAAGTATAACGTTGCGCTTTACGGGCATAAAGACGATGAAAAATTAATTAAAAACTTGGTGCCTTATGCCGCATCGTTTGGTTTCAGTGTTGCCGAAAGTGTGTTGATAGATAATTACTTAAATGATGGCGATGAGGTAACTTTTGGCAACTCTACGCTCAAAGTACTTCACGTGCCTGGGCACTCTGCCGGAAGTTTGGTATATTACTCTGCCGAAGGAGGTTTTGCTATTGTGGGCGATGTTCTTTTCAAAGGCAGTATTGGGCGCACCGATTTGGTCGATGGCAATTTGGATTTATTGCTTTCGGGCATTGCAACTAAGCTTTATACTTTGCCCGACGAAACGGGTATTTTTCCTGGGCATGGTGCTGCTACCGATATTGGCTACGAAAAAACCCACAATCCTTTTACTTTGGATATTTACTAAAAAAAAGTTGCAATTCAATCGTTTCATAGTTTGAACGGATTTAAGCACTAGTGCTATTTTATTTTTGAGCAAAACTTTTGCTATTTACTTATTTTTAAGCACTTAGCAAAACGAAATATACAATTAATTTTGGTTCGCTACTTAATACGTTGTTTAAATTTTATTTTAATTAGCCCCGANNAATTTGGGCTAAAGCCCGAAAATGTATTCTTTTACTTTCCCCGACCTAAAGGTCGGGGCTATTGATTTACAATTATTCTTTAAAATTTTTAAAACAACCTCTAGAGCTAATTCTAAATTTCCAATTTTTACACAGTCAAGTGCCAATTCTTTTTTTTCTGTTAATTATTCTTAATCATGCTGATACAATGATTTAGTATTCTTATTTTTGCACACTCAAATTAGTTGCTCTGTATAATCTAACGCGTCATGGTTCGTACAAAGTTAGATTAATCGAACTTCTAAAAATACGAAATAATCAATAATCAATAATCAAATACTTTTTTATCAAAAAAAAATATGGCACAAAGCGTTAACAAATCAAAGCGAACATTTTCAGAGGTATTGAGATTAACTCATCAAAAGAACATTAGAACTAAGCTTTATCCTTTTTTGATTAAAAACACCATAAAAATGACAATTACCCTGGGCTTAATTGTGGTGGCAATACTTGCTCTAAATCATTATTTTGACCTAGGTAGTGTGCTAAAGAATTTTATTCAAAACCACACAACAGGCTATGTATTAAGTGTTTTTTTAGTTTCCGAATCTATTTTGGGTTGGATACCTCCCGATTTTTTTATTGCTTGGGCGCAACAGTTCGATCTTAAATTTTTATACCTAGCCATACTTGCAACCATTTCGTATATTGGAGGTATCAATGCTTACTTTATAGGAGTATATTTGAATAAATTTCCACGAATTAAACGATGGGTGGAAGAAAAAAACAAAGAAAGCTTCAAATTGATTAGAAAATGGGGTGGTTTTGTTATTATTTTTGCCGCTTTATTTCCATTGCCTTATGCAACAACCTCTACTGCCGCCGGTATGATGGGCTATCCATTCAAACAATTTCTTTTGTTTGGGCTTACTCGCTATTTGCGTTTTCTCATTTACGCGCTGGTTATTTTTGGTGCTATCAGCCAAATAAGTTGATAGTCTTACTTAGGAAAAGTGAAATAACTTCAATACTATAAAAGAAAAGTCGCTTATTGGTTTTTACTAATAAGTAGTGAACCCAAATTAATTGTATATTTTGTTTTGCCAAGTGCTTAAAAATAAGCAAATAGCAAAAGGTTTGCTCAAAAATAAAATAGCACTAGTGCTTAGTTCTACTTTACGAAGTTAAATGTATTTGAATTTCAATTATATAAATGTATTTATTCTGCCTCCATCGGAGGCAAATAGCGATAGAAATGGTGTTTTATTTTCCTATCGCTATTACACCTCTACGAGGTTAGTAATTCTTGATTATATGATATTTGCAACTTCGTAAAGTAGAAATAAACTCTAAATCATTAGCAACGGCATTTATGCCGCCATGAAAAAATCAGCAACAGATTTGGGCTTTAGCCCTTACTCTAAACGTTTGGGCTAAAGCCCAGATACATATTTCTTTATTTACTACGGCATAAATGCCGTAGCTAGTTATAGAAAACTTTATGTTGGTTACTATAAACTAATTTTGGAAACTTACTTATATTTTTGAGAAACAACAACTTTACAAAAACACACCAATTAACGGCTGTTTGTAAATTTAAAGCAAAGTAGCAAACAAGTGCTTAAAATGACAATCAAGTAAACAAAGTAAGGCAGAAACTGCTCTCGCCAATTTTTCACACCAAAATAAAATCAGAACACAATCCATTCTATTTTCCATTATTTTGCAAAATTAGGTAAAGAAAAAACTTAAAAAAACATTGATTTCTCATCATAAATATATAACTTTGTACCAAACAAAAACAATAGAACTTCTAAATGATGCTTTGGGCTGGCTAAATTTCAATTTTTAGAAGTTTTCTTATTTTTTTTTGCTATTGAAAAGGAAATATAAGCTTGAGCGTGCTAATTATATAAGGCGTTTGTAAGCAAAGGAAAAACGATGGAGGAAGTATTATGAACGGAAATAAATTTTTAGAATTACGACAAAAAGCCGAAGAAGTAATAAAGCAGAAAGGCTTAAATAAGTCGGCGGATTATTTTTACGATGTAGAAAAGTTGATTGAAGAACTAAATATTTTTCAAATAGAATTGGAAATGCAAAATACCGAATTGCAACTTACCAATGAAAAACTGACTACCGAACAGAAAAAATATCGCAATTTGTATCAAGATGCTCCAATCGCCTATTTTACACTCAACGAAACCGGAAATATATACGACATAAACCATGCTGCCGCCCAAATGCTAAATTTGCCCATACAGGCATTTAACAAAACATCAATTTTTCCTTACTTAAAGCAAAGTTCAAAATCCCTATTCAATCAGTTTTTTAAAAAAGTATTTAACAGCGAAAATGTTGAATATGCCAAAATCGATTTTGTAGATACCAATCAGCAAGTTGTTCATGCAAAATTAAATGCTCAGCGGTATTTTGATGATGCTCTAAAAATCAATCTTTGTAGATGTGCAGTTACCGACATAACTCGCGAAAAGGAATACGAAAAACAGCTAACCGAAAAAAATGAATTATTGAACCTTGCCTTTGATAACGAACGGGTTGCATGGTGGGATTGGGATTATGCCAGCCGGCAAGTTCGGTTTAGCCCCAACAAAGCTACAATGTTGGGCTATTCGGTAGAGGAATTTCCTACCGATGTGTATGAAATTACTGCACTTATTCACCCCGACGACTTTGCCGAAACCATGGAAGTTATGCGAAATCATTTGCAGGGCAAAACGCCTTTTTACGAAGTAACTTACCGGATAAAAACAAAAACCGGTGCTTATGTTTATTATTACGATTATGGCAAAGTGATAGAACGAACCCACGAGGGCAACCCCAAGCGGCTTAATGGAATTGTTTTTAATATTAACCAACAAAAACAGTTTGAAGTTGCCCTTCAGCAAGCCCGAATAAAAGCCGAAAATAGTGAGAATTACAACAAAATGCTGTTTGAAATTTTGCCCGTGGGTTTGGCATTGCACAAACCTAACGGCGAGCATGTGTATGTAAACAAAGCCTATACCGAAATTATTGGCTATACTGCCCACGAAACCTTGCAATTAACAAATACTAGCCTTACACCTCCAAAATATGCACGCCAAGAGCAAGAGCAATTGAAAAGTTTAGAAACTACCGGATTTTATGGTCCTTACGAGAAGGAATACTTGCACAAATCGGGCAACTTGATTCCGGTACGCTTGCAAGGAAGGTATGTAAGCATTGACAATGAGACGTATATATGGTCGAGTGTGGAAAATTATAGCGAAAAGAAAAAATACGAACAAACAATTTTGGCAAAAGAACAGCGGTTTAGAGCAATCTTTGAACAATCGGCAGCCGGTATTGGCATTGTAGATAAAAGCCAGCGATTTATTGAAGTAAACAATAAATTTTGTGAGCTTTTAGGCTATTCAAAAGAAGAATTATTGACCCTAACGGTAAAAGATATTACGTATATTGAAGACGCGGAGAAGAATTTTGACCTTGTAAAAAACAATTTTAAGCAAGGGAACAATTCTTTTTTTAACATCGAAAAACGCTATGTTTGCAAAAACGGAACTGTTTTTTGGGCAAATCTTTCGACCAATGTAATAAAAGATGAAAATGGAAAAATGGATTTTGGCATTGCTACCATTGTAGATATTAACAACCGAAAAAATACAGAGCTTGAATTAATAGCCGCCAAAGAAAAGGCTGAAGAAAGCGATATGAAATTCAAAGCTGCATTTTATACAAGCCCCGACTCGGTGAATATTAACAAACTAAACGGTGAATATGTAGATATAAATGAAGGCTTTACACGCTTAACCGGCTATACAAAAAACGATGTAATCGGCAAGCTTTCGTCGGAAATTGAAATATGGGCAATACCCGAGGATAGAGTAAAATTATTGAATGATTTGGCTCAATTTGGTTTGGTAGAAAACCTCGAATCTATTTTTAGACAAAAAGATGGAACGCTAACGCCGGCGTTAATGTCGGCTAAAATAATAAAAATAAACAACCAACCACATATCTTGTCGGTAACCAGAGAAATAGCTAACCGCAAGAAAATGGAGCTAGAGCTACTAAATGCCAAAGAAAAAGCCGAAAAAAGCAAAAGTATAATTCACGAAATAAAACAAAACTATGAAACTTTTTTTGATACCATTGATGAATTTCTATTTGTATTAGATGCGGCAGGCAATATTATTCATTTCAACCAAACAGTTGAAAACCGCTTAGGCTACTCAAAAGAAGAGTTGCTTGAAAAACCGGTTTTATTAGTTCACCCCGAAGCACGAAGAAACGAAGCGGCTCAAATAGTGAGCGATATGTTAATGGGAAAAGCCGAATTTTGCCCTGTACCATTAGAAACAAAACAAGGAGTGTCAATTCCGGTCGAAACCCGTGTGAAAAAAGGCATTTGGTACGGAAAACCTGTCTTGTTTGGCGTATCAAAAGATGTTACAAAGCTCAAACTATCGGAAGAGAAATTTTCGAAAGTATTTTTCTTAAATCCGTCGGCATGTGGATTAACCCAAGTCAATTCGGGAAAATATGTAGAAATTAATGACGCATTTTGCAAATTATTAGGTTTTACAAAACAAGAAACCATAGGACATACAGCAACTGAATTGCAAATACTTACTAGCCAAACTCGCGATACTATATTATCGAAAATAGATAATTTTGGCAGTTTATACAATGCCGAAACCGAACTTAGAACTAAAAACGGCGAAATAAAAAAAGTGTTGCTTTCGGCTGAAAACATTTACCTACAAGATGTTGCATATCGCTACACGGTTGTTCATGACATAACCGATTTGCAAACAGCCAAAGAAAAAGCCGAAGAAAGCGACCGCTTGAAATCTGCATTTCTTCAAAATATGTCGCACGAAGTACGAACACCCTTAAATGCAATTTCGGGATTTTCGCAATTACTAGCTAAAGAAAATCAACCAATTGAAAAAATTAGAAAATTTTCGGAAATCATAACACAAAGTAGTGATAAATTGATTGAAATCATTTCCGACGTTATCGAAATTTCAGAAATTCATGCTGATTTGATTTATATAAAGTCTAGTGTTTTTGATTTTATTCAAATTGTTAAAGACACAATACATGAGTTTAAATTGAAATTAGAGGACAAAGATGTAGAATTTATTGTTAATTCAAACATAAAAAGCAGCGAATTTTTTATTTTGTCCGACAAAATGAAAATCAGTAAAATGCTAAGACATCTTATCGATAATGCCTTGAAATTTACCGAAAAGGGTCAAGTTATACTTGATATAAACATGCAATTAGACCGATTAGAATTTACTGTAATCGACTCGGGAATAGGAATATCGAAAGAAATGCAACAAAAAATATTTGAACCCTTTAGGCAAATAGAGCTTGGCATGAGCCGAAATTATGGCGGAAATGGTTTAGGACTTGCAATAGTAAAAGCATATACAGAAACGCTAAAGGGAACAATTCAATTGCAATCAGAGCCTAATGTAGGAACATCGGTTTGCATCTCAATTCCGGCTAGTCAAATTTTAGAAAAAAAAGAACTAAAAATGATACAAAAACAAGCTTATTTGTTCAATACCATCTTAATAGTAGAAGACGAATTGATCAATTATGAATATTTGACCGAATTGTTTTCGGAAACCAAAATGACTATTTTGCATGCAGTAAATGGCAAACAAGCCGTTGATATTTGCAAAGATAAGCAAAATATTGACTTTGTACTGATGGATTTAAAAATGCCAGTAATGGACGGATACGCAGCCACAAAACTAATCAAAGCATTTCGCCCCGAATTGCCAATAATTGCACAAACAGCCTACACTTCAACCAGCGACAAAGAGCGGTTTTTGGAAAACGGCTTCGACGATTATATTGTCAAACCCATACACGAAAAAATATTGTTTGAAATATTAGACAAATACTTAAATAGATAGTCAACGGCGAACAAGCTTTATTTATTGAGAAATTGACTCACAAAACGTTTTGCAAAAAATAAAATGTAGTTAATTCTTGAATAATTGTAGCTAAATTTGTTGTTTAAAATTTGGAGAACGTTGTGTAATTTCATTTGTTTCATTCTAATTTTGAGGTATTATTCATTTTTGCTATCAATATCTTTTCATTCTTTATTTCTTGCGAAAAAAATTGTTTTGTGGTTTTATTTATGTATCTTTGTAAGTATTTAAGTGGCATAAGTTTTTGCAAATTTTAAAGTAATTGAATTTGATTTTTCGGCGAAAACAAAACTTTATTGATTAAAGAATAATCGGAAAAATGACAATAAACAGAAGACACTATTTCCTCCAAAAAAAAGAATATTAAAAACGGTTAGAATATGAAATTTAAAATACGACTATTTCTATTTTTTTTCGCACTAAGTGTTGGATTTAATCATTTGTTGTTTTCTCAAACCGACAAAAGCCTCGATTCGTTGTGGAATTTGCACAGACACGAAAAAATAGATACCGCAAAAATTAAACTATTGCTAACGATTAGCGATTATCTCAAACAAAAAAATACTGACTCTGCCATCGTAATTTTGCAAATAGCACTTAAAAAATCGAATGCACTCAATTTGCCTAAATTCACAACCAAGAGCCTGAATTTGCTAGGTGCTTGTTATACTTATAAAGGAATGTTTGATTCTTCTTTTTATTATTTCAACAAACGATTGAAAATAGAAAAGAAACTTAAAAATAAAGCAGGAATTTCGGATTGTTACTATAATATTGCCTATCTCTATAATTTAAAAGGATTTCATAAAAATGCGCTCAGCTATTTATATAAAACTCTGAAAATAAAACAGCAACTAAACGACCAGCAAAAAGTAGCATCTTGCTTTTTTAGCATTGGAAATGCCTATTTTATGCAAAATGAATACTCTAAAGCAATTGATTATTACTATAAATCGTTAGCTATAAATATTCGATACGACAATAAAAAAGATATTTCGATAATCTATACCAATTTGGGTAGTATTTACATCACCCAAAAAAAATATGACCAAGCACTTAAATTAAACCTCAAAGCACTCAAAACCTTTGTTTTTCTAAATCGAACTCAGGATATTGCACTTACATATTGCAATATAGGCAACATATTGCAATATAAAGGTAAACTAAATGAAGCCTTAGAATATTACAACAAATCGCTCACTCTTTACCAAAACATTCAAAACAAAAATGGAATTTCTACCGTTTATATTCTGCTATCTGATTTATTTAGAGAAAAAAAACAATACCGACAAGCTATCCAATTTGCACAAAAAGGTTTAGAGATAGCTAAAAATATAGGTCTGATAACACAACAAAAAGAGGCTTATGAAGAATTAAGCTCAAATTTCGACAGTATTGGCGATTTTGATAATGCCTACCAATACCATAAATTATTCAAATCAATAAACGACAGCATTTATAATGTAGAGAGCAGCAAGCAAATAAAGCAAATGGCAGCCGAATACGAAAACGAACAACGAATAAAAGAAATTGAATTTTTAAATAAAAAAAATGAATTAAACAACGATAGGGCAAAAAAGAATAAAATAATCTTGTCGTTTGCCGTTTTTGTTATTTTATTACTTTTAATATTCACTTTTATTTTAAAAAATCGATTAAAAATAAACCGAAAAAACAAACAAATCATCGAAAAACAAAACATAGAGCTTATTTTTTATTCGCAGCAACTTGTAAATAACCAAAGCGAATTGGAAAAATTGGTCGATGAACGAACTGAAAATTACCTGAATGAGAAAAAAAATGCCGAAGAAAGTGAGAGAAAATACCGATTGATTGCCGAAAATACCTCTGACGGTATTCTTGTATTGAACTCGGATACCGAAATTGAATATTTATCAATATCTTACAAAAAAATGCACGGCTATAATCTCGAAGAAGAGGTAACCGGAAATGCCGAAAAAATTTATTCGTTGATACATCCAGACGATAGAACCGTTTTGTTTGCAACTATTTTGAAAGCACAGGAAGAGAAAAAGAACGAATTGATTTATTCCTATAGAGTTAAACATGAAAAAGGACATTATTTTTGGCGAGAAGATCATGCAAAATTTAATTACGATAGCAATGGAAATCATATAAATACGTATGTTATTTGCCGTGATATTACCGAACGCAAAAAAAACGAAGAAGAATTGATTAAAGCCAAAGAAAAAGCCGAAGAAAGCGACAACTTAAAAATAGCCTTTTTGAACAACATGTCGCACGAAGTACGAACACCCTTAAATGCAATTATTGGTTTTTCAGAGATTATTGCAAACCTAAGCAAAGGCTCTGCCGAATTAATGGATTATTCTAAAATCATTACAAAAAATAGCAATAAACTCACCGAAATAATAACCGATGTAATAGAAATATCGCAACTACAAGCAAATCAGATAGTAATTCAAAACTCTTATTTCGATTTCTTGAATTTGGTAACTGATATTAAAAACGAATTTGAACCCATTGTAGCGCAGAAAAAATTACAATTTTCTCTTACTGTTTCGCCCCATAGCAAAACTTATCCGGTACATGCAGACCGAAATAAAATATATAAAATAGTAAAGCATCTCATCTCGAATGCTATAAAATTTACACACAAAGGGGAAATTTTGATAAATTTCAATCTGTTGAATGATAAAATTGTAATTAAGATTTTGGATACAGGCATTGGAATTGCAAAAGAAAAACAAGCAGTTATTTTAGAACCATTCAGTCAAGTAGAAATAGGGCTGAGTAGAAACTTTGGAGGAAATGGCGTGGGGCTTGCAATTGTAAAAGGGTTAGTAGGGCTTTTGAATGGTAAAATTGAGCTAAACTCTAATATTAACAAAGGAGCCACTTTTTTTGTTACATTGCCTATCCCACGAGCTTCTGATGCCATAACCTCAAACGACATGGATAACAATTCTAAAACCAAAACCGTTACCATTTTAATAGCTCAAGATCATTATATTTTATATGAAGGTTATAAAAGAGAATTGCAAAAATTGTATCCAACTATTTTGCATGCCGCAAATGGTCAAGAAGCAGTTGATTTGTGCCGAACCAATGAGCAAATAAGTTTGGTGTTGATGAACATAGATATGCCAGTAATGGACGGATTCACAGCCACAAAACTAATCAAAGCATTTCGCCCCGAATTGCCAATAATTGCACACACAGCCTTTTCATTCAAAGATATTATAGAGAAGATGATAGAATGTGGCTTCGACGATTATCTTGGAATATCAGTTTCAAGGGAAACATTTTTTAAAACAATCGACAAACACTTAAATAGATAGCGTAGCTTGATAAGAACCGAAATTCTAACAAAAACAAAATTACGCAATTTTCCCAAAATTCTAATTCTACTTTACAAAGTTTAATGTATTTGAATTTCAATTATATAAATGTATTTATTCTGCCTCCATCGGAGGCAAATAGCGATAGAAAAATATAGCAAGACTTGGAGTTGCACCCCAGCGGGGTGCTATTACGTTGGTGTTTTATTTTCCTATCGCTATTACACCTCTACGAGGTATAGAACTAATAACAAATTGTTCAATTGTTTAATTGTTATTTTATCCTATTTTAGCTAGCTTTTAAAAACAATTCAACCATAGAACCATAGAACCATAGAACCAGAACCATTTAACGTTAGAATCATTTTTAGATTTGAAAATAGTTTTTAATTTTGCATCGTACAACTAAAATAATGGCTAAGCCATTAAAAACAAAATTATAACTCAAGTAAATATGGCAAAGAACAGTAAATTTTATTTAGAATGTAAAAGCTGTGGTGAAAAAATAGACGATTTTTCCGATTGGTTTGCACACGGACAGAAATGTCCCAAATGTGGTTGTCTTCAGGCAGATGTACAGTATTACGAAGATTTCGCTAACTTGGTAAGCATGGTTAAAGACCCCAACTTTAAACCCAAAAGTTTGTGGGATTACTTCAATTTTATGCCCGTTTTGAATCGCCAAAATATTATTTCGGAAGGATTTGAAGGCGTGAACAGAATTGATAACTGGGCTTTCTTTGAAGACTACGCCAAGCGCAAATACAATCTCAACATAAAAGTATATGCTCACCGACAAGATACAAACTATGCTACCGGAACGTTCAAAGACCTTGCCGGAACTGTTGTTGCCAGCGTATTGAAAGAAAATAAAGTTAAAAACTACGTAGGCGCAAGCACCGGAAACATTGGTGTTGCCTATTCTCGCTACTTGGCGGCTGCCGGCATTTCGCTCACGCTATTCATTCCCGAGTCTTCTACCAAAACACAAGAAGCCGAAGTAAGTACTTACGGACAAACTCTTTACCGCGTAAAAGGCGACTACGCTGCTGCCAAAGACATGGCTAAAAAGTTTGCTCAAAAATTCAACTTAATTCTTACCGGCGGCAACTTCGACCCTATGCGTATAGAAGCTAAAAAAACAATGGTATATGAATGGTTGCGCGTGTTGCCTCATTTCCCAACGGTTTTTATGCAAGCTATTTCGGGAGGTTCGGGTCCGCTTGGCATTGCCAAATCGTGCAAAGAGCTTGAGCACTTAAATGTATTCGACAAAATGCCACGTTTTATTCTTCCACAACCTCACCGCTGCGCCCCAATGGCTGAGGCTTGGGCTAATGCTAAGAAAAATAATTTCCCCGAAGGCTGGGCAAAGGAATATCCGGTGTATGAAAACCCCGAAACTACCATTGTAACCCTAGCTACCGGAAACCCAACGGCGTATCCTCCTTTGGCTGAGCTTGTAAAAGAAAGTAACGGCGAAATTATTTCGTGCATAGAAGAAAAAGCCTTAGACGTTACCAAGTTAGTAGCTTACGAAACTACCATGCGCGTAGGACCTGCGGCAGCTATTACGGTTGTGGGTTTCTTACAATCCTTGCGCGAAGGTACAATAAAAGACGGCGATGTGGT
>JAIFNL010000007.1 GCA_020047755.1 Bacteroidota bacterium
AAAAACAATTCAATACGCTGTAAAACAGATTTATATAATTATAATTACTAAATAATTGTAGCAAGAAAAATTTATCGAGATTAGATAGAAAATAAAATTGTGGAGGTGTTCCGGTGGTTTGACTGCAAAAAGGAGCTGCCTGGTGGAGGTGTTCCGGTGTTTCGGATACAAAAAAGGAGCTGCACTGGTAGAGGTGTTCCGGTGTTTCAGGTACAAAAAAGGAGCTGCACTGGTGGAGGTGTTCCGGTGTTTCAGATACAAAAAAGGAGCTGCACTGGTGTAAGTGTTCCTGTGGTTCATTCAATAAAGAAAAACAGTTTAACTATTCATATTGAAAAAACAGTTAAAATATTGTTATTCAAAAATTTAACTTGTTTTTTATTATTTTAGAAAATAACAGATTAAATATAAAAAAACAGTTAGAACATTCATATTTAAAGGAAACAGTTAAAATATTGTTATTCAACACGATAACAGTTTTTATTCCCAAAAAAACAAAACACACAAAACAATTTAGTTTAAACAAAAAAACAGTTTAACTATTCATATTGAAAGAATAGTTAAAACATTGATATTCATAAATTTAATATGCTTTTTTTATTCCTAAAAAAAACAGTTAGAATATTCACAATGAAAAAAACAGTTAAAATATTGATATTCAAAAGTTATTAGCTTTTTAAGTTGTTTTTATAAAATTAGAGCTGCACTAGTGGAGTGTTCCGGTGGTTTGCTTGCCAAAGTGAAGCTTCACTTTTAACCTGGTGCATAAGTTCCGGTGTTTTGCTTGCCAAAGTGAAGCTTCACTTTTAACCAGGTGGAGTGTTCCGGTGGTTTGCTTGCCAAAGTGTGGACTTTTTTATCCAGTCTTTTGCAAAAATTTGAACTACTTTTATAGTTTTTGATTAATTTTGATTACTAATTCAAAAAAAATAATACAATGTTTGTACAAAAAAAAGATTTATTAAAGTGCAGTTTTTCAGTGGTTTACCTACTCTATTTATTTTACAATGAAAAGAAAAATAAAATATCTACATTATGTTAAATAGAATTATTTTGCTCATTTTCAAGTATTTAATTCTATTTAACCCCTTATAAATTATGAGACAAATAAACTCTTTAAAAACGATGCTGTCGAAAAAAAATATCAAAAAAATCTGTTTGTACATAATTTTTTTAGTAACTTTGTGATAGATTAACTATTTTTAAAATAACCAAAAATTACAAAATTACGCATGTACGAACTAGTAAATCAAACGATTACAGGCGACCATAAAATAATTGTGTCAAAAAATATTCATGCTTACGTAATTAAAAATTGTGTAGTCCATGGCGTTCTCAGCATTGAAAACGAAGATGAATCCGATAGCACATATAACTTTGAAAATTTAATATGCAATAAACTGATTTTAAGAAATATAAAACTCACAAATGTCCATTTCTCGCATTGCAACATTATAGAATTAGAGTTAAAAGTGTCTGAATATGAATTAGATAAAGAATATGAAAAACTTTCAATCACGAAGCTTATTTTAGAAACTGAAAATAATCTAAAGCGTCTCCCCGCTTTAGATTGCAAAAGCTTAGAAATTAATTATCTAGGCAATGAAAATCAAGCAATATCCATTGTGGACAAAACACTAGATGAAGTAACAATTAAAACAGCAAACAAAATTTCTATCCATCTTGAAATTATTCGCAGTTCTATCAAAGAATTTTCTATCGAAAATGCTGAGATTTCTGCATTTTACATAACCCACTCATCTAAAATACAACTATTCACATTTGAAGCTGTGCGATTTTTAGTTCCGCATTTTGAACTAAAAAATGAAAATACCAAAGAGCTAAAGTTTAAAGACTGTAGATTTAATAATTTTACAATTCATGCACAAAGCATTGATTATCTGTTTATTGAAAATTGTATCATCAATACAATAAATTTAAAAGTAGCCAAATTAGAATATCTATATTTATCAGAAAATCAAGGGGATAAAATCAAAATTACGAATATAGAAATAAGCAAATTAGCAATACAAAATACAAATAACATAAATATAGACGCAATTAATTTAAAAATTAATGATATTTTATTAGCAGATTTAATTAATTTCAAACAAATTAATATACTTTCCTCTGAAAATACAAGGTTTAATTCTATAAAAATAATAGGTTCGGAACTAAGAGATACACGCTTTTTAAATATAGATTTTAACGATTCCACTGATTTTGAGCTTGCTAAAAGTAACATTCTTGATGTTCAGTTTTCGAATTGTGTACTTCCTTCAGCGATAAATACCAATCACAACGCTTTTTCTAGAACAAAATACGATGAATTTCCTCAAAACATGCAGGAAACAAACTCATTAATCTATTCATTTTCAGATACAAAAGAAGCTTATCGACAATTAAAAATAATTTCAGAGAAACAAAAAAATACAAACAATGAGCTGCATTATAAATCGCATGAATACCAAATAACTTCTCTAGAATTGTCAGAAAGACTCAGTTTACCATTAAAAAAACTTGAGTATAAAAATTTCATAAAGAAATTACCTGAAAATTTTAAAAATAAAGCTAAATTACTTATTCCCACTATAAAGCGTAACTTCTTCATTTTCATAGAATTTTTAAAACACTTTTATCAAATTGCAAGAGCAAAAATTAAAATTTATTTGCCCATAATAAAAGCCATTTTAATTAAAATCCTTATTTTCCTTAAAAAAATATTTTTGCAGATATTTATCTATACAAAAAAAATATTTTTTTACCTAAATTTATTTATTCACAATCAATTTTTAAAGATAAAGCCCATTTTAAGTAAAATAAATTCTTCGGTAAAATTATTTTTCAAAAAAGAGAATCTTAAACATTTTGTGTCTAACCTAATTCCTAATTTTATTTCGACATTTCGGCAAATTTATATACGTTTTGCCGAGTTACTTGTTGAAAATTTACACTATCGCTCAGTAAATAATGCTTTTACTGTAGCTTGGGCATTAAGTATTGTGAAAATAGTAGGCAAAAGTATTATTTTTATATTCAAATTAGTCGTGTTTGTTTTGTTAAATATTATTTCTTTTTTTACCAGTTTATTTAAAAATATTTATTCCAAAATTAAATTACGAAATTATAACTATAGCCAATTGTCGGAAAAATTTAATACCCAAAATACTAAAAATTGGATTACCAACATTAGCCACTCTCCTATCTATACAAAAATAAAAAATATAGCTTCCTATCTGCTAGTAAATATAATAAAATTTTATTATTATTTATCAAAAATAGCTAAAATAATAACAAATTTTATCATAAAAAACAAGAACTTTTTTTTATACATAAAGTTGGTTGTTATCATTTTACCCGAAATTATTATTTTAAAACTTAACCAGTTATCAACAAGCCATGGAAAATATTGGTTTCAGGGGGTTGTTTTTACTTTAGTAACGCTAACTATTTCATTTTATGCGTATTGTCGAATTACTTTTGGAGCAGAAAATACCATTTTTGGGCTTAGCAATTTTTTATACTATTTGGAATCGTTTCCTATTTTGAAACTATCTGAAATAGAAAATTTATACAAAATTAATGACAATGGTTTCATCGTTTTAACAAGTCGAATTATAGCTATATACGGTGTTTATCAAACAATTGCAGCTTTTCGAAAGTACAGAAAATGAAATATTTTTATTTTTTTATTATCAAGATATTTAGTCAAGGCAATTTTTGATACCAACTATTCATTTTTTTTATAGCTTTGCACAAATAAAAAAAACAAATATATGCTTAAAATTGGCGTTTTAGTTTCAGGGAGTGGAACAAATTTACAGGCAATTATTGATGCAATAAAGCAAAACAATATTATTGCAGAAATAGTTGTTGTAATTTCCGACAAAAAAAATGCTTTTGGCTTGCAAAGAGCTATAAATGAGAATATACCAGCCATTTTTATTTCAAAAAAACAAGCAGGCTCTATTGAAAATTTCAATACTGAAATTGTAAATACATTAAAAGACCATCTTGTTGATTTAGTAGTACTTGCTGGGTATTTGAGCATTTTATCTCATCATTTTATTTCAACTTACCGAAATAGAATTATAAACATTCACCCTTCGCTCATTCCCTCATTCTGCGGAAATGGATTTTATGGAATAAAAGTGCATGAAGCTGCTATTAAACAAGGAGTTAAAATTTCTGGAGCAACTGTGCATTTTGTTGATGAAGGTACAGATACTGGGGCTATTATTTTACAAAAAGCAGTAGAAGTGCTCCCACTCGACACTGCAGAAACGCTTCAGCAACGGATTTTGAAATTAGAACATGAGCTTCTTCCTCTTGCAGTTAAGCTATTTTGTGAAAATAGATTGCAAATTATAGAAATAGAAAATACTATAACTAAGGTTTTAGTTATACAAAACGAACTATTGAGTTGTAGAACATAACGAATTTAAAATGTTAAAAACAAAAGAACTTTACGAAATTTATAAAAAATTTCCGGTAATAACTACCGATACAAGGAACCTTCCACCCCACTCTATTTTTTTCGCATTAAAAGGAGAAAAATTTGATGGAAATGAATTTGCTGGCAAAGCGGTGGAAAGCGGCTGTGAATTTGCTGTAGTTGATAATGCTAAATATGCTAATAATAAGCAAATTATATTAGTTGATAATGTATTAAAAAGCTTGCAGGAATTAGCAAATTACCACAGAAAACAATTCAACATTCCTATTTTTGCAATTACAGGAACGAATGGAAAAACAACAACCAAAGAATTAATATCTAGCGTTTTAGCAAAAAAATTTAAAACTCACTATACAAAAGGAAACTTAAATAACCATATTGGCGTGCCAATTACGTTATTATCAATGCCTTTTGATACAGAAATAGCTATCATCGAAATGGGTGCAAATCATCCGAAAGAAATTGAGTTTTTGTGCAAAATAGCAGAGCCAACACACGGTTTAATTACAAATATTGGAAAAGCTCATATTCAAGGGTTTGGAAGTTTTGAAGGAGTAATCAAAACAAAAAGTGAACTTTACCAGCACTTAATCAAAAATGGAGGAATAATTTTCTATAATTCTGACAATGAAATTCTTAGAAAATTAGAGAAAACTAGAAAAACTGAAACTTACGGAACAAAAAATGCTGATATTTTGGGGTTTGAAGTTTCTGCCGAGCCTTTTTTGGCTATTAAATGGACTACACAACCCGATAAAACAATAGAGCCACTCTGGTCAGGAAAAGACCGGCACATTCAAACTCAATTGATTGGAAGTTATAACTTTGAAAATGTATTAGCTGCTATTTCAGTAGGAGTTCATTTTCAAATAGATAAAAGTTTAATAAAACAGGCACTCGAAGAGTATAAATCGACAAACAACAGATCTCAATATCAAAAAACCGAGGCAAATGACTTAATATTAGATGCATACAATGCTAATCCTTCGAGCATGTCTGCCGCTTTAGATAATTTTTCAAAGATACAATCGGACTCTAAAATGGTAATTTTAGGTGATATGCTCGAGTTAGGCGAAATATCAGAAAATGAACATTTTAATATTCTGAAGAAAGTTGAAACAGCTAATATTAAAAATGCTATTTTTGTAGGTGAGATTTTTTTTAAATTATGTTCAAAAAGTAGTGCCTATATTTCGTTCAAAAAATGGACGGAGTGTGCCGAGTTTTTAATTCAAAACAAACCTCACAATAAGCTTATTTTAATAAAAGGTTCAAGAGGAATTCAGCTTGAAAAAATTATTCCTCATTTGTAACACTAAAATAATTATAAAATTTTATGAAAAAAACGCACTTAAACCTCATACAAGACTATATTATGATAACGCTGGGCATTTTTTTATATGCCTTCGCGTGGACAGCTTTTTTAGTACCAGCTCATATTGTAGGTGGCGGAGTTACGGGCATGGCTGCAGTTTTTTATTACGCAACAGGCTTTCCTATTGGTTATTCATACTTAATCGTAAATGCCTTTTTATTAGTATTAGCATTCAAAATATTAGGTGCAAAATTTGCGCTCACTACCGTTTATGGCATTTCGGCAACGTCTATTTTTTTTATGATTTTACCAGAATTTATAACTTCAGGCTTAGTCGATGACCAATTTATGTCGGCACTCTTAGGTGCTGGTTTATCGGGAGTTGGCATCGGAATTGCTATTTCAAATGGCGGAAATTCGGGTGGAACAGATATTGTTGCTTTAATAATAACTAAATATAAGAATATTAGTCCAGGACGCATCATTCTTTATATTGATGTAGCTATAATAGGATCTTCTTGGTTTTTAGAACAAGATATTGAAAAATTAGTTTATGGCTATGTTGTAATGGCTGTTTTTGCTTATGCACTTGATTTAGTTCTTGTTGGCAAAAATCAATCTTACCAGTTTATTATTATTACAAAAGAGCAAACCCTTATAGCAGAACGCATTGCAAATGAAATAGGGCGCGGTGTAACCTTATTGCATGGCTACGGGTGGTATTCAAAGCAAGAGACTGATATCGTAATGGTTATAGCTCGAAAAGAAGATAAAATACAGATAATGAGAATTATAAAAGAGACCGACGAACGAGCATTTATTTCAGTAGCTCGCGTTCAAGGTGTTTTTGGACAAAATTTTGATAAAATTAAAATTTAATTATAAAAATAGATAACAATTTTATAATTATAATAAGATAAAACTTGCCAACCAAAAGACCATAATTAAAACAAAAAAAATGAAAAAAAATTATTTTCTTGTTTTGCTTGTCCTTTTTACATACGCATGTAATCAAGGAAAAGAGGCTAAAAACGAAATAAAAGAATATACTATCGAGCAATTTATGAGTAGTATAGATATCAACGGAAGTTCGTTTTCACCTGATGAATCTAAACTTATGTTTTCCAGTAATAAAACTGGAATTTACAATGCGTTTGAAATTAATACAGATGGAAAAAATGAAACGCAGCTTACTGAGTCTAAAACAAAATCCACTTATGCCGTTTCTTATTTTCCAAGCGATGAAAGAATTTTGTTAAGTGCTGATAATGAAGGCAATGAAATTTTTCATCTGTTTCTAAGGGAGCAAGATGGGACAATAAAAGACTTAACGCCTGATTCGACGGCAAGGGCAGAGTTTATAAATTGGTCGAGAGATGGCAAATATTTTTATTTTACATCAAACAAGCGCAATTTGCAGTTCAATGATGTATATAAAATGGATATTCAAACCTTTAAGCCTCAACTAGTTTACCAAAATAATGAAGGCTATGAGTTAGGTGCAGTTTCGCAAAGCGGCAAATACTTGGCTCTTATAAAAATTATAACTACTGACAATTCAGATATTTATCTATATGATACTGAAAATCAAAAAATAAAACTCATAACAAAGCACGAAGGTGAAATTAATTCTCAGCCTTCTCAATTCAGTATCGACGAAAAATTTCTCTATTTTATGACTGATGCTGGCAGTGAATTTACCTATTTAAAAAAATATAATATTGAAAATGAGGAATCTAGCATGGTGTACAAAGAAAATTGGGATTTAATGTATGCCTATTATTCGTACAACGAAAAATATTTTGTTGTAGGAATAAATAAAGATGCAAAGACAGTTATCAAAGTATTTGATAATAAGACAAATGAAGAGATAATGTTCCCAAAATTCAGCTCTGGAAATATAAGCTCAGTAAATATTTCAAAAAGTGAAAAATTTATGTCGTTTTATGTAAGTAGCTCGCAGTCGCCACGGAATCTATATGTGTATAACTTTGAAAAACAAAACTATACACAACTTACAAATTCTCAGAACAAAGAAATAGACCCAACGCACCTTGTAGATGCTGAAATTGTTCGCTACAAATCATTTGATAGTTTAGAAATTCCTGCAATTCTGTACAAACCATTGAAAGCAAGTTCGTTGAATAAAGTGCCAACATTAATTTGGGTTCATGGTGGACCAGGCGGGCAATCGCGGGTGAATTATTCGCCTATGCTTCAGTACCTTATAAATCATGGCTATGCTATTTTGGCTGTAAACAATAGAGGCAGTAGCGGATACGGAAAAACTTTTTACGGACTCGACGATTTAAAACACGGCGAAGATGATTTACAAGATTGCGTTTATGCTAAAAACTTCCTTGCCAAAACCAATTGGGCTGATACCGCAAAAGTTGGGATTATAGGCGGTTCGTATGGTGGCTTTATGGTAGCTGCTGCGCTTACTTTTACTCCCGACGAATTTGCAGTAGGTGTCAATATTTTTGGTGTAACTAACTGGTTAAGAACTCTTAAAAGTATTCCACCTTGGTGGACTTCTTTCAAAGATGCGCTTTATAAAGAGATGGGAAACCCTGAAACAGACTCTGCTTATTTGTATAAAATTTCACCTCTTTTTCACGCAGATAAGATAAAAAAACCGTTTATGGTTTTGCAAGGTGCAAATGACCCTAGAGTTTTAAAAGTAGAATCTGACGAGATAGTGGCGGCGGCTAAAAAAAATAATATTCCGGTAAAATATATTGTGTTTGATGATGAAGGGCATGGATTTAGAAAAAAAGAAAATGAAATTAAAGCCTATAAAGAAATATTACTTTTCTTAGACGAGCATCTAAAAAAATAACCTCTCTTACTAAATAAAAGAACTTGTATAAAAAAAATTATACAAGTTCTTTTTTTCTGCTTTTGATTCAATTTAGCTATAAATTCAAGACATCTCTCAAGTTTGGATAGTATCTTTTGCTGGCTTTTACCTTTTTCCCGTTTTGGAGAGTTACCAAGTAGGTTTCTTTTTCATATTTTTCTATTTCTGCTATTTTGCTGATTCTCACAATACTAGAGCGATGTATTCGTACAAATTCTTTTTCGCTCAAATTGTCTTCAAAAAAGCGCATAGTTGCCTGCTTTATGTGCTCCTCTTTTTCGGTATTGATAACTACATAATCATCAGCGGCTTCTATCCAATAAATTTCGTTGATAGGAATTATTTTTATTTTTGATCCGTTTTTAACTACAATTCTATCCAAACTTTCTCGTTCCGAATTTATTTGCTCTATCAAACCTGAAATTGCTGCTTTTTGGTATTGCTTATTTTCGATGGTTGTAACTGCTTTTAAAACAGCTTCTTCAAATTTTTCAAATGAAAAAGGCTTGAGTAAATAATAAATCGTATTGTATTCAAAAGCCTTGATAGCAAACTGATTATAAGCAGTTGTAAAAATAATATGCGGCATAAAATCCAAAAGTTCAAGCATTTCAAAGCCGGTGAGTTTAGGCATTTGTACGTCCAAAAAAATCAAATCGGGTTTGAGCTCGTTGATTGACTTTACACCATCAAAACCATTAGCACATTCTGCAATTAGCTCTATTTGAGGAAATTCTACTAAGAATTTTTTTATTAAATTTCTAGCTAACTCTTCATCTTCAATTATAATTGTTCGCAATTTGTCCATTTTGTAATTTATTTAATTTCAATACATTAAGCTAATTTTGTATTTTGAGGGATTGATAATCGAACCGAAAAGATATTTTGTTTTTTTTCTACTTGCAACAAATTGTCTTGCCGATAAGTTAAAAATAATCGTTCTTTAATATTCTCTAAACCAACACCTTCACCCTTTTTTGTGGTATAAGAATCTAGGTCGAAATTATTCGAAATTTCCAAAAGTAAAAAACCCTCAAAAAACTTGCAACTTGTTTGAATAGTAATAGGCTCTAAACTTTCGTGAACACCATATTTTATAGCATTTTCATAAAGTGGCTGTAAAATCATATTCGGAATTAACAAATCCGAAAGTTCCGAGTTCATATTTACTACATAATTCAATCGTGCGCCAAAGCGAATTTTTTCAATCTCAAGATACCTGTTTATATTTTTTAGTTCATCTGAAAATTTCACCATTTTATTTTGTGAATTACTAATCGAATACCGCAAATAATCTGAAAGTTTTAATATCATAGAATGAGCTTTGTCGGGTTCGCTTAATGTCAGATAACTAATTGAATTTAAGCTATTAAACAAAAAATGAGGATTTATTTGCGATTTCAAAGCTTTCAATTCAGCTTCCTGTACGGCAAGCTCCAAGTTTTTTTGATTTTCATTTTTTTCATCTAACTCACGCGAATAATCAATCAAATAGTAAGCAAAAACGACAAAAAGAAAATAAAAAATACCAGAAATAAAACGTAGCATATATGTTTTCTTTAAAAACAAAAAATAAGCTGGTTGATTAGAAAAAAATAATTCTAACAAATAAATTCCTATTTGAAGCCAAAATAATGTTATTATAAGTGCTAATGCGGTATGATTCAGCAATATATTCAGAACAGATTGCTTTTTGTCCTTTATAAAAAACAAGGAATAACCAGCAAACAACCCTAAAATAGCATACAAACCATTGAAAATCAAACTCTCAGCAAGACATAATTGAATATCAAAGTTATAATTATTTGTTAGCCAAAGCAAATGAGTAATTCCCACTAAAAGCCATAAAACCAAATAGGTAAACAAGAATTTGGGAATTGAAAGAATTGGATTTAACATAGTTACAATCTTATGTTTAAGCTTAAAAATTAACTTTTTGTATTTTATAGACTTTCGATAAGCAAAAAAATACAATTATCTGCACTCAATAAAAAAATGCTAACTATAAATAAATGAGAATTTTAATTTATAAAAAGGTTAAATGAAATCCTAAATACACACGCATAAATCTTTGGCAATAAATTTGATATCTTAACTATAATCGAATTTATTTGTGTTTTGTGTATTTTTGTATTTCTGCATTTATAAAAAAACTATTTTTTTTTATAAAAAATGAAACAAATTTGTTGTACAAAATTAGTATTTTAATCGGAAAAAGAGAACTTTGTACCAAAATTTCTTTTAAAACATCAAAATTCACAAAAAAATATTTCTAATTTTTTTTAAATAATGAAACTACGACTATTTATTATTATTTTTTCGTCATTTTTTATAAGCAAATTGCATGCGCAAGATTTGGAAATTCCTGTAATTGA
>JAIFNL010000225.1 GCA_020047755.1 Bacteroidota bacterium
AACCCTTACTTAGCAAAAGCAGAAATTCTCTTCAGCAACAATGAGTTTCAGAAAGCAATTAACACCTACCAAGAGCTTTTAGAAAAAGATATTACTAATAATAGTGTCTATTTTTTAATTGCAGATTGCTATCAAAATTTAGAAGAATATATCAATGCTATAAAATATTATAAAAAAAGCATTGAAATTGATTCTTCATTTGCAGACTCTTGGTACAGCATTGCAAATATTCTGTACAAATTAAAAAAATACAAGCCAGCGATCAAATTTGTAGAAAAAGCAATTGAATTAGATAGTTATGAAGCTGAGTTCTGGTTTTTGGCTGCCCAGATAAGTGCCGAAATTGGGACATTCCAAAGCACATGCAGGCATTTCAAGAAAACATTGGAATTAGATCCCAATTACATAGATGCTTGGATAGCTTACAGTGAATATTGCTATGCAAAAAACTTTGTAGATACTGGAATTCAAATACTTGAAGAAGCAATTAAGTATAATAAAAAGGATTCTTTTTTACACTATGCCTTGTCGTTGTTCTATTTAACGCTTAAAAATAATAAATTTGCTGCCTATCATTTTCAAATAGCTGCAAATTTGAATATCAATTTTCAAAATCTGTTTTTTGAATATTACCCAGAAGCAGCAAAAAATAAAGTATTCAATAAAATAAGCAAAGCTATTAAGAAAAGAATAAGCTTAGAGCCTAAAACAATATAACATATATAAAATAATAATCTGCAAATGAATCAATTAGGACTAATAGGATTCCCCTTAGCACATTCATTCTCCGAAAAATATTTCAAAGTAAAATTTCAAAATGAAAATATAGATAATTGGAAATATCAAAATTTTGAGATACCCAAAATAGAAATTTTACTTACTTTAGTGTCTGAAAATATTGATTTAAAAGGTCTTAATGTAACAATTCCATACAAAGAACAAGTTCTTCGGTACTTAGACGAAATAGATGAAGAAGCACAAGAAATTGGTGCTGTAAATACCCTCAAAATATCAAAGTTAAATTCAAAATTACACGTAAAAGGTTACAATACAGACTATTACGGATTTAAAAAGTCCCTCAAACCTTTACTAGAATCGCATCATAAAAACGCGCTAATTCTAGGTACTGGTGGAGCGTCTAAAGCAGTAGCTTTTGCTCTAAAAAAATTAAATATTTACTATAAATTTGTATCCAGAATAGCAAAAGACGAACATGTTATTTCCTATAAAGATATAACAAATAATGCCCTTAAAAATTACCAAATAATTATAAACACCACTCCAGTTGGAACCTTTCCAAACGTAACAGAATGCCCAGATTTGCCTTATTCTGGATTGACGAACTCGCATATTTTATTCGATTTAGTTTACAATCCGGACAAGACACGCTTTCTTGAACTTGGAGAAAAATACGGAGCAAAAACAAAAAATGGCTATGAAATGCTCACTCTTCAAGCAGAAAAAGCATGGGAAATTTTCACTTCAGCATAAACTAATCCCATTTACGCTGCTCATTTATAGCATGTTTCTCTCTATATGCTTTCTCCAAATCTATATCAAAATGATTTGCTAAATCAAGTAAATAGCCAAAAACATCTGCAAATTCTTCCTCTAAATCAAATTTTTTATGCTTTTTAGCCTCTTCGTAAAATAAATTCTGTTCTTTTCTAATGGCTTTTGCCAATTCGCCTACTTCTTCCATAAAAAGTAAAAAAAGTTCAGTCGGTGATGTTTTATTCCAGCCATTTAGTGTACAAAAAGCTTTAACATGAGCCTGATAATCAGCCAAAATTGGGTTATTCTTCAATTCTAATTTCATATATTTTTTATTGCTCTCGTATTTGTTTTATAAAATTACATATACTTTCATTCATGTTTTGACTTTCAGAAATTGCTTTTATAAAAGCTGTACCAATTATTGCTCCACTGCTAAATTTACAGGCATTATCAAACGTCTTTTTATCTGAAATTCCAAAACCTATCAAGCGAGGAGTCTTTAAACCGAGTTCTTCAATTTTAGCAGCGAAACCATTCAAAACAGAACTTTCGGCATGCTTTGTGCCAGTTGTAGATGATGATGAAACCATATACATAAAGCCAGAACTAACTTTATCAATTTCTTTTAGTCTGTCAGACGAAGTTCTAGGCGTAATTAAGTTAATATTAAGTAAATTATTCTTTTCAAATAATTTTTTATACTTTTTTTCATATAAATTGAATGGTAAATCGGGAATTATAACTCCGTCAATACCAATTTCACCCGCTTTATTGCAAAAATTCTCAATTCCATACTGCAAAATTGGATTTACATATCCCATCAAAATAAGTGGAATTTTAACTTTATTTCTAATACCCTTCAATTGCTCAAAAATTAAGCTCAAAGTAATACCATTTTCTAATGCCACCTGGCTACTTTCTTGAATAACAGGACCATCTGCTACTGGGTCAGAGAATGGTATTCCGATTTCAACCAAATCAACACCCGATTTTTCTAACTGAATTAAAATTTGTTCCGTACTCTCCAATTTTGGATAACCTGCTGTAAAATAAACAGATAATATATTTTCAGTTTTATGTCGAAATAAATGATGTATTCTATTCATTTTTAATACTTTAAATTTAACGTTTAACAATACTTCATATACGTATCTAAATCCTTATCGCCTCTACCTGAGATATTTATAACAACAACATCACTTGGCTTAAAGTTTAATTTTTCCAAAGCAGCAACCGCATGAGCAGATTCGAGTGCTGGAATAATTCCCTCAAGCTTTGTGAGCAAAAATCCAGCATCAACAGCTTCTTTATCAGTGATATTCAAATAATTAGCGCGTTGCTCTTCATACAAATAAGAATGCGCCGGACCTACACCTGGATAGTCCAAACCAGCAGAAATAGAATATGGCTCAATTATCTGACCATCATCGGTTTGCATCAAATAAGTATTACTTCCATGAATTACACCAGGTTTTCCTTTAGCTAGCGAAGCCGCTGTTTTTCCACTATTTACTCCCAAGCCAGCAGCCTCTGTTGCAACAAGTTGTACTTTTTTATTATCCAAAAAATGATAAAAAGCTCCCATGGCATTGCTGCCACCTCCCACACACGCAATAACGTGGGTTGGATTTTTTTTGCCAGTTTGCGCTTTCAGTTGTTTTTTTATCTCCTTGCTTATAATTGACTGAAAACGAGCTACCATGTCAGGATAAGGATGTGGACCAACAACTGAACCAATAATATAATGTGTATCCTCTGGATTGTTTATCCAATCTCTAATTGCCTCATTTGTAGCATCTTTTAAAGTTTTACTACCACTCGTTGCCGGAATCACTTCAGCACCAAGCATTTTCATTCTTGCCACATTCGGAGCTTGACGCTGAATATCAATGCTTCCCATATAAACCTTACACTCTAAACCCATTAAAGCACAAACAGTTGCAGTTGCAACACCATGTTGTCCAGCACCAGTTTCTGCAATTATTCGTTTTTTTCCTAACTTTTGTGCCAATAAAATCTGACCAATCGTATTGTTTATTTTATGCGAACCTGTATGATTCAAATCTTCGCGCTTCAAATAAATATTGGTATTGTATTTTTCGGAAAGTCTTTTTGCATAATACAAAGGACTTGGTCTTCCTACATAATTCTTTAACAGCTCCTTATACTGTTTTTTGAATTTTTTTGTTGCTATTATTTTCAAATAGGTTTTCCGCAACTCTTCCGTATTCGGGTAAAGCATTTCGGGAATGTAAGCACCGCCAAATTCTCCATAAAATCCTTCATTATCAACTAAATATCTACCTTTTTTCATTGTTTTAAATTTATTTTTTCCAAAAATAATCTCAATTTAGAAATATCTTTCAATCCCGCTGAAAGCTCAAATTTGCTATTCAAATCAAGAGCGTGAAGCCTAGAATGCGAAAAAGAATGAATTTGCTCCATATTTTCAATACTAATTCCACCACTTAAAAAGAATTTTGTATCTAATTTATAATTTTCTAGCAGTTTCCAATCAAATAATTGTCCACTACCACCAAATTTATCTGTTTTTGTATCAAAAAGAAAGTAGTCACATACATTTTCATAAGCTTCGCATGTAAAAAAATCAAACTCACCTGAAATTTGAAACGCTTTAATGATTTTAAAACCTCCATTGAATAATTGCTCACAAAATTCAGGGCTTTCATTACCATGAAGTTGAATATAATCAAAATGATATTTCAAATTTGCATTCAAAATTGTATCAAAAGAACTGTTTACAAATACACCTACTTTCTTTATTGATTTAAGAAATGTTTCAAGGGAAAATTGTTCTAACAAATCACCTACAAACCGTTTTGATTTTTCATAAAAAATAAAACCAATATAATCTATTTGTAAATCAGAAAGTTGGTTAATATTATCAGGAAATTTCATGCCGCAAACTTTTACTTTAATCATAGCAAATAAATTGATATAAAATTATAAATTAAGACGCTTGATAAAATCAGCGCAAGCCTGCCCTGGATTAGAACTAGCCATAAATTTTTCACCTATCAAAAATCCCTGATAACCAAATTGTTGTAGTTCTAACAAATGTGCAGGTTCATGCAAGCCACTTTCCGAGATTTTTACAAACTCAAAAGGGATTTTAGAGGCTAATTCTTTTGATATACGAATATCGGTTTTAAAAGTTTTAAGGCTTCGATTATTAACACCCAATAAATCAATGTATTGATTTAGCAAATCTAATTCAGATTCCTCGTGAATTTCAAACAAAACCTCCAAACCCAAACTTTTAGCCAATTTAGAAAATTTTAAAATTTCAGCAGAACTTAATACTGCCGCTATTAGCAAAATAGCATCAGCGCCAATTGCCTTTGATTCAATAATTTGAAACTCATCTACAATAAATTCTTTTCTAAGAATTGGCACTTTATTTACGTCCCTTGCCTTCAAAACATCGTCAATTTTTCCGCCAAAATACAATTCATCGGTTAAAACAGAGAGTGCTGATGCCCCCGCTTTCACATAAGCTTGAGTTACATTTTCTACTGCTGAAATTTGATTTATAACACCTTTCGATGGTGATTTCCGCTTAAACTCGGCAATTATACCTGATAAATTCTCATTATTTACAAATTCTTTAAGCGAAAAAGTATTTCTAGCAAATAAAGATGAATTTTCTAGCTCATAAATTGATTTTTTACTCTTAATTTCATCTATTTTTCTGCGTTTATCTGCAACAATTTGCTCTAATATGTTCATTTTATTTTATTTTAAATTAATAGTCTCTAAATACAAACTAACTTTTTGATATTTCAATTAATTTTTGAAAAGATAGAAGAGCTTTTTTATCAAAAATTGATTTTTTCGCTAACTCTAAACTTTTTTCTATTGAAATTTTGGAGTCAATCGTTTTAATAGCAAGAGCTGAATTTGCAAGTACCACATTTAACTGAGCATCAGTTGATTCGCCATTTAAAACAGACATAAAAATTTTAGCAGAGTTTTCAACTGTATTTCCACCTGCAATTTCACTTTGACGAATCTTAGTAAATCCTAAAAATTCAGGATTTAGTATCTCATCAGTTTGATTTGTAACTAGTTTAAAATTATTTGTAAGTGAAATCTCATCGTACCCATCGAGGCTATGCACTATTGCAAAGTTCTTGGTAGTTTGCTGGTACAAATAAGCGTAAAGTCGCGCAACCTCCAAACTAAACACGCCAACCATCTGATTTTGAGGGAAACTAGGATTTACCATTGGACCCAAAATATTGAAAAAAGTTTTCACTCGCAACTCTCTTCGGATAGGTCCCACATTTTTCAAAGCTGGGTGAAACAAAGGCGCATGCAAAAAGCAAATACCAGCAGTGTCAATACTTTTTTTGATAAGTTCCTCACTATTAGTAAATTTATAATCAAAATATTCCAAAACATTCGAGGAACCACAACCCGATGAAACACCGTAATTTCCATGTTTTGCCACTTTATAACCCGCGCCTGCAACTACAAACGACGAAAGTGTAGAAATATTAAAGGTATCTTTGCCATCTCCACCTGTACCGCATAAGTCAATAGTCTCAAAATCAGACAAATCTATTTTTATGCACAAATCTAAAAGAGCATCGCGAAAACCCGCAAGCTCATCAATTGTAATATTTCGCATCAAATAAACAGTCATAAATGCAGCTACTTCGCTGGAATTGTACTTGTTAAGCCCAATATTCATTAAAATTTCTTTTGCTTCTTCGTAAGCAAGCGATTTTTGTTCAAAAAGTCTATTTAGTATATTTTTCATCGTTTTATAGTAAAAAAATAATTAATTTCTCAAAATTCGGCAAACAAGTTAGCTTTTCAACCAATTTTCTATCATTTTTTCACCCCAAGGTGTCAAAATTGATTCTGGGTGAAATTGAACAGCTCTCACATCATACTCTTTGTGAAATATTGACATCAATTGCCCATTTTCATCGACACTTGAAACTTCAAAACAAGATGGAAGATATTGATTATCAACAATCCAAGAATGATAACGCCCTGCTTCAAATGTATCGGGTAAGCCTTCAAATAACACATTGTCTTTAGTTTTTTGCAAAATTGGAGTAGCAACTCCATGATATACCTGATTGATATTGAGTAATTTACCACCAAAAACCTCAGCCATAGCTTGCATTCCTAAGCAAACGCCAAAAATACTTTTACTTGAGGCATAGCGCTTTATAAGTGGTTTTAACAATCCTGCTTCATCTGGAACTCCGGGACCTGGTGATAATATTATTTTATCATATTTTTCAATTTCATCGAGAGTTATTTCATCATTTCTAAATACATCAACCTTCTGATTTAAAATCTTTTCTACATAATGAACTAAATTGTATGTAAAAGAATCGTA
This sequence comes from Bacteroidota bacterium, assembly GCA_020047755.1. Taxonomy (GTDB): domain Bacteria; phylum Bacteroidota; class Bacteroidia; order Bacteroidales; family JAIFNL01; genus JAIFNL01. Next base: position 6,878 of record JAIFNL010000225.1, read on the forward strand.
ATTATCAAAAATAAGTACTTTCATAATCTAATAATTTATAATATTAAAATAATAAGCTAAATAATTATATACTTTCAGCTAATTCTAAGGCAGCTCGTAATGCACCTATTTTGTTATCAACTTCAGTTAATTCACTTTCTTCAACCGATTTTTCAACAATTCCGGCTCCTGCTCTATAAAAAAGTGTATTATTTTTACTCATAAATGAGCGAATCAAAATAGCATGATTAATGCTTCCATTCAAACCAATGTACCCAATACAGCCACCATAAAAGCCTCTGTTATTGGCTTCTATCGAATCAATTAGCTGCATTGCTTTATATTTTGGAGCACCAGTCAAAGTTCCAGCAGGAAAAGTATCGGCAAGTATCTGAATTGGGTTTGCATTTTCTGATAAATAACCACTAACCTTTGATACTAAGTGGATTACATGACTATAAAACTGAACTTCTTTATAAATCTCAACATGCGTTCCTGTTGCATTTCTACTCAAATCATTCCGAGCCAAATCCACAAGCATTGTGTGTTCTGCGTTTTCTTTCGGATCCTTTGACAATTCAAAAGCCAATTCTCTATCTGCTTTATCATTTCCAGTTCGCTTAAAAGTGCCTGCAATAGGGTGAATACTAGCCTTTTGATTAGAAATAGTAATTTGAGCCTCTGGCGAAGAACCAAATAACTTGAATGACCCAAAATCGAAATAAAACAAATAAGGCGACGGATTTATACTGCGCAAAGCCCTGTAAACATTGAAATCATCGCCCTTGTATTGTTGAATAAAACCACGCGAGAGTACCAACTGAAACACATCGCCCCGCTTGCAATGCTGCCTTGCTTTTGTTACCATTTTCAAATACTTTTCTGGCGGCGTATTCGTTTCCTCTACACCTAACCTTTCAAAATAATAACTTGTAAATTTCTTATTTTGAATAAGTTCTATTATTTCTTGCAGATTTGAGGTTTCGTTGGATAATAAATTTTCTGTCAATTCTAATTCGTTTTTATAGTGATTTACTCCTATTATGTATTTGTAAAACGAGTAAAAAATATCAGGTATTTCATTGTTTTCTAAGGTTTTAGAAGTAAGTTCGAGCGTATCGAAATGCTGAATTGCGTTGTAAGCAGTATAACCAAAAAAACCATTGATTTTATTTTCTGAATTTTCAACAGCAAAATTTTTTATAAAATCATATAATTTAATGCTAGTATTATTTTTTTCTATTGCATATTTTTGGCTACTTCCATCAGGATAAATTTCATAAATTTGATTCTGCTCAAGTTTAAAACTAGCTAAAGGCTGAAAACAGATATACGAAAAACTATTTTCAGAAGTATGATAATCAGAACTTTCCAATAAAATAGAATTTGGAAATACATCTCTTATTTTTAAATACAAACTGACTGGAGTTAAAATATCTGCCAATAGTTTTTTGCTATTACTTTTAAATTGAAATTTTTTCATACTATCGATTTTTTTCAAGATTATCAAAAAAAAACGGCTTATCGTGAAATTCGATAAGCCGTTTTTGCTCTATTTATTATTAGCAAAGTTTACATACGCTTAGTACCTTTCACGAACTTGTTTTCGAGAAAGCGCCACCAATTGATATTTAAACTTAAATTTGTCATTTTTCTTTATTTTGTATATTGCAAATATAAAACCATTTCTTTTACATTCGCAAATTTTTTTCGTTAAAAAATAAAAATATTTCACAACAATCTTATAATCAACAACTTAAAACATTAAATAATAAAACAAAGCTATTTAACCACAAATCGCGCCGTATTTCGGCTTTTTTGTTGAATATATACTGTTTTATCATTTATTTGTGATTCAATAGCCTCTTTAGTATAATGTCTTATAGTTATTAATTCCAAATCGGTATTGTATTTTACTATAAAATCATTCTTTAAGCTATTGATAAAGGTATCAAATTTAACTTTATCAAAATCGGCACAAATAGAAAAGCTAATTGCAGAATTTTGCATTAAATTAGCAGAAATGCGAAGTTCTGCTAATTTTGAAAATATTTTGCTTATATTTTCTTCTACAATAAATGAAAAGTTTTTCGGTGAAATTGACACTAAGATTTGATTCCGTTTAAAAATATAAATTGGAACAAGCTTCAAAATAGAATCAAAATTTTTAATAACAGTTCCTTCTGCGCTGGGATTCAAAAAGGTCTTAACAAATAATGGAATGTTCTTATTTTGAAGGGGTTTTAATGTTTTTGGGTGAATTACATTTGCGCCATAATATGCTAATTCTATTGCCTCATGGTACGAAATGGCAGGTAATTTCTTCGGGCTTGAAAAATATTTAGGGTCGGCATTAAAAACGCCTTCCACATCTTTCCAAATTGTTAAACACTCAGCATCAAGAACATAAGCCAATATTGCACCGGTAAAATCAGAACCTTCACGTCCAAGAGTGGTTCGCAAATTGCGCACGGTAGAGCCAATAAACCCTTGAGTAACATATATTTGCTCACGCTCAAAATTCAACACCTTGTGGCAAAGCTTATCAGTCAGTTCCCAATCAACATGAGCGTCGCGAAAGTAACTCTCTGTTTTTAAGCACGAACCAATATCAACCCATCGATTTACAACTCCCTCCTGATTGAAAAAAGCACTTACAATGCCCGAAGATAAAATTTCGCCATAAGGAACAATTTGGTCGTACTCAAAATCGAAATCGAGCGATGGCATACTCATCATTTTTGAGAAAATGAAAGTAAAAACATTCTCATTCGTCTTAAAAATTGGATTATTTTTATCAATAATCAGTTCGTTTGTTATTTCAAAATGAAATTTTTTAATTTCTAAAAGTTTTTCTTCAATTATATCAATTTTTTCATTATCATAAAACCAATTTTCGGCTAAATCGACTAGGGCATCAGTTATTTTTCCCATTGCTGAAATTACAATTATCAAATTTTCATCAAAATTATTGACTATTGGTAGTAAATTTCGTACCGATGCAGCATCTTTTATCGAAGCCCCACCAAATTTATATACTTTCATTTATCGAAGTTAAAATTAATAAAATAAAATAAAAAAATATTACTTAATTTAAATAAATACCTAAAATATGCTAAATTAAAATAAGCTTACGCCTAAGTATAAATACCTTAAAACTAAAAAATAGACATTCCTGTTTTTGTTGTAAAAAGTTCTAAAGCCATAACGCCTCTGAGTGAATTTCCAAAGCTATTCAACTCAGGGCTCCAGACCGCCATAGTCAATTTTCCGGGAATTGTAGCCACAATTGCCCCGCCCACTCCACTTTTCCCCGACATTCCCACACGAAAAGCAAAATCGCCGCTCTCGTCGTACATTCCGCAAGTAAGCATCAGCGAACTCAATCGTTTTGAATGGCTTCGCGACAAAATTCGCTCCTTATTGTTAGAATCAAAGCCTCGATTAGTTATGAATGAAAATGCACGTACCAAATCATTACAATTCATTGATAATGAGCACTGATTAAAATACAAATCAAGTATTTGTTCCGGTGTATTGTGAATATTGCCAAAACTTTTCATATAATTAGCTAAAGCCACATTCAGATATCCGTGTTCTTTTTCAGATGCAGCAACTACTTCATCATACCTAATTAAAGGGTTTTGTGCCCTTTTTTGTACAAAATCCAACAAATATTCGTTGGGATTTTCTAAGGCTGAGCAAAGTATATCACTTATAACCAAAGCCCCCGCATTGATAAACGGGTTGCGTGGAATTCCTCTCTCTTTCTCCAACTGTATCAATGAATTAAAAGGATTTCCAGAGGGTTCGCGCCCTACACGCTCCCAAACAACTGTACCAATTTCGCGAAAAGCAATTGTCAAAGTCAATACTTTAGAAACGCTTTGCAACGAAAAATTAACAGACGAGTCCCCATATTCAAACAATTCACCATCAGCAGTTAATAATGACATACCAAATTGATTTCCTGCCACTTGAGCCAAAGCTGGTATGTAATTAGCAACCTTACCTTGCCCCTGCAAATAGCTCGTTTCGTCTGCAATTTCAGCTAAAATTTTATTAAAATCCATATCAAATTC
>JAIFNL010000103.1 GCA_020047755.1 Bacteroidota bacterium
TGGTTAATTAATGAAATGATGTGCTATTTCTAATTAATTTTCAATGAGTTAAATTTGAATAAAAACGCAAATTATTTCCTTAAACAGTATAGCCGAAACTCTAAAATTTGAAGCAGAGCAGAAAATTAGAAAAGAAGAACAAATTAAAATTGCAAAAGGATTAAAAAAAGACGGAATTCCGAATGCAATAATTGCTAAAAATACAGAATTAACAATTCAAGAAATAGAAAACCTTGATAATGAATGATAAAAAACCATAATTAAGTCAAGGCGCATGAATTTTAACAATTAAAACATACATTTTTACAAAATATAACAGCTTTTGAATTAATATTTTATTACTTTGTCAGTTGCAATATATTTTACGGTATTTTCGACTTCGTAGCGTTCTTTCCATGTGAGTACTACATCGAGGTCGTTGGTTGTTTCGCCACTTATTTCTACAAGCACATAGCCATGTGCTTTTTGGTGATAAACACCTTTGATGCTGTACGGAGCATTTACGCCGTTGTAATTGTACTTCGACATTAACCAGCCACCGCCGCCGCCCACAACATACTGATAAATATCGTTTTGTGTATTTCCATCGCCGTCGTCAATTTGCGTAACATCAAAAAAATGGTCGTGCCCGCAAAAATAGGTTTTTACTCCTGCATTGGTTAAACTGCTCCAAAAAGCATTGCGCTCGGTCGAAAAATCGTCGAGGCAATCCGAATGAAACACTTTAAAAGCCGCTTCGTGTCCAAAAACAAAAATATGCGGCTGCTTATTGGCTGCCAATTGTTCGTTTAGCCACGTTTGATTGATTTTATGGATATTCACATACGTATCGAGCCCAATGAAAAACGCATTTTTATGGTTGAATGAATACGTTAGGTTTGTTTCGCCCGTAGGTGCATTTTGCGGCAAAACTTTGTTGCCGCTAAAAATTTTGTTCCAAACCGTTATATTGTTCGCTGCATCGTCTTCATGGTTTCCTCTAACGGGATAAATTCCAATGCCCTTGTCGTATAAAGGCTGAAAAATAGCTTGCCACATTACAAATTCCGCTTCAAGCTCTGCGGCAGTAGTCATTTTGCCACCTTCTACCAAATCGCCACAAATCAAAAGCAAATCAATGCTATCTTGCAAAAAATACGGAATCATTTCCTTTATCGTGTCCGAATTGGTTGTTACATGCGTATCGCCCACAACCGCAAACCGCCAAACTTTACCTTGCTCCTCCACTATCGCAGGCTCATTCTTTTTGCAATTTCCCAAAAACAAAACAGCCAAAAACAAGCCAATCAATCGAATATTATTCACTCTTTTCATACCCTTTATTCTTTTATAGTTCGTACACAACGAACATAATTATACACATATCGAACATCGCCTTGCGGACCTTTGAACTGTGGGTAATCCACTTTATTTCCCGACTTTGGGTCGCTGCGTTGTGCGCCAGCGCCGTGTACGTCGTACAAAATATCGTTCATTTTGCCTTGTGCTTTGCCAAAGGCAATATAAACAGCACCTGCCTCGGGCACAGTGCCATCGAGGTGCGTGGTGCTAGACCAAAAATAAGGATACTGACCGCCTACGCCATCGGGGTCGGTTATAGAAGTAGTAGAAAACATTGCATTAATAGCCGGAGAATTTGTAACCGAAGGGCAACGGGTATAATCTACAATGCTTTGCAATTCTTTGGCATTGGGCAAACGCCAATCGGAAAATCCGGCAAGACTTAAATTTTCGGCATACGAAAGCGCATTTTCCCAGTCGCGCGAAGTGCCATCGTCGGCTTTTTGCCACATCAATCCGGTTGCTTTGTCCGAAATTGTGCCATCGTTGTTGTCCACAAAATCATTGATTCCATAAGATGTATTTCCGCGCACCATTCTGAAATACATTTTGTTGGGAGTAGAACCACTTGCCGATTTTTTGTATTTTGAATATCCTTTTATTCGTCCATCAACAAAATTGACTCCAAAAATAGCTTCATCGTTGGTAAATGTTTTGCCTACATAATAGGTCGATGACCAAGTTTGGGCATCAATTTCGCGCTCGCCCAAGGCTGTATTGCCCAAGGGTTGAATAAAATACGTTTCGTTTATGAAGTTTTTGACAGCCGTTTCGCCACTTACCTTGCCCGAAAACAATATCAACGAGTACAATTCTTTGATGCTAGGAATGCGCCAATCGGTAAATCCGCCCAAGTTCATTGTTTTGACCAAAGCCTCAGCCTCATCGACCGAAAGTTTTGAACCCATATCTTTTTGCCACATCAATCCGGTAACATTGTCGGTTACAGTACCGTTGCCGTTGTCGGTATAAGAAGGAGTATTTCCAGTATAGGTAGCATCTTGTCCGTAAAACGCAGCACCCGCAGCCGGCGACGATATTGATGCCGTATTGCTATAAAACGTTTTCACATCGGTATCCACAATCGGATAACTCAACTCTTGGTTAGGGTCTGGAGTAACTTCCGAGTTTTTTTTGCACGACATCGAACATAGTGCCAAGCCAAGAGCAAAGATTAATACACTTTTTGATTTCATTAGTATCCGTTCTTTAAAATTATTTTTGTTGTTGGACTTTACTAAATCAAAAAGGTTTAATGTAAGTACTGATTTATTCAAACAATTCCTTTTTTTTGTAAAATAAAGCATAATAATTCTACTTTACGAAGTTATAAAAAGCTCTGAAAGAGCGAAATACATTAGCACAGGGCTGGCGCCCTGTGGAAATGCAAACTAAGTTTTTCAAGCCCTGAAAGGGCGAAATATTGCGCCCTTTCAGGGCTTAAACCTTGTATTCATTTCCTCATGTTTTAACTTCGTAAAGTAGAACTAGAGAAATGTAAAATAATGCTTTTTTAGTTGGATAGGAATGACAAAATTTAAAATACAACCAATCGAAAAAGCATTAGAATTTAATAAAAACAAAAAAAGCAACTACTTTTAGTAGTTGCTTTTAGTTGCGCTCCTTCTAGGACTTGAACCTAGGACCCCCTGATTAACAGTCAGGTGCTCTAACCGACTGAGCTAAAGAAGCTTTTTTTGCAGAAACTATTTTTTTGTTTTTGCGCTGCAAAGGTAAACACTATTTTCGAATTGCAAAATATTTTTGAAAAAAAAATGCACTTTTTTTTCAAAAAAAAATTAATTCATTGAAAATAAAAAAAATAAAAAATAAAAAAAATATTTTTTTTCCATTTTTTCCTAAAAAAAATTGAAAATTCATTTATTCCAAATAATAAAATAACCAAATTTAGCTCTTAAAAATAAAAGATATTGAAAAACGAACAAAATGAATTGAGTATTTTCTTAGCAGTTTTGCAAAAATTAAATTTTGCTTGCCGCTAAATCTATCGAAGTTGCTTTAATTGTTTAATATACTCTTCAAAAAAAATCAAATTCTTTTGAAGCTCGCTTATTTCTTGTTGTATTTCGCTTAAATTTTCCTGCTGGAGTATCTCGCTGGCTATTAACTCTGTACCATCATCTTTGTTTTTTGAAAGAGTAAAATCAATCGTGTCAAGCTGCCGCAATTTATCCAATTCGCCCATCATTTGTTTGAATTGATGTTTAGAGCTATTGAGTGCCGCCAAGGTTTGTGTATATGATGTTATCAAAAAATCATAATGCTCTATTTGTATGTTTATTACATTCAATTCGTTTTCAAAAGAAACAACTAAATCATTGAATCTATCTAAAATATCTTCGTTCAAATAGCTATTTTCGGGCAAGTTCTTTATTTCCGACAGGTGCGAATATTCCTTGTACCACCACTCAGAAGGCACAAAATAAGTCTGATTTATGGCTGAATTGATGAGTTTAAAAAGCGCATCGCGCTTATCGAGCAAGATATTTTTATCTTTTTTGCAGGCATAGATGTGAACCTCTACCCGCTCCTTAGTAGAGTCGTGAAGCTCTTGTTTGCGCTCCTCATCTCTTTTTTCCTGTTTTTTTTGCCAAAACCAACCCATTGTATTTATATTTTATACTCAAAATAGACTCTGTATAGAAACATCATAAACTTAGAAAAGCCTCTTTTTTAGTCAAATGACTTACTTCTTTGGCTTTTGCGTAGTGAGTGGCACAAAACCAAAAAGCATTACTGGGATGCCCCACAAAACCCTCTCGCTCAAAGCGTTTGTTAAATTTTTCATCTTCGAGGTCTTCTTTAAAATAAATCAACCCACCGCCTTCGAAAAAACGGCTATTACAAATGGCACAAATTGGAGGTTTCATATACTAACGTTTTGCTTTATACTACAAATAAAAGTACTGCAAAATAGGAAATTTTAAGTTAAAAAACAAATATAGTGTAGCGATTTTGATTAATTTGCAATGATTTAATTCTAAATAGAACGTAACTTATTATTTAGTGTTTGAAAAGAAACTACGCAAAATCGGTTCGACTGGCTTGTCTGGTCTGTCCGATGATTTACTAATAGCCTAACCGACAGACCGACAAGTCGGTCGAACGGTTCTTATTTTTTAAATTTTCAAAAAAATGATGAGTTTTCTTTCAAACACTATTTAAGTCGTTGTTTAATTTTTAAAAATTGCCACACCTTCAGGTATGGGAAATGAAAACCACCGAAAATCGGGCTTTAGTACTTATTTTTAAGCTTTTGGGCTAAAGCCCATCAGCACTATCCATTTCTAATGATATAAATGGACTTTATAAACAGAATTTGGCAGAATGCAAATAGAAAATAGACAAAACAAGCTAATCTTTTTAAAAAAATAGACGCAGATATAAAAAATTAACATTCGCAAAATAGTTGCATTAAATCTAAAATAAAATAAAATAAAATAAAAATAAAAAAAGATAGTAGAAAACCTAAAGACTAAAATAGATTGATTTTTAAGCAATTAATATAACAAACACACCTAAAAACAACGCTAAATTTTTTTTTTTTAGTTATATAAAAAAAATAGAACAAATTATTTTTTATTATTTTAGAAAAAATTTGTTTCTTTGCATTAAAATAATTTTTGAAATAAATTGTATTTTTGAAAAAAAAACGTATTTTTGTAAAATAAACAAGCATTGTTAATAGTTAAAAGCTACTTGACAGAAAAAACGAAGTTTTACCTTTCATAAGGTGAAGATAAAAACGAGTGAAAACAAAACAAAACGAATGTCAATAAAATGCTTAGTTAATAATGTACAGTAAAAACAATAAATTATAAATAAATCTTAATCTTATGAAAAACATTAACACTATGAATGGTAAGAGATTTTTATTATCAGCAACTATCGCATTCCTATTGTTGCTTATGATTAACCCTGTAAGCTGCTTTAGACATTGTAGATGCATCAAAAGGTTTACTAACACCACGTGTTGCCTTAGCTGCAATTCAAACTGGCGGTGCTTTAGCCCCTGCTAATTTATCACCATCAGAAAAAGGTATGCTAGTTTACGTTAACGAAGAAAGTAGATTTTTCACTTTCAACGGTACTGCTTGGGAAGAAGTTGGCGGCGGAGTAAAACAAACAACATTAAATTTAACAGAAG
>JAIFNL010000130.1 GCA_020047755.1 Bacteroidota bacterium
GCAAAATGGAAGGTCTTGAAAAAGGAATAAAAAAAGTTGCCTACAATCTGATTCATAAAGGCTTGGATAATGATTTTATCAAACAAACGACTGGTCTTAGCGATGAGCAGATAAATTATTTGAGAAAAATGGAATCGTTTGAATTGGATTTGGAAAATTCTATTTAACAGGGCTTTTTTAAAATGGAAATCGAAATTTTTTTGAAAATTTAAAAACAAAAAATGGTGTGTAAATTATTAAAAACAAATGTGTTAAAAATATTTTTGGTGCTTTTTATAGTACTTTTAAATGTTTTAAATTCCAACGCGCAAGCTCCCAAAACTACTCGCATTTTGTTCATTTTCGACATGTCGAACAGTATGTGGGGACAATGGGAAGGCGGCGTAAAGATTGATATTGCCCGCAAAATGATGGTGAAAATGCTCGACAGCATTGCCAAAATTCCCAATATGCAAGTTGCCTTGCGCATGTATGGGCATCAATATGCAACCGACCCCCAAAATTGCGGCGATACCAAGCTCGAAGTGCCTTTTGGAAAGAACAACATTTGGCTAATAAAAGAAAAATTGCTCAACACTCGCCCCAAAGGCACCACGCCCATAGCTCGCTCGCTCTTGGAAGCCGGCGACGATTTTCCGCCCTGTGCAAATTGCACCGACGTTATTATTTTGATTACCGATGGGATAGAAGCTTGCAGCGGCGACCCCTGCGCTATTGCTTTGCAACTAAAGCAAAAAGGCTTGAAACTAGAACCTTACGTGATAGGAGTTGGGCTTGATGTGGACATTAAAAGTGCTTTTGAATGCTTTGGCGACCATTTTCTCGATGCCGATAAATCGACCGATTTTAGCCGAATTTTGGAAACTGTGGTTTCAAAATATACGCCAAGTGGAGGCGGAACCAAAGTAAAAGTGGAATTGCTCGACATCAACAAAAAGCCTACCGAAACCAACGTGAACATGACTTTTTTCGACAATACCAGCGGAAAAATGCTTTACAATTACATTCACACGCTTACAGTTAAGGGCGAACCCGATGAAATAGAGCTTGATTTGGGAAATACTTATCGCATGGTAGTCAATACATTACCACAAGTGGAAGTTGCAAATATCCGTTTGGTCGAAAATGCCGAAAATATTATTAAAGCTTACACGCCGCAAGGCAGTATTTTGGTAAAAGAAGAGCGTGGATACAAACTCGAAAATATTTCGTGCATCATTAGAAAAGCAGGTGATTGTAAAACGCTAAACCTTCAAAAAATAAGGCAAGAAGAAAAATTCTTGGTAGGCTTGTACGACATCGAAATTCACACATTGCCCATTACGTATTACAAAAATATTCAGGTAAACCAAAGCAAAACAACCTTTGTAGATGTTCCCGAACCTGGAATTATAAATTTTGCTATGCCATCGGAAGGCTACGGAAGTGTGTATCAGATAAAAAAATACTCGGTGGAGTGGGTTTGTAATTTGAACAACAAGGCAAAGGAAACACTTTTGCTGCAACCCGGAAACTATTTAGCCGTTTATCGTCCGGCTAAAATGCAAACTATTTCGTCGTCAAGAACCAAAGAATTTACTGTAAAATCAGGCTATTCCGACTGGGTGCGATTCTAAATTGATTGTTGCCTCAATCACCCTTATTGATACGATGACTTAAAGTCATCGTATCAATTATCAAATTTATTATCAGTCCAAATATCCAGTTTCTTGAGTTGAATGTCTTCTTCAAAAAACATTCGAGCTATGGTTTCAAACATTTTGGTGTAATCCGAAACGTAAAACTCGTTGCAATGTTCAGTGCTTTCGTTGAGTAAATTTAGTTGGGTAAGTACCTGTTTTACATAATTTGCAACTATTTGCGAAGAGTCGATAACATCTACTTTGAAATTGAAAAATTTGCGTATCTGATTCTTTATTAGTGGATAATGCGTGCAGGCAAGTACCAACGAGTCTATCCTATCAAAATCACTTTCCGATAAATAAGCCCGTATAATGGCGTTGCTAATGTCGTCGTAAATAAACCCCTCCTCAATCATGGGCACAAACATGGGCGTAGCTTTTGCAATCACGTTCAGATTCATGTTTAGCGTTTTCAATTTATTTTGATACACGCTACTTTCTATCGTTCCTTTGGTGCCAATAATTCCAATGTTTTTGATTTTTTGTTTTAGTTTTATGAAATCAACCAGAGGTTCTATTACATTGATAACTATTGCTTTGTCGCCAACTTCGTCTTTTACTTCTTGGTAAGCATGGGCTGAAGCTGTGTTGCAAGCAATCATTACAATTTTGCAATTTTGCTTCAACAAAAATTTAGCTATATTTTTCGAGTAATATTTTATCGATTCGCTCGATTTATCGCCATACGGAAGGTGAGCGGTATCGCCAAAATAGATAATTTTTTCGTTGGGCAATGCCAATTTTATGGCGTGCGCAATGGTAAGCCCGCCAACACCCGAATCGAAAACGCCGATGGATTGTTCTTTGTGTAATTCCATTTTTTGTAAAATTTCTGGTAGTGTAAAAAAAATGGTGACTTTTTGAAAAAGTTAGCTAAAATTGTAAATTTTCCAATTTTTCATGATAAAATAACAATTGAACAATGTAACAATTTGTTATTTGAATTTTGGGAAAATTACGTAATTTTACTTTTTTTAGAATTTCGGTCACTATTAAGTTACGCTATCAATTAATTGATACCGACGACTTGCCGATTTTATTAAAAACAGAAAGCAGTTTGAGATATACTCTAAACTGCTTTTGTTGTTTCGTGAATAAAATTCTTGTGGAATCTATCAAATTTTGTCTAAACCTTTGGGTTTGTTAATTTGATTATTCTGTTTGTGTTTCAGAAGCTTGAGTTCTTATTTTGGTTAAATTTGCCAAAGCTTTTGCTTTTTTTGCAGCGTCTGCTTTGTAAATTTCGTTCAAAACGTCTTCGGTAATATCTTTGCTACCAGCACCTTCGTAAATAATGGCACCTGCACCTTTGTCAAAAATATAAGTAAGTTTATCGCGTTCGCCCACAAATTTTATTGCGTTATTTGCATTCAAAAGCAAAGGTTGTATAAGACTAGCTTCTTTTTTCTTCAATTCTTGTTGTGCATTTTGTTGGTAAGCTTGCATTCTTTGTTGCATGCTTCCCAATTCTTCCTCATTGCTTTGTTTCAAGAAATCAGTCATTTTGGCTTTTTGTTGAATATAGTCATTGAGTTTGTTGTTGTATTCAACTTGCATTTTTTCCAATGGTTCTTCCAATGTTTTTGCATATTCTTCAATTTGTTTTTGGGCATCTTCACTTTCTGGAAAAACAGCTAAAAGCTCTTGTGAATTGATATGTCCAAATTTTTGTGCGTAGGTAAAATTTCCTACAAATAATAGTGCTATAAAGCTCGCTAATGTTAGTATATTTCTCATTGTTTTAAAAAAAAATTGTTATAGTGGTTTTAATTTGAATTTAATATGTTATTAATTACTAATTGGTTAATTATCAATTATCAATTAATTTTTGTATCCTAATTTTTCCAATATTTGGTCGCTCAAATCGTATTTTGGATTTGAATACAAAATAGAAACGCTGCCAGCAACATCGAAAATAAAAGCATAACTTCCTTCCACTGCCAATTCTTTTATGGCATTGAAAACTTCGTCTTGAATTGGTTTTACAAGCTCTTGGCGTTTATTGAAAAGCATACCATCGCGAGCAAAATACTTTTTTTGGAGCGCTTTTGCTTGATTTTCTTTTTCAATGATTTCATTTTCCTTTTTTCTTTTTTGCTCATCTGTAAGCAAAACCGATTCGGCTTGATAACTTTTATACATTTTTTCTACTTCGGCGTAAATATCTTCTATTTCGCTTTGCCATTTTTTCGACATATCATCGAGCTGTTGCTGAGCTGTTTCGTAGTTCGGAATATTTTGTAAAATATATTCGGTATCTACGTAAGCAAATTTTTGTGCCTGAACTGTAATTATTGAAAAAAGCACAAATAAAGTAAGAATCGTTTTTTTCATAATTTAATTTTCAATTATTAATTAGATTTAGCATATCATTGCATCAATTAATCAGCAAATTATGTGTATTTTAAAATTGTTGTCCCATTACGAAATGGAATTGACCGCCCCATTTATCTTCACTTTTCCCCGGAATTGGGTCGAAACCGTAGCCCCAATCTATTCCAAGCAAACCTAACATAGGTAAGAAAATTCGAACACCAACTCCCGCCGAACGGTTTAGATTAAACGGATTAAAATCTTTAAAATTGTACCAAGCGTTACCAGCCTCTATAAAAGTGAGTGCATAAATCGTGGCTTGAGGATTCAAAGAAACCGGATAGCGCAATTCCATGGTAAAACGGCTGTAAATATTTCCACCTTCAGCAGGCGTTAGCGAATAATTCTCGTAACCTCTAAGTGAAACTATATCAGAACCATACATGTTGTAACCCGACATTCCGTCGCCGCCCACTTGGTATTGCTCAAAAGGAGAACGTAGCTCTTTGTTGTAATAACCCAAGAAGCCTAATTCGTAACGAGTAAAAAGAACTAAATCTTTGGTAGAAAGCAATTTAGTTATCCATTCCGATTTGAATGTCCACTTGTGGTATTCTATCCATTTGTATTTTTCTTCTTGTTCCCAAGTTGAGTAATCGGTTTCGCCGCGAAGAAGCGAATAAGGAGGCGTTGCTTGCAATCCAACTGAGATATTAGAACCTCTACGTGGAAAAAGCGGACTATCAACTGAGTTTCTTCCAAAAACAAGTTTGTAGCTTACATTATTAGAAATACCGTTTTTCATCAAAAAGTAAGGCCACTCATTCATGTCATATTGCTGAAAACTAAGTTCGTTGTAAAGTGTGAAATAGTCATCAGGCCATTTCAAACGCTTTCCTAAACCAAGCGATGCGCCTGCTATTGCCATGTCGGCTCTTCTTGAGTCATCTTTTTGGTAACCATTGCTTTGCACAGTTTTGTACAAACTTACCGAAAGCGAATTTGCTTTTTTGCCACCCAACCAAGGCTCTGTAAATGAAAGGCTATACGATTGATAACGAGTTCCATTCGATTGAACACGCAAACTAAGTTGTTGTCCGTCGCCTGAAGGAACAGGTCGCCAAGCATCTTTTTTCAATACATCGTTAATAGCAAAGTTATTGAATTTCAATCCAATTGTTCCAATAATCATATTTGCACCCCAGCCACCCGAAATTTCTATTTGGTCATTAGCACGTTCTTCTACGGTGTAGTCCAAATCAACTGTTCCGTTAGCTTGGTCGGGAACCGGATTTACGTTTAGTTTTTCAGGGTCAAAATGTCCAAGCTGAGCCAACTCACGAATGGTACGAACAATATCCGATTTTTTGAACAATTCGCCCGGGCGCGAATACACCTCGCGCATAATTACGTGGTCGTTGGTTTTGGTATTTCCGCTTACTGTTACATTTTTTATTGTAGCTTGTCTGCCTTCATACACTCTCATTTCCAAGTCGATAGAATCATTTTCTACCTTTACTTCTATGGGTTGAATTTGGAAGAATAAATAACCATCGTCCAAGTAAAGATTGCTTACTGCATCTTCATCGCTCGAAATACGGTTGTTGAGCAAATTTTCATCGTAAGGGTCGCCTTTTTTTACATTCAAAATACGGCTAAGTTGGTAACTATTGTATTTTGTATTTCCTACCCAATTAATATTTCTAAAAAAATATTGCTTTCCTTCTTCTACTTTTATTTCAATATTGAATGATTTTTCGTCATTGACATATACAGTGTCGAAAACTATTTTGGCATCTCTATAACCTTTTTCGTTGTATTTTTCTATAAGAGCATCTTTGTCTGCTATAAATTCTTCTTCTTTATATTTTTTAGTTCTAAAGAAGTTTTTTATGTTTTTATCGTTTGTTTTTTTCATTGCTCTGTTGAGCTTTTTATCGCTCATAACTTCGTTGCCTTCAAAAACAAGCGAATTTACTTTAATTTTTTTGTTCTTATCTACATGTACATAAGCAATTACAGCATTAAGTAAGTTAGAGTCATTTTTTAAACTAACATCTACCTGCGTATTGAAATAAGCTTTCTCTGCAAAATGCTTTTTTATTTGTATTTTGGTGTTATTAATCAAATTGTCAGTTGCTTGCCCGCCGCGTTTGAGTTCTATCATCTCCTCAATGTCTTCGCGTTCCGTTTTATTTAGTCCGGTAACAAAAACACCCGAAATTCGAGGGCGTTCCAAAAGGTCGAACGATAAATAAAGTTTGCCATCGCGCACACTATCTGCTAAAATTTTAACATCTGAAAACAAGCCATGTCGCCAAAGTTTGTCTATCGAATTTGAAAAACGCTCGCCAGGTACTTCTATTTTATCGCCTACTTTTAAACCCGAAAGCTGAACCAAAACCTCTGTATTTAAGTATTTTATACCTTTTACGTTGATACCGCCAATTTCGTATTCTTTGGGACTTAAATAATTAATATCAATTTCTTGTGAAAATAATAATGTGGTGGTAAAAATTGTAATTACCAGTAAAATTAATTTTTTTGCCATATTGTTTTTAAAAATTGGGTTAAACCCTTTCATTTTTTATTTGAATTTATGGTAAATTTTCAAGCAACAAATTTGGTTGTTTTTTACATTTTCTACAAAATGAGCTGCCTATTTTTTACATACTTAAACTCTTGCTTACTTGTTATTTTCAGAAGAGAATTTTTTTTTTAAGCAACATTTTAAATTGTTACTTTTTTTGATAAAATGCGTTAAAATTGAATAAAATCCATTCAATTTGTAATTCGCAAATGTATTAAGTTTTTTATATTTTAAACACGCTTTCACTGTTAAAAAAACATAAACACTTAAAAACAAGCCGCAAAATTAAGCTTTTATTTATTAATCGCAAATCTTATAATTATATTTAAAATGGTTTTCATATTTTGTTTTTTTAGTTGCTTTGTAATGAGCTTATTATCGTTTTAGATAGTATATACATATTTAGTAGCAGGTACTTTTACGAATTTAATTTACAAAAGAACTGATTAAATTTTGAAACAGTATTTTCTAATGCAAGAGTGATTTTAGCCTCAAAAGCAAAGAAAACTCTAGTTTTAAAGATATTTTTAATTTCTTTATTATTTTTTTTAATATAGAAACAAAAAAAATAATCAAACGGATTATTCTTTTAACATTCTGATTATTAATTTACTTGTACTTAATTTTTGTTTCAAAAAAAAGAAGAAATTTGTTTTATTTATGTTTTAGAATAAAATATCTACCTTTTTGTAAATTAATTTTCTGGTTTGGTATAAGGTTTGCATAAGTTAAGAAAATGTTTTTAACTCATAAAAGTTTTCAGGCAATTTTCGTGTATAAAAATCTTATCAAAAAAAGCAGATGAAAAGTCTAAAAAAGCAACTATTTGTAATTCTTTTTATTTTGATAAATTGCACCTCTTTTTCTCAAACCGATTTGAGAGAAGATGCTGATTTTTTGCGCATCAAAATACATGAATACGACGAATGGCTTGCAGCTAAAGGCTTTGGCGATGTTTTGATTGTTGATAGTTTCACAGTAGAAGAGCATAGAGTGTCTGTTTTTTTAGGTTATCCTGCTCGGGAGCAATCCGATTTTTCGCTCAATTTAGCGTGGCAAATGCTTAAAAATGAATACGAAAGCAAAGGTAAAACTCTTCTGGAAGAAAACTTATTCAATACACTTTTTTTTACGCTCGAAGTTTCGCCCGATTCGCTTCAACTCATTATTTTGGGAAAACAAGAACATTTATTTAAAGTAGAAATCTTAGGCTCTGAAGTGGGAGTGGTTGTGATTGATAAAATTGCGCAAGCACGCGATGCCGAAAAAATTCCAATTCCGATTATAAATCTCAAAACTAAGTATATTCAGCAAAAAGATAAAATTAAATCTGCCGATTTAAACAAAATTACCTCTGAGATTAGGCTATTTTTGCAAAATTATTACAAAGCGAAAGGTGCTTGGTGGTATTTTGCTGAAGTTGAGGTTGTTAAGGACTTTGAGCACGACTTAATTATCGAAATTACCGATTTGAAAAATGAGGTGTTAAAAAACGAACGTGATTATTTTGAATACATTCGGATTTCGATAAAAGCTGAGAAACAGAACAATAACGTTGTGCTGACTTACGATTTAATGGCAAAATACGGTTCCGGTATTTTTTTAGCTCCTCGAAGTGTGAACGATTACAAAAATATGGAAATTAAATATGCCAATAGTTTAGAAAATTATAGAGAAAAAATAAAATCTCTGATTCATAAGCAATTAATAAGATAAAATTTTATATAACTTACTTAATAAATGAAGAAAATGACATTAGCAACTTTAAGAAATAAAATAAGCCGTTTTGTATTTGTTTCTAATTCAATCCTATACGTTTTGGTTTTTGTTTTCTATGCCATGTCGGGTTTTGATGAAGATGAGTTGCTTACTTTGATAGCATTACTTACTCCGCTCACTGCCATTTACTTAGGAAGCATGATTAAGTTTGTGGTCGAAAACCGATTCAGAATTGAGAATACCGAACACGCTGTAAAAGTCTCAAAATCATACATTTCAGTAACAACAGCGATTATTTATTCTCATTTTATTATTCTTATTTTAGCTATTTCGGCAAAAGCATTGTTTAACTTTATTAGTTTCAACGATTTGAAAATAGTTTTTACTGCCGTTGAAGGGCTTTTTGGAACGTATAGTGGTTTAATTAGTACTTCTTTGTTTAAAGCAGATGACGCAAATCAATAAACAAATTTACCGGATTTTTTTTAATTAATTCTTAGGTTTGTAAATTTAAAAATGAATTTTTCAAAAGTAAAAACTTTGAAAAATTCATTTTTTTAGTTTTTATTGGCTTCTTTCTATTTCCGAAATTTTATCTAATCTCAATTGATGTCTTCCATTTTCGTATTCTGTAACTAGCCATGTATCAATCATTTGCTTAGCTATTTCTATGCCGGTAGTTCGCCCGCCCATCACCAAAATATTGGCATTGTTGTGTTGTTTGCTCATTTGCGCCGTGTACGCATCGTGGCAAAGGGCAGCCCTGATTCCCTTGTATTTATTGGCTGCAATCGAAATACCAATGCCTGTGCCACACATAATTACCGCTAGATTTGCTTCGCCTTTTTGAATACTTATTGCCGCTTTTCCTGCAAAATCAGGATAATCAACCGATTCATTTTCGTTGTTTGTGCCCAAATCGAGCACCTCAACTCCTTGTTTTTGTTGCAAATACGCAACTATTTTTTGTTTCAATTCAAAAGCTCCATGATCGGAGGCAACTGCTATTTTCATTTTATCTATTTTTTTAGTTTCTATTGATAAAATAACAATAGAAAAATTTAATATGCTAATAATTTGTTATTACAACCGAATACAAATTGCGTAATTTTACTTCTTTTTAGAATTTTGGGCATTAGTAAGTTGTGTTATCAAAAATTAAATCACTTCCTCAAATGTAAATCCCACTTCTTCAATATGTTCCCAAAATTCAGGATACGATTTTGAAACAACGCCGGCATCTTTAATTATCAGATTTTCAAACAAAATAGACGCTGGCGCAAAAGCCAATGCCATACGATGGTCGTTGTAGGTTTCTATTTCAATATTTTGATTTTTAGATAGTTCTACTTTTTTACCACTCCAAGCTAATTCACCATGTTGTGGTTCGTTTAGTTGAAAGCCCAATTTTGCCAATTCGTTTATTAGAGCTTCAATTCTATTCGATTCTTTTATTTTTAAGGTTTCCAAGCCAAAAAAGTGAAACGGAATATCCAAAAGACAAAGTAAAACAGCAAAAGTTTGCGCAATATCTGGTTGTTCGTTGAAATTGTATTCAAAAAAATCAATTTTATTGCTATTTTTATGGAGTTTTGCTTTATTTTTTCCAAATTCAGTACTTATACCAAGCATTTCGAACAGCCCAACGAGCTTACTGTCGCCTTGCAAGCTATTTTCGCTCAATCCCAGAAGTTCTATCGAATCTAAATTACTCAATGCCATAATTTCGTACCAATACGATGCGCCACTCCAGTCCGATTCTATGAAAAGCTTCTCACTTTTATAGCTCTGATTTTCAATGCGTATCATATTTTTTTCCCAAGTCCAAACAATTCCAAAATGCTGCATAAGGCTTAGTGTCAGTTTTATATAGGGTATCGAAACTATTTTTCCGGTAAGCGTAAGCTCTAAACCGTTTGGAAGATTGGGTGCTATCAAAAGTAACGCGCTAATGTATTGACTACTAACACTTCCATCAATACTTATTTGATGGAGGTGTGGAATTTTTTTATTAATTTTCAAAGGCGGAAATCCTTCTTTTTCCAAATATTCAATGTTCGAGCCAAGTGCATTCAGGCTTTTTACTAAAATGCCAATTGGTCTGTTTTTCATTCGTTCTGAGCCAGTTAGCACAACTTCTTTTCCCATTGCTGAAAAAAAAGCAGTCAAAAAGCGCATCGAAGTTCCAGCATGCCCTATGTTTATTTCCTGACTTTCAGCGTTCAACGCATCTATCAAATGCTTTGTATCATCACTTGTCGAAACATTTTCTAACACAATAGAATTTTTTGCCAATGCTTGAATAATTAACAGCCTGTTGCTTATACTTTTAGACGAAGGCAACGAAATAATTACTTCCTGTTTTTTTTCAGAAAATCGAAGTTTATAATTCATGTTTAAATAACTGAAAATTAATTAAATATCTTATTGCTCAAAATTGTAGATTTGACGAATAGAAACATCTACTGTACTTATAATAAGTTAGTTAGAAGTTCTATTAAGCGCTCTTCTCTGGGCCAAGGCGCACGAGGGTCGGCAATTTTTCCCTCTTTATTTAAAATTACATAATATGGAATGCCTCTGATTGCAAAAAGATTCTGAATTATATGTTTTTCTGTCTCTTTTAGTCTAAAATGCGCGCCTTCTATGTTGATAACTTTTAAGCCAGTTCGCCAATCTTTTTCGGTTACATCGGTTGATAGAAATAAATAAGCTATTTTCTTGTTTTTCAGCGTTTTTTGTACATTTTTCGACTCTTTCATTTCTCGCACACAGGGTCCGCACCAGCTTGCCCAAAAATCGACAAAAACAACTTGTCCTTTTAAACTGTCAAGCACTTGAGAAAACGTAATCTCTTTATTATCAACGGTAAACACATGTATATTTTTTACATCTGCTGGAAAATCCGTATTCGTAAGGTGGCTCAAATCTTGAGCAAAAAGACTTTGCGAAAAAGCAAAAAGCATCATTAAAATGCTGGTTCTTAATAAATTCATTTATTTTTGTTTTAGTGTTAGTTCTAAGAATTTTTCATAAAACAAATTTAAAGTAAATTTTTTTGTGTAGCAAACTTTTAATTAAAATAACTAAAAATGCCTCTAAAAATTAAAATTTAGAGGCATTTTAGCTTTACATGCAAACATTTATTTTTGGATTTTTAGGTCTATTTCAACCGTTCCTGCGTCAGTTCCTTGCACACTATTTACCTTGAATATACCTAATTTCGAGTTTTTTGTTTTGAAATAATAAATATTTCCAACTGCAAGTGTTTTGGCTTTTGCTTTCCATGCATCGGTAGCTAAAGATGTTGCAACTAGCAGTAAACTATCGTGTTGCATTGCATTAAACTTAGCTATGCTTAAATTTGCATCGGTTGCAAAAAGTGTTTCGTTTTTAGTAGTCCAAAGATTTACACCTGTAACTTCACCGTCCGAACTCATTGCTGGAGAGCTCAATGCGTTTGAATTTTTGCTGTTGTAAAAGTAAACTAAATCAATAAGAGCCTGATTATTTTGAGCTTCGGTTTTAAAATAAACGGTATTGTTACTCAAACTATAAAAGCCTCCGTTTGTAGTGCAATTTTGAGCACCCAAAATAATACCCGAAAAATGATTTATTTCGCCGTATTTTATAGCTTTTAGATGAATGTTTAATGAAATTTCGGCTGTATGTCCTTCAATATCAGTTATTATGAATGTAAGTGTTTCTAATTTGGCAAGCGTTTTGCTTAGCTTGTATTCGTAGGCAAAGCTCGAAGAATTCATGCCTGAATCTAGTGCAATTACTTCTGTGTCAGTCTTTAGTTTTATTTTTAAATTCGTAATATTGTCGTTGGAATTAAAATTGGCTTTAATTCCTATTTTTGCTTTTTCACCAGCCAAAAGGCTATCGCCATCGCTCAAATAAATATCTTCTATTTTGAAGCTAATTGAAGGGTTTCCATAGTCTTTTTCGTCTTTGCAGCTCGAAAATGCAATTAGTAAAGCAAGCGTAATTGCTAATAAATGTATTTTTTTCATTTTTTCTTTTTTTTAGATTAGTTTTAAACGAATTGTTTTTAATTGCAATTCGCTATGTAATAAAAAACCTATCAATTTTTTTAATTTTTAAAAAATTAGTAGGTATTTTTGAAGTTAAAATTAAATGCAGAAATTACAGTATTTTTTAATAATACTATTTTTTTTGTAGTTTGTTTAAAATTTGTTTCATTAGCGAGGCACCGAAAAGGCTGCCAAGCGCACCAAATAATGTAAATGTAAAAAAAGGATAAGCCAATCCAGTTAGTAAAGCTCCATATTTAATGCCCGTAAAGCTCATTATTACAAACCGAACAACTGGAATTATTGCATAAGACAAGCCTCCAAGTAGTGCTATAAGCCATAATTTGTGGTTTTCTTTAATTTTATAATACAAAAAGTCAAGAATAAAGCCTGGAAGCATGTAAATTATGCCTGCAAAAGGATCTTTTCCTGCCCAAATTGGAAAAAATAGCATAAATCCAGCTCCAAAAGATGAAATACTTGAAGCTAAAGGCATTTTTGAAGCATACCTACCCAGCATTAGCAGTGCCATAAACTCTAATCCGTGATGTCCGGGTAAATGCAATGGCGTTTTCATTTTGATGTGTAGTACAATCGCCAAAGCTCCAAGTCCAAAAAGAGCAAATACTTCTAATATATTTGTAATTCCTTCAATTTGAAAGTTTTTTGATAAAGTCTTTTGGCTTAAGTTTCCACTTGTGTTTTTCATTTTTTACCTCCTCTGTTATAAGAATTTTATTATTATTTTTTAAAATAGGGCGCAACCATTCATCTAACAATATCAAATCGGTTTTGGGTATCGAAAAGCCATTTTCGTCTGTAACATCATCAATATTAGATTGTTCGAGTAGTTCGTTTATGCTCATTACTCCTTTAATTTCTCGCAGTTCTGTGCCTTTTAACCAAACACACCTGCCGTCGTTTCCTGAAAAACTAAGACCTACACCAGCCAATGCACCGATTACCCCATCTTTTGTTCCAGTTAAACCTTCTATAAATAGTTGGTTTTTTTTAGCTATTTCGTAAGCTTCTTTTTGCGTAACCAAGTCTATTTTTGCTTTTTTTCCAAATTCAATTACTTCCAAGCAAATATTTTCTTTGCGCGCAATGCACAAACCTACGTCAGAACCTTCGGCTGCTACTTCGAGTAAGAAATTTTTTGATACACCGATTAATTCTTCTAAATCGTTAGCTTTCAGCTCTAAACAAAGGGAGCTGTTGTGCGAAGTAAAAGGCACGCGTGGGTCAAAAAATAATTGGTGACGAGAAACACTAAGCACATCGGCAAGATTTTTTTCTATTAATAAAGTTGCTAATTGTCTGGCTCTAAAGCCAGTGCCACGTGTTTCTGCATTGTCGGTATCATCTATCCCGATGTAGAAAAAGTTGTTAAATTTCATTCGAATTGTTTAGATTTGCACTTCGACAAAATAAACTAGAAATTTGATAATATAAAAATATTTTTGTTTTTTTTTCAAAACAAAATATTTTTTTGAATTATAAATTGTAATTTTGATGTCTGAATGAGTGTTTTACTTTTGATTTTTTCTCGAATGGTTGTTGCTAGAATGCTGAAAATTAGCTTTTCTTTTTTATTTTTTTTTGGATTTTTAGTTCTATTGTTTTATTTTTTTTGGAATTTTTATGATAAAAAAGAGCTATCTAAAGAAAAGACTAATTCTTATACTTTTTCATCAAAAGAAAAAGGAAAAATACACGATGGTGATATAATCTTACGACGTGGTTTTGGTATGGTTTCTGATTATATTGTGAATCTTTTTAATGAAGAATATAAAGTTTCGCATTGTGGAATTATTTGTAAATCAGCGGATAGCTTGTTTGTTATTCATTCTGAATCAAGTTCTTATTTTACTTTTGAAGGAGTTCAATCGCAAAATTTTGACGATTACGTAGCTTCAAGTCATCAAAATTCAGTGATTATAGTCAGATTTAATAATTGTGAAACTTCTAATTTGCACAAAATAAGTAAACGGGGTTTGTATTATTTGGGTACAAAAGTTCCTTTCGATTATAGTTTTAATATGAACGATTCGACCGAAATGTATTGTGCTGAAATTATTTGGCACGTTTTTAAAGATGTTTTTCAAACCGATATTTATAAATTTGAAGGGCAAGAAGTAAATTATTCTCAATTTTCCAATTTTTGGGATTCTACTTATTTCGATGTTATTTTAAACCATCAAGCAAAAAAATGAATTAATTACTAAAAAATTATGACTTATGGAAAATAAATTATTAAAATATGCTTTTTTGTTTCTATTAATTTTTGCATTTATGGAAAATTCTTTTGCTCAAAAAGTGCTAGAAAAAGATACCATTAAAACCTCTGATGGCAATTTAGTGATGCACTTTATCGGACATGCGAGTTTGATGTTTGAGTACAAAAATCAAATTATTCAGATTGACCCAACCGAGCGCGAATTTGATTATGCTTTGTTGCCTAAGGCTGATTTTGTGCTAATTACGCACGAACATGGCGATCATTTCGACACGCTTGCGCTTAACAAAACCCAAAAGCCCGAAACAAAATTTATTATGACACAGATTTGTGCCAATAAATTTAGCCAAAAGACAAATGTAACTATTTTGAGAAATACTGAAAATCAAAATTTTAACTTATTTAAAATAGAAGCGGTTCCAGCGTATAATGTTGTAAATAAGCGACCTACTGGAGAATTTTTTCACCCAAAGGGCGATGGAAACGGTTATATTTTGACTTTTGCCGATAAGCGAATTTATGTGGCTGGAGATACCGAAGATATTATAGAAATGTCTGATTTTAAAGCTATTGATGTAGCATTTTTGCCTATGAATTTACCTTATACCATGAATGTAGAAATGTGTGCAAACGCTGCTCGTTTATGTAAGCCAAAAATTCTTTATCCTTATCACTTTGGAAAAACGGACACAAATGAACTTGTGAAATTATTGAAAGACAATAAATCTATAGAGGTGAGAATTAGGCATTTGCCGTAGAATTAGCAAAAAAGGATATGAAATTTAATTTCCTAGTATTTTTTTTATTATTTTATTGCAGTTTTCTTTGAATATATTATTATAAAAATTTATTAGTAAAATGAATAAATTTAGAATTAATTTTAAAATTTGGCTTGAGGCTGAAGATAACAAAGGCATTTTGGGGGAAGGAAAGTGTAATTTGTTGAAAACCATCAAAGAAACAGGCTCGATAATAGATGCCATAAAAAAAGAAAATTTGACGTATCGCAAGACATGGGATAATTTGAATGACATTGAGCAAACGCTTGATTTTCCGATTATTCAGCGTCAACGAGGCGGCAAAGACGGAGGACAAACTGTTTTGACTTCTCAAGGAATTGCTATTATTGAAGCTTTTGAAGAGTTTCATCAAAAGCATGATGTTTATATTCAAAGTGCTTTAAATGAGATGTATAGCAACTTAATGAAGCGAATTGAAGAATCAAATTTATAACTGATAAGCGAAGTTTACTACACAAAATCTTCCAGGTGATTCATAGCCTTTTTTGTCTATAAATTTCTCATTTGTAATATTTTGAATGTCAATAGATATTTGAAAATACTTGCCTATTTTTCGAGAAAATGATAAATCTATGGTATTGTAAGAATTAATTAGCTGTGTGTTTTCTTCGTCAGCCCATTGTTCGCCTATGTAATTGTATATTAAGCTCATATTTAACCATTTATTGCGTGAATTGATTCCTAAAAATGCTTGGTTGCTGGGCGTTTCAATTAAATAATTATTATTTAGGCTTGTTTCATATTTATTTATAAGATTGAATTCGATTATTTTTGCCGAATTTTGAGTATAGTTTGCTTTTATCTCCATAAAGTCACCGATTGAATAAGTTACATCAAATTCAAATCCTGCTACATTTACTTTTGAAATATTTTCGCGTCGCAAGACTGGCTTTATAGTGCTTCCACCAGTGTCGATAGAGTCGCCAGTTCCTACAAAATATTGAAAATCAAAGCCTTTTGTAAAATAAAGGGCTGCTGATATTTTTACATTTTTTATTGGTTTTAGTTGAAATCCATATTCAAAAGTATATTGGTATTCAGGCAATAAATTTGGGTTTGCTATTTTGAAGCCTTTCGTTATTTTTCGGGAACTGCACAAATCGTCGATGGTTGGTGGTCTAAATCCCTTGGCTGCAGATAGATATGTGTTGAATTTATTTGACTGTAAGAATTTTAAGCTAAATTTTGGACTTAAAGCATACCAGTCATTTTGTGGAAAATCTTGGTCAATATTTGTTAGAAAACCAGTTTCTTTGGTTGGATTATTTACTATTAGCTTTGAGTTGTAAAACGTTGAGTAATCGAGCCTTAGACCAGACGTAAATAGCCATTTTGTGTTTAAAAACCATTCGTTTTGCAAATAAACACCTCCAAAAATTAAATTTCCGTTTCGTTTAATGTAATCGCTTGATGTTTTGTAAATCTCTTCAGAATGTAGGCTAGCTTGTTTATAATCAAAGCCATAACTGATATTTAGCTTTTCGGATATTTGCGTGGAAAAGCTAGAGAGTATGCCAAAATCGTTGCTAATTTGTGGATTTTCTGAAAGTTTATAATTTCCGCTTGAGTTGATGCTTTCGCTTTGTTTTTGATACAATTCATTTTGCCAAAATAAATTTATTGAAGATTTCGTATTTTGATGTATTCCTGTGTAATTTATTGAAGATAAGTTTGTTGTGTAACTATCAAAGCTACCATCGGGCATATAAATTTTTCTTCCGGCTCCTCTTTTGTCATGTTGGTACGAGTGTGAAATTTCTATTTTTTGTTTGTTGCTAAATTCATAGCCTATTTTCGCCGAAGAATTGTATTCTTGTAGGTAAAGTTTTGAATCATAGATATTTCTGAGGTTTTCGGGTGTATAAAAATACCCATCGCCTTGCCGATAGAAGCCATTTAGATTCCAAGAAAAGTTATTCTGGGCTAGTTTTTGCTTGCCACCGACACTAAAATTTCCGCCTATTGTGTTGTAAGATGCTATGAAACTATTTATATAAAATTCTAATTTTTTATTAGGTTCTTTGCTTATTAAATTAATAATTCCATTCATTGCATTATTGCCATAAAGAGCTGAAACTGGTCCTTTTATAATTTCTATGCGTTCTATTTGCTGTGGATTTATTAGATGCCAGTTGATGGAGCCACCAGCCGATTTGTTCATCGGCACGCCATCGAGTAAAATAAGTACTCGGTCTTTTCCGTCCATTCCGCGCATTGTTACGCTTGCATTTTTTGAAAAAATTCCCCAGCTTCTATTTACATATACATTTGAAATGGATTGTAAAATATTGTCGATGTTTGTAATTGGCTGTATTTCAATATCTTTTTGAGTTATTATGTCGTTACTTCCCGCTACGTAATCTTTTAATTGCAATTTGCGCGAGGCGGAAACTATTACTTCTGGCATTTTTATATTAAGTATTTGAAGTTCAATGTTTAGCTCTGCTAAATTGTCTTTTGGTGCAAGGGAAATGAGTGTATCTTTATAGCTTATGTGGCTTATTTTCAGTATATTTTCTTCATTTGTAGTTAAATTGATTTCGGCAATTCCATTTTCATTGGTGGTGGCTATTATTTTTTTTCCGATGCTTACGATATGTACATTTTGAATGCTTTTCTTCGTATCAGCATCGCTAATTTTAGCTATTAATTTAGTTTGTGCTCTTAAATTGCCAATGCCTATAAATAGCGCAGATACAAAAAAAAATCGTATTAAATTGTTCATAATTAATTAAATATACGTTATCCTTTTAAAAATTATATTTATTTCAATAAATTTATCTTTGGGATTTGTTTTTAATCTATTTTATGTGTATTCTTTTTCAATAAATTTTCGATTATTGACATAAAAATGTATAAAGGCATGAAAAAAACAATGGCTAAGCCTTTGAAAATTATAAAAAGTATAGCTAAACTGCCTAAAAAAATGATACGAATGTAATTTTCTCTAAATTTTAAACTTTTTGCTTTTAGCGAAAACATGGGCAATTCCGAAACCAATAGCAAGGAAACAGTAAAAGTGTAAATAAGCAAAAAATAAATTGAAGATGTGATATTTTGATAGATGAAACTATCGCGGAAATAATGATAAACGATTACTAAAGAGATGATTGAAATTGCTCCGGCGGGTGTAGGCATTCCTATAAATGAACTTGTTTGGCGTGTATCTATATTGAATTTGGCTAAACGAAGTGCTGAAAATATGGCAATAACAAAAGAAGAAAGTACCATAGTTAACTCATTTGCACTTAGTTGTGAAAGAATGAAATTGTCATTTTCGCCAAATAGCGAGATGCGAATTAATTTGAACATGATTATAGCTGGTGCTACTCCAAAGCTGACCATATCTGCCAATGAATCAAGCTCTTTGCCTATTTCAGAGCTAGCTTTGAGCAAGCGTGCAGCAAAGCCATCGGAAAAGTCAAAAATGGCAGCGATGGCAATAAAAAGGGCAGAGTAAATCAAATATTCGTTGGACTGAAATGCAGTTACAATGGCTAAAGTGCCCATAAATACACTCATGGAAGTTAAAAAATTTGGAAACCACTTTAAATATTTCATAATTTTGTTTTTTTGTACAAGAGTTTTATTTCTCTGAAAATCAAGTATATAATTGCGCTGTTTGAGCAAAAGTAAATTATAATTTTGCTAACCAGCATTATTTTTGTTTATTTGTCAAAATTTTTTACAAAATTAAAAAATATTCTCAATTTTGCTTTGAAATTTACGCAAATTCTAAAAAAAATACAATAAATGAAATTCAGAACTTTCGTTATTTTTTTCATAGTTATTTCTGTTTCTTCTTTTGCTCAAGAAATTAGAAAATATAACAACGATTTTTTGAGCTTGGGAGTAGGCGCAAAGTCTTTATCCTTAGCTGGTTCTACATCTGCAACAATTTCTGATGTAACTTCGGTGTTTTGGAATCCTGCCGGTTTACTTTTTTCGGAAAAGCAAATGGAGCTGGGTTTAATGCATGCAGAGCAATTTGCTGGATTGCTCAAATTTGACTATCTGGGAGTGAATTATAGGCTTGATACATTGAGTAATGTAGCTTTTTCGGTAGTGAGGGCTGGTGTTGATAATATTCAAAATTCACTTGATTTATTTGACAAAGATGGGAATTTTGATTACAATAGAATCGAAAATTTTTCGGTAGCTGATTATGCTTTTATCTTTTCCTATGCGCGTAAAACTAAAATTACGGGATTAAATTTAGGTACAAATTTTAAAATTATTTATAGAAATGAAGGTGAGTTTGCCAAAGCTATTGGATTTGGAGTTGATGCTGCTATTCAGTACAGAAAAGAAAAATGGTATTTTGGTGCAATGGCTAATGATATTTCTACTACCTTTAATTTTTGGAAATTGAATGCAGATGCTTTGAAAGTAACTTTTGAAACGGATTCGAGTGCTAATTTGCTTACAAACAATATAATAGATATTACAATGCCTAGTCTTACTTTAGGCGCAGCTCGTAATTTTATGCTTTCGGAAAAATTGATAGCAAAAGTAGAAATTGATGCTAAAATTTATTTAGACGGGCAGCAAAATGCTTTAATTTCGGGCAAAACTTTTACGCTTGCGCCTAGCATTGGTGCGGAGTTTGATTATAGGCACTTTGTATTTTTTAGATTGGGATTTGGCAATTTTCAGAAAGTTCCGGATTTTGATAAAATTAGAACTCGTTTTCAGCCTAATTTAGGCTTAGGTCTTAATTACAAAGGCTTTACGCTCGATTATGCGCTTACTGATATTGGGAGCCTTTTGGTAAGTTATTCTAATGTGTTTTCGCTAAAATATCAGTTTTGCCTTAATTCTAAAAAATAATTTTTAAAAATTCTTTCATTATGAAGAAGTTACTAGATACTTATCTTTTCAAATCAAGTTATATTCAGCTTACTTTATCGGATTTTTTACTGACTGCTTCAGTAATTTTAATTGTTTTGTTTTTAGCCTATTTTATTAAAAAATTACTACTCAATGAAAAATTAGAAAAATATGTATTGAAAGAAATTAGAGTTAAAATTGTTGTTTTTTTCAGAATAATTCTCTGGGTTATAGCAATTTCGTTGTTAATTGAAATTAATACTCAGAAATTTTATGATTATCGTTTTTTCAAAAATAAATTTTTTGAAATAGATACACTTTCGATATTAAATACCGTTTTTTTTATTACGCTTAATTTATTGATAATACATTTTTTTAAGATAATTAAACGGAGAATTATATTTAATTATGAAGATGCTGAGCGCATAGCAACTCGGGCTTTTAGGCTTATTCAAACTATTCTCTGGATTATTACTGTGAGTATTGTATTAAAAGCAATTTTGGTTAATTTTTCTAAATTTATTGAATATCAGTTGTTTGTTGTTAATAAAATACCAATTACTGTTGGCGATTTAATTTTTGCACTTCTTATTATGGTAATTGGGCAGATGATTTTGCTAGGGCTGAATGGTTTTTTTAGGCTACAAGTGAGTCGCAAAAAGCTCGATTTGGGTACAAGTCATTCTATTTTTCGCATTTTGAAATACCTTTTATGGATTATTTTGGTAGCCATCGTTTTAGAATCTGCAGGCTTCAAATTATCTATTTTGCTTGCAGGCTCGGCAGCTCTTTTGGTTGGTTTAGGCTTTGGTATTCAGCAACTTTTTGGCGATTTTGTTTCGGGTTTGGTTATTATTGCCGAAAGCACGCTCAAGGTGGGCGATATTATTGATGTAGATGGAGTTACAGGCAGAGTGATTGAATCGGATTTGCGCACTACTAAAATTTTGACCCCTGATAATATTACCATCATTTTGCCAAACTCGCAACTTACTTCTAATAAGGTAATTAACAACACAAAATCGGATACAACCACTCGTTTTAGAGTTCCTGTGGGAGTTGCTTATGGCTCTGATGTAGAGCTTGTTGAACAGATTTTGATGAATAGCGCTCTTGAAAATGAAGATGTGCTAAAAGACCCTGCACCTACGGTTATTTTAAAGAATTTTGGAGAATCTTCCCTCGATTTTGAATTACTCTTTTGGAGTGGAAATGGATTTGGAGTTCAGGTAGTTAAAAGTAATTTGCGCAAAGAAATTTATCGGAAATTTAAAGAAAATGGCATTGTAATTCCGTTTCCACAGCGTGATATTCATATTCAAAAGTAAGTTTTGTTTATTTTTTATGATGCTATTTTGATAATTTGTAGAGAAATTTTATAATAAATGAACGATTATTTATCTAAATATCAATTATATCCATTGCAAATACACGAAAAACCAAATCCTGATTTGAATTTGTGTGTTGTGATTCCTTGCTTTGATGAGCCAGATGTAATTTCTTCGCTTAATTCGTTAAAAATGTGTGATTTACCTCTAAGAAGTGTGGAGGTTATTGTTGTTGTTAACTCTGGCGAAAATACGGATTTTTTTATTGTTCAGAAAAACCGTAAAACTTTTATTGATATTCAAAATTGGATAGCTGTAAACTCGTCAGAAAAATTAAAATTTCATGCATTTAATGTTGTTAATTTGCCACATAAATTTGCAGGAGTCGGTTTTGCTCGAAAAATTGGAATGGACGAAGCCTATTCGCGCTTGGTTTCCGTTGAAAATGAGAATGGTATTATTTTGGGTTTCGATGCCGATTCTACTTGTAAGCCAAATTATTTGTGTGAAGTAGAAAAGCATTTTGACCAAAATTTAAAATCAACAGGTGCATCAATTTATTTTGAGCATCCATTGCAAGGCTTTGAATTTGAAGCTGAAATATACGAAAATATTGTTCGTTACGAATTGTATTTGCGTTATTATAAGCAAGCGCTTCAATTTGCAGATTTCCCGTTTGCTTTTCATACTATTGGCTCAAGCTTTGCCGTTAGAGCCAATATTTATGCAAAGCAAGGTGGAATGAATAGACGAAAAGCTGGTGAGGATTTTTACTTTTTACAAAAAATAATTCCGCTCGGAAATTACCACGAAATTAATACTACTACCGTTTTTCCTTCTCCCCGTCCTTCGGATAGAGTGCCTTTTGGGACTGGAGCGGCAATTCAAAAAATGCTTCAAAACAATTCAAGCATTTATTTAACATATTCAATTCAGGCATTTCTCGATTTGAAAACTTTTTTTAGAGAAAAGAATATTTTTTATAAAACAAAAAAAGAAGACGCGATTAACTATTTGAATAACAATAAAATATCTGAAATTATTGTTGGGTTTTTGCTTGAAAATAGTTTTTTTGATGAATTGATTAAAATAAATGAAAATAGTCCTAATTTGAAGGTTTTTAACACTCGTTTTTTTCAATGGTTCAATGCTTTTCGTGTACTTAAATTTTTGAATTTTTCGCATGAAAATTATTATCAGAAAGACGATATTGAAATACAAGCGTCTAATTTTCTGCAAATTGCACATCACCGTTTGACTTGCAATTTTGAAGCAAAAGGGTTGCTAGAACAATTTAGAGTATTAGATTGTTTTAAAAATGAAGCAATAGAATTAGAAACGCAAATATTTTGAATTTAAAAATATAATATTTTATTTTTTTTACGTTTTATACGTATTCTATTTTAATTCTTGGTGGATTAAATTGAGTAGTAAAAAACATTTTAGATTTGGTATTATGTTTGAAATTACTTTGTTTTTTAATTAAAATTATTGTAAATTGTCAACAAATTTATAAAATTCTTTTTTGATTTTAACTATTTTATTTTCTGCGATTTAACTTTTTGTATTAGAAAATTAACATTTAAAATTTATATCATTAAAATTTTTTAGCTATGAAGAAAATTATAATACTCAATTTAATATTCTTCCTTTCTCTAAATCTTTTTGCACAGCAAACTGGTTGTATTTCAGGAGATTGTGAAGATGGTTACGGTACTTATGTTTGGGGACCTGGCAACTGGCAAGGCGATAAATATACCGGCGACTGGAAAGGCGGCTTGCGCCATGGATTTGGAACTTATTACTATTCTGGTGGTGCTAAATACATTGGCGAATATGAAAACAACGTAATGCACGGGCAAGGAACTTATTATTGGGCTGATGGCGACAAATATACCGGCGGCTGGCTCAATGGAAAGCAAGAAGGAGAAGCAACTTATGTTTATGCCGATGGAACTATTAAAAAGGGAACTTGGAAAAATGGAACTTATCTGAGCAATGACAACGTTACAAGTGGTTGTATTTCAGGAGATTGTTCGAGCGGTTATGGCGTGTATGTGTGGGAAGATGGCGAGCGATATGAAGGAAATTGGAAAAACGGAATGCGCAACGGACGTGGCGCAAATACATGGGCAAATGGCGCAAAATACGATGGCGACTGGGTAGATGATAATAAAATAGGCTATGGTACTTATATTTACAAAAATGAATCGGAATATGGCTCATACACAGGTGATTGGGTAGCTAATAAAATGAACGGAAGAGGTTCTTTTTATTGGAAAAGTGGTCAAAAATACGTTGGGGATTTTATAGAAAATTATTTTACAGGGCAAGGAACCATGTATTATACCGATGGTACAATTGAAAGCGGATTGTGGGAAAATGACGTTTACAAAGGAAACAAAACAACCTACGACAATGACTCTTATGGTTGCGTTTCAGGCGATTGCGATAATGGCTGGGGCGTTTACAAATGGGATTCGGGCGAAAAATACGAAGGTAACTGGGAAAATGGAAAACGTAACGGACAAGGAACTAATTATTTTGCAAATGGTGCAAAATACTCTGGCGAATGGAAGGACGATTATAAACACGGTTTTGGTACTTACAACTATCATTCAGACTCTGAATATGACTACTACAAAGGAAATTACGTAATGGATAAACTTACAGGGCAAGGTACTTTTGTGTACAGAAATGGACAAAA
This sequence comes from Bacteroidota bacterium, assembly GCA_020047755.1. Lineage (GTDB taxonomy): Bacteria > Bacteroidota > Bacteroidia > Bacteroidales > JAIFNL01 > JAIFNL01. The sequence goes on from JAIFNL010000130.1 coordinate 24,249, forward strand.
ATACGTTGGTTCTTTGCAAGATAGCTATTTCCATGGAGAAGGAACAATGTACTATGCCGATGGCACTGTGCAAAGTGGGATTTGGGAAAAAGATAATTTTGTGGGCAAATCTAAAGGCAATGTTGGCTGTATAACAGGCAATTGCGATAACGGTTACGGAACATATTCTTTTGAAAGTGGCGCAAAATATGTAGGAAATTGGAAAGCCGGAAAATATAATGGCGAAGGCACGTTTTACTATGCCAACAGCGATAAGTATATTGGTAACTGGATTGACGACAGCCGTACTGGAAAAGGAACTTACATTTGGGCAAGTGGAGTAAAATATATTGGCGACTGGGTAGATGGAAGCTACACCGGAATTGGAACCATGTATTATACCGATGGGACCTCAAAATCAGGACGATGGAAAGACAATAATTATGTAGGACCTATTGAAGAAGAAAATAAAGGTCCGATGGTTACATGGCTTACCCCTGAATATTTTACATCTACAACAAGTTCAAATGTTTATAAAATTAAAGTTTGTGTAGAATCATCGACTCCTGTTACCGCTATTGTTTACGTAAATGGAAAAGAGCAAACCTCAACAAATCGTGGATTTTCGGTAGTGAGCAGTGCTTGCGACTACACCATAGAACGCGAAATTCAGTTAACCGCTGGCGACAATAAAATTAAGGTAACTGTTTCAAACCAAACAGGTTCTACAACTACCGAAGAGCGAACTGTTACGTTCCAAAACGCAAGTTCTAGCTCTGAAAAACGTTTGGCTTTGATAATAGGAAATAGTAATTATGCCGCATCACCTTTGAGAAACCCAGAAAATGATGCCAAAGCGATTGCTAAAAAATTAGAAGGACTTGGATTTGAAGTGATGCTTTTTTTGAATCAAAACCAAGCCGACATGAAAAAAGCTTTCCGTACTTTTGGCGAAAAACTAGCAACTGACAAAGGAACAGGTTTGTTTTTCTATGCAGGGCACGGAATGCAGGTTGATGGCGAAAACTATTTAATCCCGATTGGAGCAGATATTCAAAAACAGCAAGACGTTGAACTTGAAGCAGTTAATTTGAAACGATTGCTTGGTGAGATGGATTATGCACGTAATAACATGAATATAATCATATTAGATGCTTGTAGAGACAATCCTTTTGCAAGTGCCACACGCTCAAGCGGAGGCAATGGATTGGCACAAACCAATGCACCACAAGGAACTTTCATTGCTTATGCAACTTCCCCTGGTTCGGTAGCTGCCGATGGCTCTGGCTCTAATGGACTTTATACCCAAGAATTTTTAACTGCTCTCGAACGAAAAGGCGAATCCATCGAAAATGTTTTCAAAGAAGTAAGACGAAATGTGTACAAAAAATCTGACGGAAAACAAGTTCCTTGGGATAACTCTTCTATTTTTGAAGACTTTTTCTTTAATAAATAATATTTTGAAAATCAGTGTTTTAAAGATTTGAAATCTATTTGGCTAAAACTAAACTCAATAAATTTCAAATCTTTAACTCTTAGAATTTTATAGTTGTAAAATTAAAATACACGCGAAATGAAAAAAATTAGCATATTATTGATGCTGCTCTTGTTTTTTAGTGCCTCTTTTGCTCAAAAAGATACTACAAAATACAAAAGAGGTCTGAAATATGACGACACAGGCTATCAATCTACACAAATGAAAGCACCCTTGGTGCGCAGCATGTACGGAAATAGCTTACCTACAAGTGCTTCCCTTGTTGATTATGCGCCAACTCCTTTAAGTCAAGGTAGTTACTCTACTTGTGTAGGCTGGGCAAGTGCTTATTGCGCGCTTACCATTGTGGAAGCTAAAACGCTTAACCTCACCGATAAAGCTAAAATTACAGAAAATGCTTTTTCACCTGGTTTTCTCTACAAACACATCAAAGACGATGGTGATGCTAATTGCGCTTGGGGCTCTTCATTGAGCGATGCCTTGAATATTTTAAAAACAGTAGGAGCAGTTCGGTATTCGGAATTAAGTATTAATTGCCCCGATAATATCACCAGTAATTTGCTCTCGAATGCTAAAAATTATAGAATTACCGATTACGCAAAACTTTTTGGACTTACCGATGGTAATGCCTTTAAAATACAGGCAGTTAAAAAAAGTTTGTCCGAAAATAACCCAGTAGTTATTGGTATGCTTGTGCCCAATTCTTTTTACCAAGCTACTGATGTTTGGATGCCAACAGAAACCCATTTGGGCGATTACGGCGGGCATGCAATGTGTGTAGTAGGTTATGACGATAACAAAGCGGGAGGAGCATTTTTAGTCCAAAACTCATGGGGAGTAGAGTGGGGAAATAGTGGATATATTTGGATAAAATACGCCACTTTTGCCGATTTTACAAAATATGCTTATGAAATTATAGGCAACATGGCAAGCGGCTACCCACACAAAACAATAGCTGAAGAGAAAGTATTAAAAGGAGCTATTCGCTATGAGCGTAGCGGTACAAATGGAGCTGGAGTTTCAATGAATGCCACAAGGAAAGGTAACGTGTTCAGAATGAAAGATTCGTACAAATCTGGCACTCAATTTCGAATTTATATCAGAAACTCTGAACCTGCTTATGTTTATGCTTTTGGAACAGATGCAACGCAAGCAATTTTTCCGGTTTTTCCGTATGACAAACTCATTAGCCCAGCTTTGAACTACTCCGACAACGAAGTAGCTTTGCCAGACGAGCAGCATTACATACAAATGGACAAAACGGTAGGAACAGACTATATGTGTGTTCTTTATTCAACTGAACCTCTTAATTTTGAGCAAATTATCAAAGATGTTGAGTCAGGCTATGGAACTTTTGCCGAACGTATAAAAGGAGCTTTAGGAACAAAACTACTTAACAACGAAGAAATTGATTTTTCCGAAGGAAGTGTTATTTCTTTTGATGCAAAATCCAAAACAAAAACAGTGGTATCTATGATTGTAGAAATAAATCATGTTCCTTAGTTTTTTGCTCAAAAAATCTTAATTAAGATAATACGAGTATAGCTTTTCAAAGGTTTAAAAATGTTTACAGTAACTATTTTATCGCTGTACAACGTTTTTAAACCTTTTTTAGTTATTTTTAAAAAGAAAATACAATAAATATTGAAATTAAATATTTTTTTACTATATTTGTATGCTCAAGTTTCTATAATCGCTTTTTATTTAAAAAGAAATAAAGCATTCTTAAATCGAAAATTTTTAAATGATATTTTCGTTATAATGCTTCTAAAATTAGATTTTTCGGGGCTAACGAAATATTAAAAACCACAGTTTTCTGTTGCAGAAGAATATTTTTTGTATCGTAAAGTGTCGTTTTTATTTGTTTAACTTCTTTTAATAAATACAAAATGAATCCAGAAGATTATCAATTGAATGTTGATTATAATACTGTTTTACAATTAGTTTCGCAGATGTCAGATTCCGACAAAGAAAAAATTTTAGAGGAAGTTGATGATACGAATAATCGACTAAAAATTAGCTTAAACGAAGAGAAAATCAAAAATATTTTGAGAATAGTAAGACCTTTTTTGAGCCATAAATTGGGTAAATATACACACCAAAAATCCTCAACCGACTGGTCTTTTGTTGGCTTTGCTTTTACTAAAAAAAACTTAGGCTATATTTTTGGGATAAATGTAGGCTTCTTTAAAAAAAATGAGCAAACCATGTTTAACTATGCAGGAATGAATATTTTAGTTCGTTCCAATGGCGGAGAAAATGAATTTAGAGGAAACATATTAAATTTCTTTAGAGCCAATTTAGCCGATTGGGCTAACCAAAATGAAAAGGTATATTCTTATCCAGCACGAGGAGATGAAGGAGTAGAGGTTGCTCGTTATAAAAGAATAGAAGACTTTAATTCGCCCAATGCAATTGTAGATTACATTCAAGATTGCATTTTATCGTTTCATAAAATCTACCCTATTATTATCGAAAATTCCGGCTTGTTTGAAGGCGTTGTTAGAGCAGCACCTAAATGGGACGAGCTATTTATTGATATTTGCAAAGAAAATTTATAGAAAAAGAACTTCGTATAAATATTAATTCTTTGAATAATAAATAATTAACCAAATTTATAGTTCTATCAAATACTTCAGAAAAGTAAAATTTGATATAAAAAATAAAATTATGGAAAAGTCAAATCTTCAAATATCTCTTAGTTATCAACAAATTGCAGATTTAGTATTGCAATTGTCCGAGGAAGATTCTCAAAAATTGCGGAATGAATTAAAAAAAATACTTTCGGGATTAAAATTTAGAGTTTCAGAAGAAAAAATTAGGAATATTTTGCAAGATATAAAGAAATATTTCAACGATAAACTAGGAAAATATACGCATAAAAAATCATCAAAAGATTGGTTCTTTTATGGATTAGGTTTTTCTACCGAAAATTTAGGATATGTCTTTGGGTTTAACATTGGTTTCTTTTATAACTCTGAAATTAATTTGTATGAAAAAATAGGAATGAATGTTTTAATAAGAACTGACGGAGATCAAGTTGAGATTAGAAACCAATATCTTAATTTCTTCAGGCAAAAACTTAGTACTTGGTCAAATACTCCAGAAAAAGATTATTTTACTCTCGAAAGAGACGGTAAAGGCATCGAAATAGGTAGGTATGCCGAAATAAAATCATTTGAAACAGAAGAGCAAATTCTTCAATTTTTGAAAGAATGTGTTGACGGGATACACGCTATTTATCCTGATATTATTTACCGTAGCGATAATATCTTTCATAAAGTAGTGAGAGCTGCACCACCATGGAAAGAGCCAATTATAGAGTTGTGTAAACATACTGCTAGTTAATTTAAAAATATGCTCCTTGCAAATTTGCAAGGAGCATGTTTTTTTAATTAAATGGCTTCATTTAATTTTTGTAAAAAATACTCATCTTTCCAAGTTTTCCCTGTCCAAAACCATTCTTTTTTTTGAGCTACAATCGAAAAACCTGCCTTTTTGAAAAGATTTATACTTGCCTGGTTATCAATCAAAATATTACAATAAAGCTGATGTAACTCTAAAAAATTAAACGCATAATCAATTAATAACGTTAGTGCTTCAAATGCAACTCCTTTTTGCCTGTCTCGTGTATCGAATATTAAAATTCCAATACCAGCTCGTTTATGAAACGCCTCAAAATCAAATAAATCAATACAACCTACTGCTTTTTTATTTTCATTTGACTCAATCATCAAGCGTAGCTGTTTTGTTTCATAAATGCCTAACGAAGATTCTTGCACAAATAGTTCTAGCTGGTGTTTTGAAATAGGCACGCTTGTACTTGAAATTCGCCATAAATCAGTACTATTTTCCCATTCATAGAGAGTTTCAATATCGTAAGGCTCTAAAGCTCTTAGGCTGATACTTTTATTTTTTAGCATATTTTTAAACTAAAAAGCCGACAATGATTTTCATTGCCGGCTTTGTATATGTGGGAAACTAATTTTTAGAGTTCTTTATTTACTTTAAATTTGTCGGGAACTTGTAGGCTCACAACTTTTACTTTTGGAGCATTTTCGCCAGTAACTTTAAACTCGATTCTACGGTTAAATTTCATCGATTCTTCTTTCCATGAACCATCTGAATTTTGGTTTATTGCTATTGGTGTGCTATATCCAAACTCTTTTATCGTTATGTTTTTAGCATTAACACCCTTTTTTACCAAATAATCTTTTACAAAAGTAGCGCGTTGTGCCGAAAGCTTAACATTGTATTTTTCTGTTCCTATTTTACAGCAGTGTCCGTCTATTTGAAGCCCCAGGCTTGGATCTTTTGTTAGATATTCAGCAAATTTGTCTAGGCTTTGGAATACACCAGGATTTAGTTCTTCATTGATTACAAATTTATTAAATTCAAACATAATGTCGTTTATTGCAATTGCATAATCAGCATATTTTGAAGGTTTGTATAAAGTTGTAACTCCTAAATTATTGGCACTCAGTTTTTGCAAATAAGAGTTTGTTCGAGCTACAGGTAGTGTATCTACCGCAGGTTCGTAGCCTACTTCTTCATAACTGATTGAATAATCTTTTGTAGGACTTAACAACATGTAATATTTTCCTGTTGTTTTGTCGGGTCTAAAAGTTCCGATAAGCTCATCACTCTCAGGATCTCTTACATAAATAACGGCTGAATCAAGCGGGCTGTCATTCTCTAGTTTTAAAATACCTTCGTATAGTGCAATATTTTGAAAATTACCATCACCAAAACCAATTTGATAAAGATCAGCTCTATTCAATGCACCTACATTTTGTTGCGA
>JAIFNL010000150.1 GCA_020047755.1 Bacteroidota bacterium
CTACCGAATTACTTTCTAACCAAGAAGGTCAAATTTATTATGAAAATATGCCAGAAGGTGAATATCATATTGATTATGAATTATTAACCAACACAAATGAAGATTTTTACAACGAAGAACACAAACATACATTCAATTTACAAAAAGATACTACCGTTTATGTTCCGTTCAAAGAAAAAAACAAAATCTTTGGGCGTGTTGTTTTGAATAGAACAAAATACTCTAAAGACCAGTATTCGTTGGGAAATATTCGTATCACAGTTACAGGAAATGAGCAAACTTACACAACCTTGACCAACGAAGTGGGCTATTTTGAAATTACAATTCCTGTTACCGAAACCTACAAGGTAGAAATAAACAATGTTTTTGACGAAAACTTTACGCTTCGCCAAAAGTCGTACAATGTACGCTTTAACGGATACAGACAATTTGAAGTTACCTTTGAATTTGACGAGAAAAAACCCGTTATTGTATTTAGAGACGAAGAACTATTTGAAAAAGATGAAAATGATATAAAGCTGGACACCAGTGTTTTAATTCAACAAACAAACTTGCGAGGCGAAGTATTGTGTTCTAAAACGCTAGAGCCTCTTTTTGCAACCGTTTCGGTAAGAAATGCAAAAGGAGAAACAGTTAGCGAATTAATGGCAAGCGTAAAAACAGGTAAATATTCTACCATTTTTTTTACCGGAAAAGATTATAATTTAACTGTTTCTTTCTCTGGATATTGGACTCATTACGAGGTACTTAATGTCAATCAAATAACTACTTTTGATTATATAACTCGCAATATAAACCTCGACCCAATAATTAAAGGCGAACGCATTAAAACAAACAATCTGTTCTTTGAAAACGAAAAAACAACTCTTTCAGAAGCAGCCAAAGCTGAGCTTGATATTATAGCAACCAAACTAAAGCACAACCTTGATGTGAAATTTGAAGTTCAAGGATATGTTTCTAATTCCGAAGCATTAAAAGTAGATGCATTGAAACTTTCAGAAGCTAGAGCAGTTGTTGTTATGGACTATTTAGCTACCGCAGGAATATCCAAAATTAGAATGTCTCCTTTAGGTTTTGGTAATTCAAAAGCCACTGGAAACCAAGATAATGCGCAAGACAGACGCGTGGAGCTTATCATAACTGAATTTAATCCCGATATACGAAAACATTAAAATTTGAAGAAAATGAAAAATCATATAATAAATAAACTTTCGTTGTATTTATTTATTCTGTTTTTTTTAAGTTCGTGTGCCACTGGTAGATTCACACCAAGCGAACTTCAAATAATACAAAATATTAATAAAGAAGGGCGTTTGCGGGTTTTACTGGTAGAAAATACTCAAGATTCCATTGTTTTATACAAAAAAAGTAAAAGCATAAATGCAGACTCAGAAAATACCGAATTACAAAATTTTGTACAAGCTCTTTTCAAAACGGTACAAGACCCAAACAAACCCGGAATAGGCATTGCTGCGCCACAAGTAGGTATAAATAGAAGCGTTATTTGGGTTCAACGGTTCGACAAAGAAGGTGCTCCTTTTGAGGTTTATTTCAATATCAAAATTAAAAACTATTCCGGTGAAAAAAAAGACGGCATGGAGGGCTGCCTTTCGGTGGATAATTACCGAGGCACAGTAGCTAGAGCCAGCGAAATAACCATAGAATACGATACTTTTACTCAACAAAACAAGGTGGAAATAATCAAAGGTTTTACCGCTGTCATTTTCCAACACGAAATAGACCATTTGAATGGAATACTTTATACCGATAGAATCCAAGACAAATCTCTTCTGGTAAGAACACAATAAAAATTGACAAAATAATTTTTCATTCTAAATACAAATACTATTTTTGTATTCTTTTTTTAAGAAAAACTAAATTCATTACTCAAACAATAACTCATTCAGTAAAATGAATATGAAAAACATACTTAGCATTTCGATAATTGCCTTATTTACACTGTTTTTTGTAAATTGCAATGCACAAAAAAAGACAGGAAAAGAAAAAATAGTGTTAATCGAAACCTCAAAAGGCAATATAAAAGTAAAACTTTACAACGATACGCCTCTGCATAGAGATAATTTTTTAAAACTTGTAGCCGAAAAATATTACAACGATGTGCTTTTTCACAGAGTTATTAAAAATTTCATGATTCAATCTGGCGACCCCGAATCAAAAAATGCAAAACCAGACCAAATGCTAGGCAACGGCGGACCCGATTACACTATCGAAGCCGAATTTAAAGCCAACCGATTTCACAAAAAAGGCGTGTTGGCTGCCGCTAGACTAGGCGACCAACAAAATCCCGAAAAACGTTCGTCGGGCTCGCAATTTTATATTGTTCAAGGAGAAGTTTTTGACGATGCAAAGATTGAAATGATAGAAAAACGAACCAACAAAAAACTAACTCCCGAACAAAAAAATGCCTACAAAACCATAGGCGGAACGCCACATTTAGATGGTGCTTACACCGTTTTTGGTGAAGTAATAGAAGGCTTGGAAATAGTAGATTTAATAGCATCGGTAAAAACAGCAAAAGGCGACCGCCCCATTGAAGATGTGAAAATAATCAGCATGAAAGTAGTGAAAAAATAAGCACTGGTGCTATTTTATTTTTGAGCACCACCTTCGCAACTTACTTATTTTTAAGTATTTGGTAAAATTTGATATACAATTAATTTTGGTTAATTACTTAACAAAAATTTGCAACAATAATATATCCCAATGTTAGAAAAAATAAATGCACTTTTGGCAGAAACAGAACATTTTTTTGCCAAAACCAAAGACGAATTAGAAGAATTTAGAATTAAAATGCTTAGCAAAAAAGGCGAAATCTCTAATTTGTTTGTAGAATTTAAAAATGTACCCAACGAGCTGAAAAAAGAAGTGGGACAAACACTCAACGTGCTCAAAAACAAAGCACAAGAGAAAATAGAACACTTGCGCATAGCATTGGAAAACGACGAGGTGCAAGCCGATTTGGACTTGAGCCTTACCTCCTACCCTAGCAATTTGGGCACACGTCACCCGCTTTCGCACATGCGCAATGAGATTATAGAAGTATTTACTCGCTTGGGCTTTGTTATTTCAGAAGGTCCCGAAATAGAAGACGATTGGCACGTATTTTCGGCACTCAATTTCCCTGCCGAACATCCTGCACGCGATATGCAAGATACGTTTTTTATCGAAAAAAATCCAGATATAATGCTTCGCACCCACACCTCATCGGTGCAAGTACGTGTAATGGACAACCAAAAACCGCCTATTAGAACCATTTCGCCCGGAAGAGTTTTCCGCAACGAAGCCATTTCGGCACGTGCGCATTGCATTTTCCACCAAATAGAAGGTTTGTATATCGACAAAGATGTTTCTTTTGCCGATTTGAAGCAAACCTTGCTTTATTTTGCCAAAGAAATTTTTGGGGCAGAAACAAAAATTCGCTTACGTCCGTCATATTTTCCATTCACCGAGCCATCGGCTGAAATGGATATTTCGTGCTCGCTTTGCGGCGGTAAAGGCTGCAATGTATGCAAACATACCGGCTGGCTCGAAATATTAGGCTGCGGAATGGTCGATCCCAATGTATTGGAAAGCAATGGAATAGATAGCAAAGTATATACAGGTTTTGCTTTTGGTATGGGAATAGAACGCATGACAATGCTAAAATATGGAATTAAAGATTTGCGCCGATTCTTTGAAAACGATGTACGTTTTTTAAAGCAGTTTTAGTAAAAAAAAATTGTTTAAATACTTGATATTTATGCTTGTTTAAAAGAATCATTCGATTAAAATTCGTGCATTCGTGGTTTTAAAATTTTAAAAAACCACGAATTGGCGAATTAAACCAAATTATTTTGTGCATTTGTGTCTTAAAAAATGAAAAAAATAGCAATTTTACAATCAAACTATATTCCTTGGAAAGGATATTTTGATATGATAAATAGGGTAGATGAGTTTGTTTTGTATGATACGGTACAATTTACCAAAAACGACTGGCGAAATAGAAACAAAATAAAAACAACACAAGGTGCTGTTTGGTTTTCGATACCCGTAAAGCATTCTATTTTGGATAAAATAAACGAAGTACAAGTTTTAAATAATCAATGGCGTACAAAACACTGGAAAACATTGCAACAAACCTATTCTAAATCAAATTATTTTAAAGAATACAAGCCTATTTTTGAAAATTTATACCTCAATAGCAGCGAAACGTATTTGAGCTTAATAAATTATGAATTTATTTGCGAAATAAATAAAATTTTAAATATAAAAACTAAAATATCTTGGTCTTCTGATTATGAATTGACAGGCGAACGAACTGAAAAACTTTTGAATATTTGCAAGCAAGCAAATGCTACCGAATACATTTCGGGACCTGCTGCTATAAGTTATTTGAATCAAAAATTATTTGAAAACGAAAAGATTAAAATAACTTGGATGGATTATACAAATTATCCAGAATACAATCAACTCTATCCGCCTTTCGAGCACGGAGTAAGTATTTTGGATTTAATTTTTAATGAAGGCGAAAATGCTACAAAATTTATGAAAAGTTTTTAAAATTTGATAACAATAAACTCGCACATAGCAAATAATGAAACTCTCAATAGTTACAACTCTTTATCGTTCGGAGCAATACGTAAATGAATTTTACGAATTAATCTCTTCAAACGCTAATAAAATAACCAATGATTATGAAATTGTGTTTGTAAACGATGGTTCGCCAGATAACTCGGTGGAATGTGTTTTGGAGATACGCAAAAAAGACAATAAAGTTAAGCTAATTGATTTGTCGCGCAATTTCGGACATCATTACGCTATAATGGCGGGTTTGAATTTTGCTTTGGGAGAATATATTTACTTAACCGACTGTGATTTAGAAGTTTCGCCCGAAACAATAATCGCTTTTAATGATAAAATTGTACAACAAAAAATTGATGTTGTTTATGGTTTTCAAGAAACTCGAAAAGGGCGATTTATAGAAAAACAAGGAGGAGGACTATTTTGGAAAATGATAAATAAACTGGGCAATTTAGATATTCCCAAAAATGTAGTTACCGAACGATTAATGAGCCGAAGGTATGTGGAAAATTTAATTTCGCTAGGCGATAGAAACCTATTTTTGGCTGGAATGATGAGTTGGACTGGTTTTAGTCAGCTTGGAGTTCCGGTTTTGAAAATGCAAAGAAAAGGAAACAGTACCTATTCGGCTATGAAACGCATCAAGCTTGCTACTGAGGCAATTACCTCTTTTTCGGTTGTTCCCCTCAAAATGATGTTCAATTTAGGGATTTTAATTACTTTGGCAAGCATTCTAGGAATTGTATTCATTGTGATACGAAAATTAATATTTCCCGAACAAATTTTAATCGGATATACTTCGCTAATGATAATGATAATGCTAGCATTAGGCATTATTGTATGCGCTTTGGGAATCATTGGAATGTACATATCCAAAATTTTTATACAAACCCAAAACAGACCACTTTATATCATAAAAAATATTTACGCATAAAAATTCCATTCAAAAGCTCAAAGAAAACACATGAAAAACAATCAAATTCCCGACGACGAAAAATTACGAATCGAAAACAGTTCCATTGCATATCATGGAATATTTAATGACGAAAACCAGAGAAATATTTCGTGGCTATCGCAAAAAATTGTGCAATATTCAAAAAACAAATCAAATATTCTGGAGCTAGGGCTTGGCGACGGCACAACCACCAAAATTTTTGCTCAAAACTTTGATAAAGTCGTTACTTTAGATGGTTCATCTAATTTAATCAACCTTTTTAGCCAAAGCAACACCATAACTAATTTGGAGATTATCGAAACTTTCTTTGAAACCTTTGAAACAGAACAAAAATTTGATAATATTGTAATGAGTAATATACTCGAACACGTTTTCGACCCCGATTATATTATTGAAAAATATAAGAAATTTTTAAAAAAAGATGGAATGTTGTTTCTTTCCGTTCCTTCAGCTACCTCTTTAAATAGACGAATTGGCAATTTGTCGGGTATGTTGCCCGATATTTATGCCTTTCAACAGCAAGATTATGTTTTGGGGCATCGCCGATATTTCTGCAAAGATTCTTTCTTGGAACTACTTACAAACCATAACCTTAACATAGAAAAAGTAGAAGGTGTAAACTTAAAAATTATTACAACCTCACAGATGCAACAATTAAATTTTACCGAAGAAACCTACAACGCGCTGCTTACAATTGGGCAATCGTACCCCGAATTGTGTACTATTGTTTTTGTTGTAGCAAGTGTGTAAATGCTATTTGTTTTCAAATTAACGAACCACCAATAAAACAAACCCAATGAAAGACAAAATATTCAATATACTTGTAACCGGAGTAGGTGCTATTATTGGTTACGGAATAATAAATAGCCTTAGAAAATCGGCATACCCTGTGAAAATTTTTGCAATGGATATTTACGACGATGCTTATGGAGGCACTCTTGCCGATAAATTTATAAAAGCCGAGCGTGCCGACTCGCCTAATTTTGTCAATTTTTTGAATGAAATTATCAAAAAGTACGCTATCGACTTAATTATTACAGGTATTGAGCAAGATTTGTACAAAATTTTTGAAAATAGAAGCTTAATAAATACAAAATGTGTTTTAAACAATCAACTTTGTACCGATTTATCAAAAAGTAAACTACTTACATTTGAATACCTCTCTAATTTTAACGAAATTGATTTAATTCCTACCTTACATAAAGCCGATTTTGAAACGTGCACAAAGCTACTGGGTAGTCCTTTTTTGTTAAAACCCATCAGCTCGTATGCTTCAAAAGGTATTCAAACAATAAAAGACGAAGAGGATTTTAACTATTTCACAAAAAAAATAGCGGCACAATGCGTTTATCAAAAAATAGTTGGAACACTAGAGCAAGAATACACAATTTCCGTTTTTGGCGATGGCGAAGGTAGCTTTTTTGATTATATCATATTGAAAAGGCAGCTTTCGCAAGAAGGTGCTACCAGCAAAGCCGTGCTAATAGAAGAAGATAAAAGTATTTTTGAATACATCACAAAATTGTGTAGCATATTAAAACCCGAAGGTCCAACAAATATTCAGCTCAGAAAAGAAAACGAAAATGTTTTTTTATTGGAAATAAACCCGCGCATTTCGAGTGCTTGTTCCATAAGAACCGTTTTGGGCTACAACGAACCCGAAATGTGTATCGAATATTATCTTTTGAATAAAAAACCTACTCCGCGCATCAAAAAAAGAGCGAGTGCCATAAGGTATATTTCCGATTTTATAGTCATTGAACAATAAAAACAACGAACAACTGCACGATTTTTAACGATTGATACCCGAAAAATGAAAAATATAGCTGTCATTTCCGATATACATGGTAATTTTCCGGCACTTGAAGCCGTTTTGGACGATATTTCGCAAAATAATGTAGCCCAAATCATCTGTTTAGGCGATTTAGTTGGCTTTTATTGCATGGTAAACGAAGTTATTGATACCATACGAGCATTAGAAATCAAAACAATAATAGGAAACCACGACTACGCATTGGCTTTCAACAACGGAGTAATTGCGCGTTCTAAAACATGTACTTTCACTTTGCAGCGACAGTTAGAAGAAATTTCGAGCGAAAATCTATTTTTTTTGAAAAATAATCAACCCAATTACAACTTTGAGTATGCCGGCAAAACCTATTTTTGTGCTCACGGCGGTTTGAACGATGCTATTGATGAATATTTGCACAAACCCAATTACGAATATTTTGAAAAAGCAGATTTTAAATACGATTTTTTGCTCACCGGACATACGCATCTTCCCAAAATATTGAATTTTGGAAATTATAATTACGCAAATTCCGGTTCAGTAGGGCAACCACGCGACAAAAACAATAAGGCAAGCTATTTGTTGATAAAAGAAGATGAAATGCTTATAAAACGTGTTGCCTATAATATTGACAAAATAGTAACTCAAATGAAAAAATCGGGTTACGATGACTATATTTCGGAAATACTTTACCGAGGCGTGCGCATAGGCGAGTAGCAGTTTGCGCCAATCGTGTGATGCAAATAAAAAACAATACTAAGCGTTATTCTTTTTTAGAATTTAATACACAAAACAAAATGATAGCTTTCAACAAACCCTATTTAACAGGCAAAGAAGCCCATTACATTTTCCAAGCGGTGTACGACAACCACCACATTTCGGGAAATGGTGTGTTTACAAAGAAATGCCAGACTTTTTTTGAACAGAAATACGGTTTCAAAAAAACGCTGATGACAACGAGTTGCTCCGATGCTCTCGAAATGGCGGCTATTTTGGTTGGTATTAAAGAAGGTGACGAGGTAATAATGCCCTCTTACACATTTGTTTCCACTGCCAATGCGTTTGTAAGGCAAGGCGCTAAAATAATTTTTGCCGATAGCGAAAAAGAAACTCCAAACATAGATGCAGATAAAATTGAAGCACTCATTACTCCAAAAACAAAAGCCATTGTTCCAGTGCATTACGCTGGAATGGCGTGCGATATGGACAAAATTATGGAGTTAGCCCAAAAATACAATTTGTTTGTGGTAGAAGATGCTGCCCAAGCCATTGATAGTTACTATAAAGGAAAACCTTTGGGGTCAATAGGTCATTTGGGGGCTTTTTCGTTTCACGAAACAAAGAACATACAAGCAGGCGAAGGCGGTTTGTTGGCTATTAACGATGAGCAATTTATCCGTAGAGCCGAAATTATATGGGAAAAAGGCACAAACAGAGCCGAGTTTTTCCGTGGCGAAGTGAATAAATACGGTTGGGTCGATGTTGGCTCGTCGTTTTTGCCTTCCGACATGATTGCTGCATTTCTTTATGCACAACTCGAAAATCTGGAAAATATTCAGGCAAAAAGGAGAAAGCTGTGGACTCAATATTACAATGGATTAAAACCTTTGGAAGAAAAAGGTTTATTGCAATTACCTTGTATTCCAGAGTATGCCAGCAATAATGCACACATGTTTTTTCTGGTTTGCAATAAATACGACGAACGCCAAAAACTTATTTCATTTTTGAAAGAAAATGGAATTTATGCGGTATTTCATTACATCTCGCTACACAAATCTGCATTTTATGAAAACAAACACGATGGCAGGCTTTTAGACAGATGCGACCATTACAGCGATACTTTGGTGCGTTTACCCTTTTATTTTGAACTAACAAACTCCGATGTAGAGCGAATTTGTAGCGAAATAACCCGATTTTTCAGTTAGATACTCTAAAAAAATTAATTTTTAGGCATAAAATAGATAGAATCGAGCATTTGTTTGCCCAAAACATCTCTAAAATGCCCGGGTTCGTAATAATTTCCTATTGAGTTGGTATATTTATTAATGCCCGAAAAATCATATATATTTTCTTTTCCAAAAATAGAATTTAATGTAGTAAGGTCTTGTTTGTTAAACTTATACTGATCATACATTGGAAGTATTATTATTTTATAATCGGTTTTATGTTTTTTTAGAATTTCTTTAATTTCGTTGAGCATAGTACGTTGCTCTTTTTGAATTACTACGGGTTGAAATTTCAGTATGTTATCTCGCTTATAAAAAAAGTTTTTGTTTTGTCGATAGTAATTGATTGAATCTGTTTTGATTTTATTTTCAATATCTTTATTAATCCAATCGTTCGATATTTTAGCATAAATAGTTCCAGTTCTTTTTAAATAATCATTCATGTATTTTTTATATTTCTTGGTAAAATATAAATCAAAATAAGGAATTATAAATTTCAAATCTAAGTAAGCTCTTACAAACGAAAAATAAAAGCTAATTTTATTCTCTTGCGATACTGCAGGGTGCTGAATATTAATGTGTCGATGATTATTTTCGGTTTGCACAAGTTGCATTACATCAAAAAGAAATAAGGCATATTTAATGGTGTCGTTGTTGTTGTCGATTAACTTTACTTTTCCCTGAACACCATAAAGCGATTCTCCAGCAGCACTAAATACGAAGGCTTCTTTTGCGTCAATATGCTTTTTCCAATCCCACGACCGCATTCCTTTTGTGCGAGAGCTTCCGAAGATGAAGGCATCGTAATTGTATTTGTTGCTGTTTTGAAGATATTTAGTTGCTGATATGTAACCTGTATTAAGTGTTACGCTGGAATTAGAATATGCTTCTAAATCATAGTGGTATAGAACTTTGAAGGGGTCGAAGATGAAAAATGAAATAAGTGCAATATAAAAAGGAATAAAAAAAAGACCTACTTTTTTCAAGAAAGAACTCATACTGTTGTTTGTTATTTTTGTGCTTATCATTTGTTTTGCATAATTTAAGGTGCAAAAATAGTTTTTTTATTCAAAAAACTTATTTTTAACTCTATTTTTTTTGATGCTAATTTTCAAAAAGTTTTCTAAAATTCGCATTTGAGATTCAAGTTCATTTTAGCACCATAGGTGCGAAATCTTTGTAGAAAATAGAGACGCACCGCCCCATGTAGAGACGCGCCGCGGCGCGTCTCTACATGGGGCGGGTGATGCGCAACCATTTTTTTTCTACAAAGATACCGCAACTACGTTGCTTTTATTTGAAAAAAAATAAGAACGTATTATTTTTTTTGAAATAATCTAATTTTTGATAGCCCAGATTGCAGTATTTTTTTTGAATTAGCCTATAAATTACTAAAAATCAATTTATAACAAATCTATTGTACACCAAAAAAAATGGCTTATCATTGAAAAATAAGTAGTTATTCTTGTGAAATAAACAGTTAGCTTCGCGTAAAAAACAATTCTCGGTGCGTGAAGTTTTATTCGCCTTGCGTAAAAACTTCTTGTAGCCAGATGAATTCGCCCTGCGTAAAAATCAATTATCTCCACGTAAAAATCTCTTCACTCTGCGTGAAAATCGATTATCCTCACGTAAAAATGCCTTCGCCTTGCGTGAAAATCCATTATCCATAAGTGGCGAATAGATTTTCACGCAGAGATAATCGATTTTTACGCAGGGATAATTGTTTTTTACATCTGGCTAATTAATTTTCACGCAAGGCGAAGGGATTTTCACGCACAGATAATCGATTTTTACGCAGAGATAATTGTTTTTTATACTAAAATAGAGGCTTTTTACACAGAAGCAATTGTTTTTTGCATGGCTACAATTGATTTTTACACTTCGATA
>JAIFNL010000107.1 GCA_020047755.1 Bacteroidota bacterium
TATTTGAATAAGCAAAGTAGCGAAGTTCCTTACTTAACGGCTTACGAAAACCAAATAAAATTGCGAGTAAATGCGTTATCTAATGTAAAGGCTGATAGCTATTTAGCTGTTTTTAATATTTCACAAGTGGGCAAAACCGCCAAAGAAACAGACGAAATTTTGAACAATAGAGTAAAAAAAGTAGTTGAAAATCTGAAAAATGCCAACATTGCCGAAAGCGATATTTTTGTGGATATGATTTCGCTAGTTCCTAAGTACGAGTGGGAAAGTGATAAAAAATTGTTTAGCAGCAATTTAGTAGAAGTTCCTGTGGGCTTTGAGCTACAAAAAAACTTAAATGTTTATTATAAAAATAGCAAAGAGTTAGATAAAATTGTAACAATTTGTGCCGAACAAGAAATTTATGATTTGGTAAAAGTCGATTACTTTGTAAATGATGTGAATGAGGTGTATGCCAACTTGCGCGAACTTGCGCTAATAGAAATGGGAAAACGTATCAAAAGCTTTGAAAAAGTGGGTTTTAAGCTCGATACGCTTTTTAAAATAGTAAACGAGGAAAAATCGTATGCTTATCCTCCCGACAGGTACAAAAGTTATTCGGCTTACAGAAGTAATGCCATTGATTACAAGAAGAGTAGCGATAAAATTTATAGAGCAGAAAAGCAAACGTCGCTTTATTACGACCCTGTTTCGTACAAAGATTTTGATATAGTAGTAAATCCTGTTATAAAGGAGCCTATGGTTCAGTTTTCATATTCGTTGCAAATAAATTTCACAAAAGAAAAACCAAAAGAAAAACTAGAAAACTACTTTATAATAACGCCAAATGGTGATATTAAAAGCCTCAAATTAAATAAATAATCAAAATTGCACAAAAATATTTCCCGAAAAATAAAAAATAATCGGGAAATATTTTAATACAATAAAAAAGAAAAACAATAAAAATTTATAAATGTTTTTCTAGCTCAGCAATTAATTCATGAGCTGGCGTAACTCCAGCTCTTCTAAACACAATGCTGCCTTTTTTGTAAATAACCAAAGTAGGCACGCCTTGTATGTTCAACTGCTGGGCAATAGCCTGATTTTTATCTACATCAACTTTTAATACAACCACTTTTTCGCCCAAGCGTTCGGCAACTTGCTTTACAATGGGCGCAGTGGCTTTGCAAGGTGCGCACCACTGGGCATAAAAATCGACAAGAACAGGCTTTTCTCCTGTTATCAAATCGTTAAATTTACTCATAGCAATAAATTAATGTTAATTTTTTAAATTTTAATACTACTTGTTGTTACATTTACGTTTAAGGATTTGTATTATAATTTTATAGTTTTCATTTTTATTTTTAAACTCCATTTTAATATTTTTTGGAAAAAAAATAAACTTATGAAGACTTTTTAAAATGAACCAACCAAAACCTTATGAATAAAGATTAATATTTTAAAATTTATCAGAATAAAAACTACTTAATCAAAAAAAATAAAATACTGAAAAACTTTTTTGTAATAAAAAACTACTTTTTTTTACAAAATTAAACATAAAACAAAACTAAAACAAAAAATGAGAAAACTAAAATTTATCTTTGTAGTGCTTTTCTTTGCATCAACTATTGCTAAAGCACAATCAAACAGCATGTTCAAGGCTCTTTTCATTTATAATTTTACTAAAAATATAGAATGGCCTGATTCTTACAATCCTAGCAACTTTGTAATAGGAATTTACGGCAATTCTGAAATAATAGAAGAGCTAAATAAAATTTCGCAGCGAAAAAAAGCCAATAACAAAACTATTGTAGTTGAGAAGTTTAACACACTCCAAACGATTTCGCAAGTGAATATTCTTTATATTCCGATAACTAAAAGCGGGCAAATAAAAGAAATATTGAACCATGTTAAAAATAAACCAATTTTGGTTATTACCGAGAGTCCGGGATTGACACAAAAGGGAAGTTGCATAAATTTCGTGCTTGTAAAAGGAGACCAAAAATTTGAAATTAGCAAGCCCAATATTTATAATCAGGGCTTAAAAGTTAGCGACCAACTTGTAGAACTTGGAATTAGCATGTAAAACATTGAAAATAAGCAATTTAATTTTCATACATCAATAAAAATATCCTTAAAAGGAAATCAAAAATTAAGTTTTTAAAATTGTAAAAAAACAAGCATAATTTTGAATCTTTCATTAAAAAAAAATAATACTTTTGGGGTTCAAAAGCATCGTTTTTTATCAAAAAAAATAACACTAATGAAAATGAAAAAAAATATCCACAACATAAAATATATTACCACTTTGTGTATTTTCTTCTTGCTGCAATCGACTGTTTTTGCGCAACTCGACAAAAATATAGCCGACTACTCGCGCGATGAAGTACTCGAGCTTAGTTACGACCAATTACTTGAGCTTGAACTAAATGACTTGCTCAAACTTGCCGAAATAGCAGGTGTTTCGCTCGATGAGCTGTACGAAATTGTGTTGAACAAAGATGTGGAAATTGCCTCAAAATCGAGTGAACAGATTTTTCAATCGCCACTTTCTACTTCCGTTTTAACTTCCGAAGAAATTATTGCTTCGGGTGCAAATAGTATTGCTGAGGCTTTGCGCTTAATTCCGGGTTTTATCATTCGCGAAAAAACCAACGGCAATTTTGATGTTCAAATCAGGGGCAACGACAATATTCCGCCCGGAAACCTTATGCTTTTCAGCGAAAACCGCTCTACTCTAGTTATGATTGACGGACGTTTGGTGTTCAATTATGTTTTTGGCGGCACTTTGTGGGAAAGTATTCCTATCAGTTTGATTGATATTGAGCGCATTGAGGTAGTTCGTGGTCCGGCAGGCGCACTTTATGGACCTAATGCGGTGAATGGAGTTATCAATATTATTACTAAGAAATCGCACAGCCAAAAACTTCAAAGTCAAGCAATTGTAGAGTATGGAAACTTCAATTCGTTGAAAACCGAGGCAGCAATAAGCAAATCATTCAACAAAAAAATTAATTTCCGTCTTTCGGGCAATTATCAACAAATAGAGCGCACTCAAACCGATATATATATGTGGCCCTTAGGTGGTTATCGCCCAGTTTCGTTCATCGATTCGGTCAATCCATGGAACAAGCCGCAACCGATAAAACCTAATGGATCTTCGGTTTATTTTCCCAATCCAGAGCTTGCTCTGCAAAAATATGGTGCCAATTTATCAACAAACTTCAATTTAAACAAAAATATAAACTTCCACCTTTCTGCTAATTTGCAAAATTCAGAAGTAATAAGTTCCATTATCGACGATAGTTTTATTTCGGAAAGCCGACGAGGCGTTTCGTCTAAAGCCTTTGATTTAACTGCCAATATCTATAAATCGACAACTCAATTTTCGTACACCGACGGTTGGATGAATGCTTCCATTGGCTCCGATGGTTTTGAGTTTGATTACAACATTTTGCAGTTCAAAACCGAATACGACTGGGTGATTTTAGACAAATTGCACATTCAGCCTGGTTTTGGTTTCGACCGCTCTGTTTACGACGATTCAAATTATTTGAGTAGCGAAAATTTGCTCAACGGCGAAAAAACAATCGAATATTTATCGTTCAATTTGCGCATGGATTATACTTTTTTTGAAAAATTGAGGTTCATTGCTGCTGTTCGTGCCGAAAATTATAACAATCCGAGCGATACTTATTTTCCATTCCAGTTTGTGGCTTCGTACAAAATTAACGACAAAAATATACTTCGCGCTGTACAATCGCGCTCAAACACAAGCCCTTTCATGGTGGATATGTACACCAATTTTGATTGGAAAAGAGTACCTGTAATTCCGGGAGTAACTTCGGGTTTGAATATTCGGTTCGATGGAAATACTGATTTAAAGCTCATTACTATGGATATGTCGGAAATAGGTTATCGTGCGAAACCGTTTAAAAACATACAAATAGATATAGAATTATTTCACTCACACACTAAAAATTTATCCGCTTTAATGGCTGATTCAGTTCATGTTTTAACAGCCGCCAACGGTTTGCCCATCAATTTGGCAACCGGAAAGCCCATTTACGACCCCATAACTCAAAAACCTTTCGATTACATTCATGTAAAATACGAAAACTTGGATTTGACTTCGGAGCAATACGGAATAAGCGCAAATATTGATTTTATGTTTGGCGAAAATTTCAGAATAAAACTTTTCGGAACTTGGCAAAAAACAAAACTGTCTGATTATTACGCACTTACCATAGACCAAACTATTGGAAAAATGACTGAATCGGTTTACGCTGAGTGGCAAAAATCGTGGCAATCCACTGGAAACCCGTTCAATGGCGTGATTGGTGGAGGCGTTCGTCCTTCGGAGCTGTCGAACATCGAAAATAACTACACGCCAAGCTTTTATGGTGGGCTTTTCTTAATTTTTACTCCAAGCAAAAAGCTAACTATCTCGCGAAGTATTTATTTTTATTCGCAACAAGAGTATGTACACAAATACGCAACAACTACTATTGAATCGAAAGTGATTTTCAACATGAAAATTGACTACAAAATTCACAAGCAGAGTTCAATTTATTTCAATGCTCGAAATATGTTCAACGACGACGAAGTGGAGTTTGGCTTTTTGGACAAAAATGCCGGAAAATATAGTTTGGGCTTAACCTTGAATTTTTAAAAAAATAAAATATATTGGTTTGATTACCAATTTTGCCAAAGTTTTTAACTTTGGCAAAATTTGCTAAAAACAGGCATACTAATTAGTTATTTGCATTGGTATTACTCAAAAAAAAGAAACTTCCCAAAATTTTTAATTTTGGGAAGTTTCTTTTTTTTTTTGAATATTACTAAATTTGAACTTCAAAATCAGTAAACACAAGATTTTCAGATTGTTCTTGATTTATGTCTCTATTGTTGAAAGTGGCTTCTTGAAACCAAGGTTCTTTGATGCCCATGAGTTTGAATAAAGGCGAAATTCCCGATTTAGCTACAATCTTAAAACTAAGCGAAGAGCTGAAAGAGTTTTCGGAATCAAAATCGGCATTAACCAATTGAATTTCAGCAGGTTTTAAATCAGCTTTTGCTTTAAGTTCCAGTTTTGCTCCTTTTTCTTTTGAAATAAGAATAGTGGCAGAATCGGCTTCAACTAATTGAGTAATCACCACCCATTCTTTTTTCCATTGCCCTTTTTTGTACAATTCCATGATGGCATTTCCGAGAGCCAATTTGTCGGCAATGTAGTGATTTAAAGTACCTAATGCGTTGAAATATATTGCATTACTTTTATTAAATTCGATAATAACTCCGGCATCGGCTTTGCCTAGTTTTGAACCTTCGGCAGCCTCGCCACTCGCTTTTTGGCTTACGGTAACAGCACCGGCTGAAGCATATTTGAAGTCGTTTTTGCTTCTATCTCTAATAATTCCGTAAGAAATATTGAAGTTTTCGAGCGTAGAAACAGGCGAAAAAACATTTTTGTCTAAAGTTCCAATTACGCCCAATTTTATGGGAGTTCCGGGCATCCAAATTGCATAATAACCAAAATTAGCAGCTAACTCATCGGTATATATTCGTTGTATCGACATTTTTTATTTTGCGTTTTTAAGTTATAAATTTTATTTTTAAAAGATTCCAAAAATACGGAATTATTTTAAATTTTCAACTAAAAATTCATTTTTTTTTAAGTTATTTTTAGTTCGAGTTTGAACGAAAACAAGAGGAGATGCGAATTGATACGATGATTTGGAATCATCGTATCAATAATGCTTTTCAAAACTTAGGGTACTATGGATTAAATAAGGATTTTAAAATTTCAAAATAACGAAAAAGAAGCGTTTTCTTTCTAACATTATTTAGAACAAAAATAAATTACAACTCTTACAAAGAAAATAATGTGTTATGCAATCGTTTGTAAAATGTTTTTTGGTCAAAAAAACGAACAAAAAAAGAAATACACGAAAGAATTATTTTATTTTACTGAAATTTTTAGTATTTTTGAAAAATTACAAAACTTAAAAAAACTTTTCACGAAAAATTAAAATTATAAACTAAAAGTTGCAAAAAGACTTTCTAAAAAATTTTATAAGTATGAAAAATTTATACAAAAAACAAATTTTGGTGCTTTTGCTTGCCATTTTTACAAATTGGAGCTTTGCGCAAGTCATCACCACCAGCCCAAGTTTCCCTACCGAAACTGATGCAATAACCATTACGTTCAATGCCACGCAAGGCACTGGAGGCTTGGCAAATTACGCAGGCGACGTATATGCACACACAGGAGTAATTACCGATAAAAGTGCAAGCGATACCGACTGGAAATACGTAGTTGCAGCTTGGGACACAAATTTGCCCAAAGCCAAACTTACTCGCATAAGTACCAATACTTATACTCTTGCTATAACTGGCAATGTAAGAAGCTTTTATGGTGTTCCGGTAGGCGAAAAAATTAAAAAAATAGCTTTAGTTTTCAGAAACTCTACCGGAAGTCTGACAGGTAAAGATGTAGGAGGAAAAGATATTTATGCTACAATCTATGAGGCTGGAACTCTGAATCTTGTGATAAACAAACCTGTGGCAAATAATGCAATTGTAGAACTTAACGCACAGGTAGCATTAGAAGCAACCGCAAGCGCAAGCTCAAATTTAGAAATTTTGGTTGACGGAGTTTCTGTGAAAACCGAAACGGCTGCTACAACTATTTCAACTACTTATACTACAACTACTTCTGGCTTACACGAAGTTACTTACAAAGCAAACGATGGAACATCGGGCGTGGAGAAGAAAATGTATTTTTACACTGCGCCAACGGTTGTAAATGAAGCACTTCCCAAAGGTTTGGTGCGAGGCGTTAATTATGACCCCAACGATGCTACCAAAGCAACTTTGGTGCTTTTTGCACCTTACAAAACGTTCGTTTTTGCTGTGGGCGATTTTAACAACTGGATGCTCAACGAGGGGCAATTGATGAAAAAAGACGGTGATTATTTTTGGGTAAAACTCGAAAATTTAACACCCAACAAAGAATATGTGTATCAATATTTTATCGATGGCACTCTAAAAGTAGCCGACCCTTATGCCGAAAAAATTTCTGACCCTTGGAACGACAAATGGATAAATTACACTGCTACGGTTTATCCAAATTTAATAGCCTATCCCGAAGGAAAAGCCGATGGAACTGCGTCCGTTTTAGAAACCGGACGTACAAAATACAACTGGTCGGTTGCAACTTTCGACCGCCCCGACATCAACAAAATGGTAATTTACGAGCTTCATTTTCGCGATTTTACTACCGAAGGAACAGTAAATGCAGCCAGACTAAAACTTGATTATTTACAAAATTTAGGCGTAAATGTTATCGAGCTAATGCCTTTTAGTGAATTTGAAGGCAACGACAGTTGGGGCTACAATCCTTCATTTTATTTTGCTCCCGACAAAGCTTACGGCACACGCGAAGATTACAAAGCCTTTATCGACGATTGCCACTCGCGCGGAATAGCCGTAGTGCAAGACATGGTTTTGAACCATTCGTATGGCGAATCACCTTTCTTGAAAATGTACTTTACGCCCGATGCTACTTGGGGAAAACCCGCAGCAAACAGCCCTTGGTACAATGTGAATGCTCCCAATACAGAATATTCGTGGGGAGTTGATTTCAATCACGAAAGTATTCACACTCAACAACTTGTGGACAGTGTTTGTTCGTTTTGGATTAAAGAATACAAAATTGACGGTTTCCGCTTCGACTTTACCAAAGGTTTTACCAACACAGTAGGAAATGGCTGGGCTTACGACCAAAGCCGCATCAACATTTTGAAACGAATGGCTGATAAAATCTGGGCACTTGCTCCCAACGACCGACCTTACGTTATTTTGGAACATTTGACCGATAACTCGGAAGAAACAGCACTAGCAAATTATGGAATGTTGCTCTGGGGAAACATGAATTATGCTTATAATGAATTACTTATGGGTCAAACCGCAACAAGCGATATAGAATGGTCTTCGTACAAAAAAAGAGGTTTTACTTATCCTAATTTAATTTCTTATATGGAAAGCCACGACGAAGAACGTTTGGTTGCAAAAAGTTTAATTTACGGAAATGCAAGCAGTTCGAGCTACAATTTAACCGAACTTAGCAACGCCATTACACGCATGGAAGTAGCTGCTGCCATGTTTATTCCAATACCAGGTCCAAAAATGATTTGGCAATTTGGCGAACTTTCTTACGACATTAGCATCGACTTCAATGGACGCGTAGGAAGAAAGCCCGTAAAATGGGAATATTTTGACGACCCTGCACGCAGAAAAGTATATGATGTGTATGCTGCACTCAACAAACTAAAAACTACCGAACCCGCTTTCGGAACTTCCGATTATGACTTAAATGTAGGAAATTGGGGACAAAAACGCATCAGATTGCGCCATGCCGATATGGACGTGGTTATTTTGGCAAATACAGGAACTTCAATTGGATTAAGCGATGCACTTTTCACAAAAACTGGAACTTGGTACGAATATTTTTCGGGCACTTCTTTGAATGTTACCAATGTGAATACCGATATTGAAATGCCAAAAGGAAGCTATAAAATATTCACAACCAAGCAGTTACCTAAACCAATTTTCACTGAAATAGAAACCGTAGAATCTGGCAGCAGTCAAATATATCCAAATCCGGCAAGCGATTTTGTGCAAATACAAGCCCAAAGTGAAGTTTTGAGCGTAGAATTATACAACTTGCTTGGACGAAAAGTTTTTGAACAAAACCAAAATTTAGGAACAAACCCTCAAATAAATATTCAAAACTTACAAAACGGAATTTATATTCTAAACGTTAAAACCGAGCAAAACGGCACAACAACAAGTAAATTGGTCATCAACAAATAACTCTTTTCCCTTTACATAATCACAAAGCCTGCTTACATTTTTTGTAGCAGGCTTTTTTATTTTTGAATATCTCCAAACACATAAGAAACAAAACTGCTATTTTGTCAGTCAAAAAAAAAGCAAAAAAGAAAAAACGGGTTTGGTAAAATTATTGATACCTAAGAAAATAGAAAATTAGAATTTCGCACAAAAGCAAAAAAACAGAAAATAAAGATAAAACAATGAAAATCAAACAAATAAATTCGCAAAACGAATTGAATGAACAGCTAAAGAGTTCGGAAAAAGTATTTCTACTTCTATACAAAAGTGGCTCGGAAGTGAGTGAATGCGCTCTAACGAGCTTAAATGAAGCCACCGAAGAGCAAAACGAAATATTAACTCTTTCGGCAGATGTAAATTTGGTAAAGGACATTCACCCAAACTACAAAGTAACAAGTGCGCCTTCGGTTTTGATATTCGAAAACGGTGAATTTAAGAATATTGTAAAAGGTTGCAACGACAAATCGTATTATGCGTCGCTCTTCAAAAATGCTTTTTTTGTAAGTGAAACTTCAGAAGAAGGAGAAAAACAAAAACGTGTAACTGTTTATTCTACACCCACTTGCTCGTGGTGCACTACACTAAAGAATTATCTGAACGACAAAAAAATAAAATATACCGACATCGATGTTTCGGGCGACCACAATGCAGCTCGCGAAATGGTGAAAAAAAGCGGACAGCAAGGCGTGCCCCAAACGGAAATAGACGGACAAATGATTGTAGGTTTTGACAAAAGCCGAATCAACAAATTACTTGGTATTCAATGATTAACAATTAATATTTTTCACAACTAATTGATACGATGACTTAAAGTCATCGTATCAATAATGTTTTTTATTCTTTAGAAAAACATTTAACAATATAAAATATATAAAAATGAGAGAGTTACAACCATTAAATCAAAATGTACTTTTAGAACTAGAAGGAACAAAAGAGCATAAAACGGCTGGCGGAATTATTATCCCAGGAAGCGCTTCGGAAAAACCCAACTATGCAAAAGTAGCAGCACTTGGCAACATAGAAAATGCCGAAATTAAAATAGGCGACACAGTGCTTTTTGCTAAATTTTCGGGCAACGAAGTCGATTTTGAAGGAAAAAAATATTTATTCATTCCTTACGCTAATTTACTAGCCAAAGTAATTGAAACAGAAGCAATTTAGTGTAAAAACAAACAGCTAATTGATACGATGACGCAGCTATATTGATACGATGACGCGACATATTGATACGATGACTTTAAGTCATCGTATCAATTTGTTAAACGTTAATTGAAAAAAGTACATTCGTATTTTTTTTCGTTGCCCAGCGCATCGGAAACAATTACAACAAGCTTATGTTCACCACTTTGTATTCGAGAATTGTCGATTTTGTAAGTTAAAGTGTGTTTCATGTAATTGTATTCGAGCAAAGCCCATTTTTCGTCAATATAAGCATTGTATTGTGCAATTCCCGACAAATTGTCAGTTAGTTTAAATTCAATCGTTTTTTGTGCGCTCACATTTTTTTTGTCAGAAATATTCAGTGGCTTAATTGTGGGCGGAATATTGTCGATAGCAACGGCATAAGTGCCAAATTCTCTGACATTTGCGCTTACTATTCCCAAGTCATCTATTTTGCTTTCAACAGCCGAAAAGCTTCCATTTGCACTTATTTTTACAAGCAATGCTTTGGAGTATAAATTTTTAGGTAAGTTTTCAGTTTGAACAGAAATGTTGAAAAATTTATGCACCGGAACATTTTCATTGTGAACAACATAAAGCGGCGAATAAGTTGTTGGAAGCTTAGGTTTCGAAGCAAATTTGAAAAAAATAGTATCGTAAAAAATAGCTGCCGGAAATAAAAGTTTTATACCTTCGCGCTCAAATTTATTTTCTTGGTCGAAAG
>JAIFNL010000158.1 GCA_020047755.1 Bacteroidota bacterium
AAATAGTCTCTATAATGTTCTATCATTTCATAAAAGCGAATGAAATGGAAAAAAGTTGGATTTATCTGCTTCAATTTCTGAAGAATAAACTGTTCTTCATCAACCGAAATAATATCGGTGAGAATTTTTTCGTCAAAATTAAGTATCCATTTTAATAGTAAATCAACATCAATGGCTTCTAGTTTTTCTTCAATCCATTTTTTTAGGTTCGAATATCTTCTTTTATCCAGCTCGATGTCGAACGAATAAACTTTTTTTTCAGAGATTAAATTTTCCTGTATTTTTTTTATAATTTCAATATTTTCATTATTTTGAAATTGTTGAATCGAAAGAATGTATTCAATTTCGTGCGGAAATAAGGAATGTGCAAATTCATCAAATTTTTTTAATTTTGTTTTCATACATTCAATTCTTTAAGCCAATTTATTGCTTCTGCTTCGTTTGTAAAAGTTTTTGAAATAAATTCGGTACTACGCTTTTTAATAATATTCGAAACAGCAAATTTCGTGAATCCTTCTTTGGGATTTAAAAGGACTGCCGATGCTTTGTAACCATTTTTTTTAGCTTTGGGAAGCCATTCTTCGTTGAGCCAAGTTTGGTCATGAACGCTGAAAACAACAGCATTAGAGTTGTCTGTCAAGAATTTAGCAGCTTTTTTTTCAATCATCAATTCCAGTGCTTTGTTGCAAGCTATCCGAAATAATTGACTAGGAGGTGAGCCAAACCACTTGATATTTACAGCATTAACTTCGTCTATAAAGCGTATTTTACAATGTTCTGTTTCAAACCACCACATACTTTGTTATTTTAATTTTGTAAACTGAGCTTATTTTATCGAAAGTTACTACTTTTTTTTAAAATTTCAAAAAAAGCACATCTAAATTCGTTATTTTTTGTCTTAGAATTAATAAAATCCTTAAAAGTTTTGAATTAGAAAAACCTAATCTAAACTTTTAAGGTATTTTTTTTATATACACTTTTTATTATTTTAAAAAATCTTTAATTGCCTGATTACATTCTTCGGCTTTCTCAAACATTGCGAAATGTCCAGCTTTGTCGATTAATTTCAGCGTGCTATTTTTGATTTTAGAAGCTCCGTTTTTTGCTATTTTTTCGGTTGTTCCTGGGTTTAAATATCGGTTAGGAATCAAATTATCGTTTGCGCCAAAAATAATAAGCGCTGGTTGGCTTATTTGGTCGAGTTTGTCAATTACGGGCTGGCTTACCATTCCGCTAACTGATTGAACTACAGCATGACAGTACAACTCAAAGTCGCTAGCCGTGCGCATAGCAATGCGGTCGGTAACCATAAATTCAGCTTCTTTTGGCAATTTATAAAAATTGTAAGCTAAATTTGTTAAAATGCCATCAGCCGTAGTTTTTTTCACAGCATCAAGTGTCATTACTCCTTTGAACCATTCCTTTTGACCTTCGTTAAAGCGTTCAAAACCAGCAGGATCAACTAAAATTAATTTTCCTATTTTTTCAGGATATTGCAATGCAGCAACCATCGATATTTGTCCGCCCATGCTGTGTCCGGCTAAAATTGGGTTTTTAATTCCCAGAGAATCAATGAATTGCTTCACAACTTCGGCATAAAATGACATAAGCCCGCTGTGTGGGTTTTTGCTCGATTTTCCATAACCCGGCAAGTCGATTGCAATGCAGCGATAATCAAACTTCAACGCTTCTACATTTTTGTTCCAAGCTGGCAGATAACTTCCCAAACCATGAATAAAAATGATGGTTTGCTCGCCTTTGCCTTCGTCTATGTAAGCTAGTTTTACGTCGTTGGCTAATTTTTGAAATTTCACGTCGTAGGGATATTTCAAATCAGACATGTGTTGCATTTTTTCTATATTTTTATAAGGCGAACAAGAATATAAAACGCTGAATAACAATAAAAAAAGAAATGTTATTTTTTGCATAATTTTATTTTTTTTTAGTTAGAAAACAATAACCATTTATAAACAATGAAAGCAGTCCAAGGGTTTTTGGGGCGGTCGGTGTTATAAACTCCATTAATATCGTAGCCATAACGCTTGTCGTTGCTATCATAAAAATCGCCCAAATTAAGATAGGCTGCATGAAATTCGAGACTCATAAATGCGCCAAAAGTATAAGAAAAAGCGGCAAATATTTCTTGTCCCATTATTTGCCCTCCGCCGGCAGGAGCTACGTTGCTAAATGCCAGAGCACCACCCACTTTGGTGTTAAATTTATTCGGAATCCAGTCTTTTTTTGCAACCAATGTGCCTCCAAAAAGTCCGTATCCCATGTTTGAAATGTCGGCTACGGCAGGCGTAAATCTATTTACCACGTTCAAATGTGGAAATAAAAGGTAAGCTCCTGAGCTAATGTTAAATGCACCTGGCGACCCCCACATATTTCCAGTCAAAACACCTGAATATTTATTGTCGGTTATTCCATTGTCATCTCCCGAGGCATAAAGTATGTCGAGGCTAATTAAGTCATTTTCAGTTTGTCCATGTCGGTAGGCAATGCGCAAATTTCCAGCAAATCCTCCAATGGACGGTCCATCTTCCCAGTTTAAATCCGTGTTTTGTAATTGAATTTTGCCCAGATTGTAATTGAAATATCCGCTTACAATTAATCTATCGAGCATTAAATCAGCGTTGCGCGAAAAATAAGTTCCTAACCAAAAAATATCGGCTTTGTAGGGAGTGGCACCAAAATTGAATTGAAAAGTTCCATTGTAACCATTTAGCAATGAAGCATTTAATCCTTGCCCAAGGATAGAAACTCCGCCTGATCCATTGGCTCTGTCGCGTACATAATAAACAGAACCGCCTAATTTCCAGTTTCTTGTGATATTATTTTCATACGAAAATTCGCCAAGCGTTACGTCGTCGTTTACTTGAATAAGCGTTTCGTAAAGCTTGTAATATCCTGTTTTCCAGCGATATAAATCAGCGTCTCTACGAACCGAAATTCCAACGCCGTCAGTTCCCCAATAATTCATTCGGTAACCGGTGTAAGTCATTTTGTCGAAGTAAGTTCGATATGGATTGTATGGCGAATCGAACATGCGTTGCAAGCCTAAGTTGATGAACCAGCCAGCTTTGGGAATTAATTCAAGCTCAACGTTTTGGGTTTGAAGGTTTACTTGGTCAGCCGAAATAGCCGAGCCAAAATTTCCGCCAGCTCCGTAAGCAGCGTCTCCCCAAGTCCAATCTATTTCAAATGAGGCTCTTAGAAGTGCTTTGCCATTGAAAATACGTGGCTGATAAATGAAAAAAGGCAAAATACGTTGTTCTACATAACCAGAAACAAGCGAATCGCTTGTGCGCGTTGAGTTTGCGCCAAATAATCGACCCACAACCTGTCCTTTTAGTAAGCTATTTTCGGGGTACATATTTGATGTAACTCCTTGATTTATAAAGAATGCAAAGAATTGTAATTCTTTTTCTGCTTTCTTTGGAATATCATTTTTGAAGATGCTTACTTCTTGTATTTGTGCAAAAAAAACATTTATTTGCAAGAAGAAGACAAGAATAAGAAGTTTAATTTTTTTCATATAAAATGAGTTTTTAGTATTTCTATTTTTTTAGAATATACCAAGATAATTATTTTTTTAGAATAAAAAAGCCGCCTAAAAAATAATAAGCACAAATAAATTTTCAAATTTACGATTTTTTTTAAAATTTGAAATTGTGTTTACTTTTTTTAAGACGGCTTTCAAAAAAAATGCGTCTTGATTATCGAAAATTTTAAGTATCAATACATTAATAGTTAATGGCTTATTTTTTTATTCTAATGTATTTTTGAATATTAATTGTACCTAGGGCACCTCCATTTGAACTTCCAAAACCAGCGGTTGGGGTTGGAGCTGTATTTCCGATAGCAGGTTCAGATTGAACCACTTCGTATTTCATATCGTATCCTACTTGACCGGTATAAACCTCAAAAATCCCTTCGCTTGCACCAACTGAAGGTGTTGATTGGTTTATTGCAATAGTATAAATATTGGCTGTTGTTGATTTTGTTTGAACATAAGTTCCTGAATAAGTAGTCTTTACATTACTAGTATTAAACGATTCTACTATATAAGTATTATCGGTATTGAATTTGGCATAAATCGAATCAACAGCGAAATAGGTTGATAATAAAGGAGCTACGTTTGTGCCAGTTGAATACCATTCCCCTTGAATACCTACTAAGGTGTTTTCGTCTTCATCATCAATATCATCGTCATTTTTGTCGCAAGACATTAAAAATAAGCTAGATACTAAAAGTAAGGATAGGAATTTTACGATTGTTTTCATGGTTTAAAATTTTGTTTTATAGAAATGAATAATTTAATTTTTTTATACAAAAATAAATTTATTGTTTTAATTTATCTTTCATTTTCGTGAAAAGTAGGGGCTGACTATTTAATTTATAAAAAATAATATTTACATAAATATCTTAAAATAAGTAAATTAATATATTAAAAAACCACCTTGACTGATTCTGATTAGCCCCATTTAATTACATTTGCTGCCCATGCATAACCTATTCCGGCTGCAATTTGGCAAATAATATTTCCCGATTTAATTTTACCAGATTTAATTCCATGTTCTATTGAAATAATTTGGTCTATTTGTCCTGCATGACCTATATTTTCCATATAAAAACTCTGTACTGGCTTTAAATTGAGGGTTTCGAGCATAAAATCGTGCATAGAACGCTTTATGTGTAAAATGGCAAGATAGTCTATTTTTCTCGAAGGCAGGTTCGATTTTTCAAATGCCCTGTCGATACAAAAAAGCCAATTCTTCATCGAAACTTCATTCAATCTGTCTTTCATGTGTTTTTCGTTCATCAAAGTAAGCGAATGATATGCTTTTTGGTAGTTTTCTGCATTTATTGGGTTTTCTGTACCACCAAAAACAACACCAGCATCGCGAGCCATTGTACCGTCTGACATAATATGCGAGCCAAGCACTAGATTTTTTGTGTAGCCTTTTTGCAAAATAATGGCACCTCCGGCAGCCGCCAGATTGAACATCATCGACATGGATTTGTCTGTATAATCCAGAAAATCACCGTTCCTGTAACCTCCAGCAATGAGCACCGTGCGAATATCGGGGTCGGAAAGCATCATATCTTTGGCTATTTTCATGGCACTGATTCCGGTAGCGCAGCGTTGTTGCAAATCAATTCCCCAAGCGTTGGTTGCTCCAATTTTTTCTTGTATGTAAATAGCTGTGGTTGTGAGTGGAAACTCTTTCCATTCTTCGCCTATGCTCAAAATTACGTCTATTTCTAAAGGATTTATTTGTGCATTTTCGATAGCCTTGAGAGCTGCTTTTACTCCCATTTCTTGGGTTCCGTCTTCTTGCGAGGCGATAAATTTTTCGTTTATGCCAAGTTTCTCAATAATAGCACTTTCGCTCCAAACACCTTCGGTGGCTTCTGCAATTTGTTTAGCTGAAAATTTATTTTTAGGAAAATAAGTTCCCAGACTTTTTATTCCTATTTTTTCTGTTTCCATTTTTTTAGATTAAAATAGCTTCAGTTTTTTTCTATCTATTTTCCCACTGTCGTTAAGTGGTAAATTATCAATGAATTCGATGTATTTTGGAATTTTATATTTTGCAAGTCGAGCTTTGCAAAAATCAAAAATTTCGTCTTTAGAAATTTCTTTTTTTAGCTTGATAAATGCTTTTCCACTTTCTCCCCATTTTTCGTCAGGCACACCTACTATTGCAACTTGTTCTATGGCTTCGTGTTGTCTAATAATATGCTCTATTTCAGCAGGATACACATTTTCAGCTCCCGAGATATACATATTTTTGATTCTATCTACAATGTACAAAAATCCGTCTTTATC
Source organism: Bacteroidota bacterium (assembly GCA_020047755.1). Taxonomy (GTDB): domain Bacteria; phylum Bacteroidota; class Bacteroidia; order Bacteroidales; family JAIFNL01; genus JAIFNL01. Next base: position 5,837 of record JAIFNL010000158.1, read on the forward strand.
TTTGTAAACTACATCGCCTGTGTGAAACCAACCCTCTGTAATTGTGGCTTTTGTGGCTTCTGGGTTGTTCCAATAACCTGGAGTTACGCATTCACCTTTTAGCAATAATTCGCCACTTTCTTCGGCAGCAACCTCCTCACCGTGCTCGTTTACTATTTTTGTTTCGTAGTAAAAATTTGGAAAACCAATTGAACCTTGTTTTTTTAGGGCAAATTCTTGATTTAGAGAGGTTACATTTGGACCAACTTCGGTTAATCCGTAGCCTTGCCGAATGGCAACTCCCTTTTTATTCCATTCTTGAATATCGGGAATGGGCATCGCTTCGCCACCTACTATAAAATAGCGAATTTTAGAAAAATCGGTATGTTGATATTTTTCAGATTGTCGCATCATTTTCAGCATGGTGGGCACACCCCAAAATATAGTATGATTCTCATTATGAAGCACTTCTAGCACTGCGTCGGCATTGAAATTGCGCATAAGCAAGGTGTAAGCTCCGTGCAAAACAAAAGGCGTGAGCAAAACATTCCAACTTCCTGTATGAAAGGGCGGTGCGCAATTAACGGCTCTATCATTTGAAGTCAAATCGAGGCGCAACATGGTATTCATTGCATTCCAAAACAGCATTTTATGTGTATAAATTGCCCCTTTGGGAAAAGCAGTTGTGCCCGAAGTGAAAATTAAAAAAAGTGGGTCGTTTTCATCAAATTTAATATTTTGAAATTCAAACGATTGCGTTTTTTTAGAACTTTCTACAATTTTTGATAATTCGGATATATTTTTAGAAATTGATATAAATTTTGTCGAAATTTTAGTTTTAAATTCTTCTTGAACATAAATTAATTGGGGCTGACTTTGTTCTAAAAGATAGTCTATTTCGCTAGAAGCCAGCCTGTAATTTAAAGGGACGAGTATCATTCCTGTTTTTTGAGCAACAGCAAAAAGCAAAATGTACTCTAGCTGATTTTCTGCTAAAACAGCAATTCTATCATTTTTTTGAAATTTCAATTCATTGATGAAATAATTTGCCAAATAATTTGCTAAATTGTTTGTTTCTGAAAAAGTAAGAGTTCTTTTCGACTCATATTCTTCAAACGCTATTTTGTTTGGGTTATATTTTGCCCATTCATTGAACCAATCAAATTTTGGAATCATAGTTTTTGCTCTTTTTTTGGTAAAAATTGTAAAATAATTCCTAAAATAGTAGAAATAACAATTGCTGCCGATGATGCAATTGCAGGATTTCTAACTTCGCCAATTAAAAATTTAGTAAAAAAGCCGAATGTCAAATTATAATTTTCTACTAAAAATGGCATAAAATAATAAATTGAAAAATGAACTAAAATTGCTACTAAACTAGCCGGAAATACCGCTGAAAGTTTTGCATTTTTAGCAAAAATCCCAAATAAAACAGGTACAAAAGCCGCCGAAAAGAAGGCATAAACTCCATTTTGTGCTAAAATACCTACACTTAGCTTTGGGTGTAATAATTGGTCGTAAGATATTATAAATGTGATAATTGAAAGAAAAACAATGGCTAGTTTATTTATTTTAATTCCGTTTTTTTCAGTTTGAAATAAGTTGGGAAAAAGAGGTTTTAAAATATCGGTTGTTATAGATGATGAAACGGATTGAATTAAGCCTTCTAATGTGGATAAACCTGCTGATATTAAGCCCATTACTACAATTAATCCAACAATTACGGCAACTATTCCATTTGAAAAAACACTAACCACGTAAGCTGGGATAATTTCGTCATTTCGTAATGCAACACCATTTGCTTGTAAATCAGGAAAATGCAAGCGAGCGTAGATACCTGCAAAAATAACAGAAAAGAACAATGCTTGAATTAAAACGGCGATAATGAGGTACTTATTTACATCACTTTCTTTTTTTAACAACAACGATTTTGTGATAATATGTGGCTGCACCACAACTGCAATTCCTATGATGGCTTGTGCAAAAATAATTTCGTAATAGTCTCTAAATAAGAGGCTTTGCGGATTTTTCCACTCGGTGAGGCTTGGCGATATTTCATTGAGTCGTGCCAACATGCCACTGATTCCGTTTTCAAAATATTCGTAACCCGATGCAAGCAAGATTATAGCTACAAAAATCATTATAACTGCCTGAATAGTATTGGTATATACCATTGAATTTGCTCCACCAAACATCATGTAGCCAAAAACAAAAATAATTATAGAAGCCAAAACCAGCACTTCGTTGGCATTGAGAGCTTTAGCTAAAACTTTTGTAATAGCTACCACAATCAAAACGATAAAAGTAACTAGTAAAAGTGAAAAAATAGCCATCATAAGTGCATATTTATTGCTATTGTAGCGTTTTCCAATCCATTGCGCCAAAGTCAAAGCTTTAACCTGCTCACCGTATTTTCTAAAACTTTTTGACAAAACAACCAATGAAATTAAAGAAGCTATGGGAAAAACAATGCCAAAAGAAAGCACCCCGCTAAGTCCATAATTAGCTATAAATCCAGGATTTATGATAAAAGTAGCCGCACTTGTCATGCTTGCTGCAAGCGAGAGTCCAACCGAAAAAGGCGAAAAATTGATATTTCCCACCGCATAATCCGACAATGATTTTATTTTTCGGCTTCCTTGCCAAACAAAATATAAAATTACTGCCATATAAAAAATTACGACTACCCAAGTGCCGAAAATTTGTGCGTTTGTTGCCATTTTGAGTGAATTTTAAAGTTTAAATGCAATAGACGAAAAAGCAAGTCCGCCTCCCGAACCAATTAGAAAAACCACATCTCCTTGCTTTATTTTTCCTTGTTGCAAGGCTTCTTCAAAGGCAATAGGTATGCAAGCTGAACCTGTGTAACCAAATTTGTGCATACTTGTTTGTGCTTTATTATGAGGAAGTTGCAATAAGTCCATGGTTTGGCGAATGCTGTGTATATTTATTTGGGTTAAGAAATATTGACTTACTTCATTTGTCTGAATTCCAATTTCTTGCGCCATTTCTTGTGCCATTTCAGCCCAAGTTTCGGGATTTATTCCGTTAGGAAATTTTTTGCGAATTTCGAGTAAATGTTTTTTTTCGCTTAATACATTTTCGGTTATTGGTTGAAAAGTTCCTCCTGCGTAAATGCCCATGTACTCGTGAAACTCGCCAAAAGTGCGCATTCGGCTGCTCAAATAGCCTCGTTTTGAGTCAATTTCGGCTTTTAAAACAAAAGCTCCTGCACCATCAGCAAACAAATTGACTGTTTTTTTGTCCAGAAGGTTTAAATATTTGCTCATGGCGTAGGCACCAACTACCAGAATTGTATTGTATTTTTTGTCGGCTTGTATATACTTAACGCCTGTTTCTAACGCAGTTACAAAGCCAGCGCAGGCTGTATTAATATCAAAAGTTCCGGCATTTTTTAAGCCTAGCATATATTGAACTTTAGAGGCAGTTGAAGGTGAAATAAATTCGGGTGTATCTGTCGAAATTATCAGTAAATCAATTTCTTCTGGCTTTATATTTCCTTTTTGCATGGCTACTTTTGCAGCTTCGGCAGCTAAAAAAGCAGTTGATTGGTCTTCCTTGCACCAGCGGCGTTCGTAAATTTCCACAAAACTTTCGAGCCATTGGCTTACGTTTTCGCCCAATAATTCATCGAAATAAGAATTAGGAATCACTCTTTCAGGCACATACATACCCGATGAGTGAATAATAGCGTTTCTTTTCATCTAAAAAAAATAGTTAAATTATTTTTTATTGCACTATTGTAAATTATTCGCAATTTGTTATAAAAAAATAAAGCAAACTGCGAATAAAATGGATTTAAAATTATATAAATATTGTTAAATAACCATTCCGCCATCAACGCTAATAACTGTTCCATTGATGTACGAAGCTTCGTCTGAGGCTAGGAAAAGGTACGCATTTGCTATATCTTCAGGCTGTCCAAGTCTTCCAACAGGCACTTTTTCTTGCATCATTTCTATCACTTTTTCGGGCATTGCCTTTACCATGTCGGTAAGTATAAATCCGGGTGCAACTGCATTTACGTTTATTCCTTTTCTACCCAACTCTTTAGCTAGTGTTTTTGTCATTCCGATGAGTCCGGCTTTGCTTGCTACGTAGTTTGTTTGTCCAAAATTGCCATAAAGAGCTACTACCGACGAAGTGTTGATAATTCGACCATAACCTTTTGCCAACATATGCTCCGAAACTGCTTTGGTACAGTAGAATACGCCAGTTAAATTCACGTCGATAACTTGCTGCCATTGCTCGATGGTCATTTTTTTGAATGTAGCATCGCGTGTAATTCCGGCATTGTTTACTAGAATATCTATTTGCCCGTATTTGCTTATAACTTGGGCAGTTGCATTTTGTACTGCCGAAAAGTCAGCCGTATTGACTTTCATAAATTCAACAGGTTTGCCATTTAATTCGGCAAGAGTTTCGTTTCCTTTTTTTTCGTTCAAGTCCCAAATAATTACAGTTGCGCCTTCTGCAATAAATTTTACAACACCTGCTTTTCCTAAGCCGTCAGCACCTCCAGTAATTATAGCTACTTTATTTTCAAGTCTTTTCATGTTTGTTTTTGTTATTTTGTTTTTTCTAAAAAATCAATTTTGTTTTAATTGTAAAATAACTTCTTTTTACTATAAAATAGATGACAAATATTGATTTTTTAGTCTCTGACTTTAATAATGACAAACTGAAAAATATAATCTAATATTTTGATAAATAAAAGCTTATCACTTAGTATTCACGTATTGACTTTTATTAATCTTAATGCGTGAACTTGTTAAAAAAAAGCCACAAAAACACGTTTTGCTCGTGAATTTGTGGCTTTTTTTTGTTCTTTTTTTCGCTAGAATGTTCTATTCCAATATTTTCTATTTCTTTAATTTCTTCGGTAACGTTTCCGTTGGCATCGGTTGTTTTTATTTTTATAATTTGTTTTCCGTTTTTTTCGATTATTTCAACCTCTTTTTTAAGTTGCTTTTTGTCTGAATTTGAGCTATTCTCTATCCAAATTACGTCTTTTTGGTCTTCGTCTTTTAGCTCTTTAATTTCTTCGGTAACGATTCCGTTGGCATCGGTTGTTTTTATTTTTATAATTTGTTTTCCGTTTTTTTCGATTATTTTAACCTCTTTTTTAAGTTGCTTTTTGTCTGAATTTGAGCTATTTTCTATCCAAATTACGTCTTTTTGGTCTTCATCTTTTAGCTCTTTAATTTCTTCGGTAACGATTCCGTTGGCATCGGTTGTTTTAATTTTCATAATTTTTTTGCCATTTTCTTCCGTTATTTCTACTTCTTTTTTTATATTTCCCGCTATTTCAGAATTAATTGTCTTTGTAATAATTTTTACAACTTTCACCGAATCTTTTTGGTTTTCGCTATATTCTTTTGAAATATTAATTG
>JAIFNL010000034.1 GCA_020047755.1 Bacteroidota bacterium
CAGATTTGCAACAATACAAACTCATGTTTTTCCTTTTAGGATTAGCAATATCGGTAGGTTTATCTTTAGCCGCCTTTGAGTGGAAATCGTACACAGGTACAGTTGATGTACTTGAAATGGAAGCAGTTGAGGTAACGGAAGATATGACGGAAATAACTCGTCAAGACCAGCCCGAGCCCGAAAAAATGGAGAACAAACCGCAACCTACTCAAGTAGCCGAAAGACTTGTTATTGTAGATGACTCTAAAGATTTAGGTGATGACGATATGGAGTTTGATGCAGATACTGACGAATCAGAAGCCATTGTGGTTGATAATTCTGATACAGAAGAAGAAGTAGATGTGAAAATTTTCGTTATAGTAGAAAAAATGCCAGAGTTTCCGGGTGGAGACTTAGAATTGAGAAAATACATTGCACAAAACATCAAATATCCTAACATTGCTCGCGAGATGTGGAAAATGTACAAATAGCTCGTGGTGTAGATCCATTGCTTGACCAAGAAGCTATTAGAGTGGTAGAATCGCTTCCTACTTGGAAACCAGGTGAGCAAGGTGGTAAAAAGGTAAAAGTTTGGTACACTGTACCTATCAACTTCCAACTTCAATAAGAACTTCTTATTACTGCCTTTGATGATTTGATGATTGATGTATTGATTCTGGTTTATTTTCTGGGATTCAGTACTGAGTTTAAAAGCAAATTATTTCCTTAAATAATTATAAAAAGAGGTTGCCGATTTTTTTTCTGGCAACCTCTTTTTTTTTAACAATTTTGCGTATCTTTGTAACGCAATTTCTCAAAAAAATTATAATAATTAGAGATTGAAACAATATAAAATTAATTAATTTGTTTTGTAAATATGTAATATTGTAGTCTATTTTCAAAGAAAAATGCATTAACTTTGCTAATTCTTACCACTGGGCTTGGAAAAATGAATACAATAAAACTTTTAAAATAAAATAGTATTTTTAAATAAACAAATGTATATGAAAAAAATAGTTTACCTTTTAGCAACAATCTTTTTACTGGCATCGTGTGGAGGCTCGAAAAAATATTTAGACCAAGGCGATTACAGCACTGCCGTATATAAAGCAGTAAAATCACTACAAAAAAATGAAACCAAAGAGAAAAATATACTCACTCTCAAAGAAGCCTATCCAAAAGCCAATGAGATGGATATGAAGCTAATAACGCAACTTAAACTGGAAGGTGCACCCGATAGCTGGGACAAAATTTATCAATTGTACCAAAATTTAGATGCACGCCAAGAATTGGTAAAAACGGTTGCGCCGCTTAGCTTAAATGGGCAAGAAATTGATTTTGAATACAAAGACTATCAAAAAAATATAGTAGAATCGAAATTGCGTGCTGCCCAATATCATTACAGCAACGCAAAACAGCTTATGCAAAACGACGACCAAGCCTCGAACCGAAAAGCTTACGAATCGCTTGCAAAAGTAAAAAGTTATTACGCAACTTACGAAGACGTAGATGCTTTGCTTGAGGAAGCCAAACAACTAGGAACTAGCCGTGTACTTATTTCGATAAAAAATAGCTCGACCTACAATTTCGACCAAACTTACTTAGCCGATTTGCTTAATTTTGGAATTGGCGACTTAAACTCGACTTGGAAAAATTTCTACACAAACAACAACTCTGAAATAAATTTCGATTACGATATAATTGTAAATCTGACAAATACAAACTTTTCAGAAGCCATACGCGAACGCACCGAGTATTCAGACAAAAAACAAGTAAAAGATGGTTGGGAGTATGTGCTTGATGCTAAAGGAAATGTAATGAAAGATTCTTTGGGCAATGATATAAAAAAGGAAAAATTTAAAACTATCGAATGCAAAGTAATTAAGGAAATTCAGAAAAAATCGTTTTCGATTATTGCTTCTATTCAATACATCAATAAACTTACAAATCAGGTAGTTGGAACATCAAGAGTAGAAGCTGCCGATAATTTTGTGCATGAAAGTGCTAGTGCACAAGGCGATATGAATGCGCTTACCGAAAGTTCGCTCAATTTGATTAAAAAGAAAGCGGTGGCTTTTCCTACAAACGACGAAATGGTTAATAATGCGAAAATTACATTACGAGGCAACATCAAAAACTCAATCAAAAATAATTCTAATTACATTAATTAAAAAAATATCAAATACAATTAACGTTTTCTATAGTTTAAAGATTTCTAGAAATAACTTATTTTTAGAAATCTTTTTCATAAAATAAACAAATACAGTAATCGCTAACTATGCAAAACAAAAACAATAGCACAGCCAAAGTAGCCGAACGTGCAGTACTGATAGGTCTGAAAACCAAAGATGTAACTGAAAGTGAAGTAAATGAATATTTAGATGAATTAGCTTTTTTGATAGAAACTGCTGGCGCAATTCCCGAAAAACGATTTACGCAAAAGCTAGATGTGCCCAATACGCGAACCTTTGTTGGTACCGGAAAACTAGACGAAATTAAGCAATACATCGAGGAGAATGAAATTGATTTGGCGTGTTTCGACGATGAGCTTACGCCATCGCAATTGCGAAATATTGAAAGGGAATTTAATATCAAAATTCTTGACCGCACCAATTTAATTCTCGATATTTTTGCTTTGCGTGCACAAACGGCAATAGCTAAAACACAGGTAGAACTTGCTCAATATCAATATCTTTTGCCACGTCTTACTCGTATGTGGACTCACTTGGAGCGACAAAAAGGAGGAATAGGAATGCGTGGACCTGGTGAAACTGAAATAGAAACAGACAGACGAATTATTCGCGACAAAATTACTCGTCTCAAAGAGCAACTAGAAAAAATAGACAAGCAAAAGCAGCTTCAACGCAAAAACCGCGAGCAAATGATTCGTGTGGCATTGGTTGGCTACACAAACGTAGGCAAATCGACCATAATGAATTTGATTAGCAAATCCGACGTTTTTGCCGAAAACAAGCTCTTTGCTACCCTCGACACAACGGTTAGAAAAGTGGTAATCGATAATTTGCCTTTTTTGCTTTCCGATACCGTTGGGTTTATTAGAAAATTGCCACACAACCTTGTAGAATCGTTCAAATCGACGCTCGATGAGGTGCGGGAAGCCGATATTTTGCTACACATTGTTGATATTTCGCACTCAAGCTTTGAAGACCAAATAAATACCGTTACCACTACCTTGTCGGAAATAGACAAAACAGAGAAACCAACGTATTTGATTTTCAATAAAATAGATTCTTTTTCGTACATCAAAAAAGATGAGGACGATTTGACGCCCAAAACACGCGAAAACTTTAGTTTAGACGACTTAAAAGAAACTTGGATGGCGAAATCGAACAATCATTGTGTTTTTATTTCGGCAAAAGAACGCATGAATTACGACACTTTTAAAGCGATGCTGTATGAAAAAGTGAAGGAAATTCACGAAAAACGCTATCCGCACAATCAATTTTTGTATTAGAAAATTGTTTTAACGTTATTCAACATTTTCTGGTGTTTGTGATAATAGAGCAACCAATATATAGGAAAGATTTTACTTAATTTCTTGATTTCAAATCGTTTATCTTTAAGTTATATCAAAATTAAATTACAAAAAGTTTAGGAATTAATGAAAAAAATATCCGATTTAAAAACAATTTGGGCGACAGATAAAAATGCTTTCGCTAATAAAGAAATTGGTGGTTTACAGTCGTTTGTTAAAGATGTTTTGGAAAATGCCGAAATATTTAATTTAAAACAAGGACACGAAACCTCGAAAATAGAAAAACGAAACCTTGAATTTACTATTGAAACTTCAAAAGAAAATAGAAGAGCCGATTTTGTAATTTATATTGCAGGAAACGAAATAGTTATACCTGTTGAAGTTGAAAAACACAATAATATTAAAAAAGGTGTAGAACAACTGTTTCAATATCAAAAAGATTGGCGAAAAAAATACGGTATTTTAACCGATGGAAACGAATGGCGTTTTTATAAATCGAGCGAATACAAAGTTTTTTATATCGAAGATATTTTTGCAAATCCTACGGATTTTCGAACTTATTGGAATTTTTATATAAAACCCGAAAATTATTATATCGAACTATTTAACACCGACCCAAGTCAAGGTTTTTTTAACGATAATTTAGATTTGAATGTGGCAACTAATCGTATAACTTTTTTTGATGAAACTACACTTTTGATTCAAAATTTTAAATCGAAATTAAAAAATTTAGAAATTTTTGAAAAAACTGACAGCGACAAAGTTGCCGTTGAAACTTCGTATGCTTATTTGATACAGTTTATTTTATACAAAGTATTGGTAGATAGCGAACACCGAAAATTTAAGGAAGAGTATAACAATATTTTTCAATTAATTCGTAAAACTTTAAAAGATGCTGATTTTTATTTAATTATAATCAATAAAATAAAAATAATTTCGGAATATATTTCCGAAAATGTTTACAAACCATTTATACTTTCGCAAGAAAAAATTAACAAAAAACTTGCACAAAGTATGAAACAAGTTATTTCGATTGAAGATATTGCTCCTTGGCTCGATATTTTGTTATACATTAATCGTTACAATTTTGCAGGTTTGAAAAACGAAATTTTTGGTTTTATTTACGAAAACTTTTTAAAAGATTTGTACGAAGACAAAAACAAAGGTCAATATTTTACCGACCCCGATGTGGTAAATTTTATGTTAGACGAAATTGGTTTTAACAAACAAGAAATCAAAGAAAAAGCACAAAAAAATGAAATTTCGATAATCGACCCAAGTTGCGGTGCCGGAACTTTTCTTTACAGTGCAACCGACAGAATAATAGATACTTTTGACAATGGAACCGAAAAAAATGCAAAATATATAAATCAATTAATCGAAAAAAATATTTTTGGTATTGATATAGAATTATTTCCGCTTTACTTGGCTGAAATGAATATTTTGATGCGACTTTTGCCTTTGATAGTGAACGACAATTACGACAATCCGTTTGAAAACAAAATCAAAATATTTAAAACTAAAGATAGTATTTCCGAATTTTTGGAAACAGGAATTACTTCGAAAAAAGAAGAAATAAATTTGTTTTCGCATTTTCAAAAAACAAGTTTAGATTATCCATCGTTTATGCGCGACGAAAAAGATTTGGAAGAAATGATTCTTTCGATGCAAGAAAAAGACGGAATGCGAAACCGTTTTGATTATGTGATTGGAAATCCGCCGTATATAGATTACAATTCGTGTTGTAGATTAAAAATTGATTTTACACAAAAAATTAACGATAAAACCGATACTTCAATTAATTTTGGTGATATTTATGGTGTTAATTTACACTCAGTTCCGGGTTTTGCCAAAAGTCATCGTCCTAATTTGAATTTGTACTCGTTTTTTATTTGTTTGGGCTTGGCTTTGTTAAAAAATAATGGTCGTTTAAGTTTTATTATTCCACAAACTTTATTAACTACCACCGATTTAGATGTTTTACGTTATCATTTGGCAAAAAATGCAACAATCGAAAAAATTATTACTTTTGAAGGTAAATTATTTATTGGCAGAGGTTTAAAACAAAACAAACCTGTTGCTACTTCGTCTTTAATTTTTATTGTTAAAAAACAAATTCCAAAACCTGAACATAAAGTAAAATTCACATTTTACGAAACTTACAATACCGAAAAAGAAATTAATTTTGCAGAGCATTTTAAAACAGGAAAAAGAATTAATAAAGAAATTTTACAAACCGAACTTTTGAAAAATATTTCGAATTGGAATGTTTTTATAAAAGAAGAAGATTTTGTAAAATTTTATGCAAATTATAATGCAAATAACAATATTTCAATATATTATAATCATAAAATTGCAAAAAATGAATTTGATTCAAATTTTTATTTCGATGGCGGTTACAATATTGATGAAAAACAAATTTTAGAAACAGAATCTGATTATATGTATCCTAAAACCAATAATTTGTATTATAATTTAAAAGATTTTAACGGTTTTTGGAAAAATGAAAGATTGGATAAAGACCATAAGAATTTCATAGGTTTACGTCAAGGAAATCAAGCATATAACTTTATAGATTCTAAGTATAAAATTATTTGGTCGTATGCCAATGCAAAACGCTTTTTTTATACCGACAAACCTGTGATTTGGGCAAGAAATCAATATTGCGGAATTGGTAGCAATAATCGGAAAGAAATTTTATATTTGTCGGCATTATTAAATTCAGAAATAAACTTTTATTTTTTACATAATTTGTTGAAAACCAAAAACGAAAAAGATTTTTTACTTTCGCTAACTTCAATCAAAAATTTTGTAAAAATACCAAAAATTACAGATAAAAATAAACACATTAAAGAAGAAATAATAAAACTAACCGAAAAACTTTTGGAATTAGAAAATTATCAATTAAAAGATTTTGTGGAATTTACAACAACAGTTCAAAAATTTTCGGAAATTAGAATTTATGGAAATATATTAGAACTTTTCGATAAATCTGGAAAAGCGTTAGAGCAAAAAATAAAATCGAAACCCGAACTTGTAAAACAAATAATTTCGGCACAAAATTATGTTGGCGAAATTAGTTTACAAAACCTTAAATATTTAGAAGCTATTGATAAACAACTACAAACCGAAATTAAAAAACAAATAGACGATTTAGTTTTTTGTTTGTATTTTGATGTAGAAATAGAAAATCTAAAAGATAATGAATTTTATAAACTTATAAATCAATAAAATATGGAAAATACACAAATTCAAAATAATTTAGAACAAGAAATCCTTGAAGATGGAAAATATGGTGTTTTTGTTTATTACCGAAGAAATGAAGAAAATATAGATAACAATGTGTATTTTAACACAGAAGAAGAAGCCAAAAAATGTTTTGACTTGCAAGTAGAATATTATAATAAGAAAAAATATTTTGTAGAAATGTGGGAAAAAGGTGATGATGATTTGTGGGGAAATTCAGGAGAACCAATAAATTCTTCATTTTAAAAATAAAATTTTATAAACTGATAAATCAATAAAATATGGCGAATCAACTATCAAAAAATGATATCGAAATTTTGGAAAAATTTGATATTGAAAATCCGAAAATTTGTAGTATTGTAAAAGATTTTAACTTGATGCTTAATTACGTTATCGAAAAAAAGCTTCCATTAACAGCTAATAATGTAATAAGTCCGGTTGTTTTTAAAGAAATTAACGATTTTTTGACTTACAAAATAGAATTTAACAAACCCAAAGTATCAGCTAAATCGTATCCAAATGTGTCGGCAATGTTCTTATTATTAATACTTTCCGGTCTTACGAAAGCAATAACAATAAAATCGAAAAATGTTTTGGTTATAGAAAACGAAATGTATGAAAAATGGAAAACATTAAATAAAACCGAACAATTTTTTCATATTTTAAAAACTATTGTATTTAATTTTACATTCGCACCACTAAACATAAATGATGCGTATTTTTTTAGAATGTTATTAAATAATTTTTCTACTAATACTAATATTTCACTAAAAAATAAAGAATTATATAATTATTTTGATACAAAAGTTTTGTTATCTATTTACGAACAACTTGGTTTTATTAACACTACTTCCCAATTCAATCTAGCCGGCACTTGGGAGTACACAACTATAAATGTTACAAAATATGGAAACGTTTTTTTTAATTACATTAATGGTAAAGATTTATTGTTGGGCGATGAAGAGGAAATTGATATAGCCGAAGAAGATAATGAAATAGAAAAAAGGTTTGATAACGAAATGAAATCAATTTTTGCGAACTACGTAAATAAAATTGAAATTGAAAATAAAAAAATAACCGATTCTAATTTTATTTTCGAAGTTTCTTCAAAATATCATAAATTTAAGTTAAACATCTCAATTTCTTCAGAAGCTATTTTAGACGAACTTTGCATGTTTATTTTAGATTGTTTAGATTTTGATTATGACCATTTGTATTCTGTTGAACTTAAAAATAATTTTGGACAAACTATAATATATAACGGTGCCCCAGATATGGAATTTTCCGACCCACCAACAACCGAAGACATAACTCTAGGCGAATTACCTATTACTGTTGGTAAATCAATGCTTTATACTTACGATTTTGGGGATAATTGGGAATTTAATATCAAACTACTCGAAATTGAAAAAGCTGAAGTTAAATTAGAAAACCCAATATTCTTAAACCAAAAAGGACAGATTCCAGACCAATATAATTACTATGAATAAGAAGCTTTTAATGAAAAAAAATAATAATTTGAAATAAACGTTTTTTGTTTCAACCAATAAAATAGAAAGCAACTTTATTTTTGATTTTTATCAACAACTTTAACGTTTGTCGTTCAATAGATTAAGCTACTAAATGAAACGACATAATGAAAATGAATCATAAACGCTAACGAATTAAATTGTACTTTTGTAAATCAAAATTTATAAATTAATCAAATAAAAAAAGAAGGTAAGTTACCTTAAAAGCAAACGAATTAGTTGAAATGGCAGATTTTAAAAACAAATATCAAATAAGCAAAAAAGTACAGCAAATAAACGAAGACATGGGGCGTGTGCCGCCTCAAGCAGTTGAATTAGAGGAAGCTGTGCTGGGTGCAATGATGCTTGAAAAAGGTGCAGAAATTCCGGTAATGGAAATTTTGCCCGTTGGTGCTTTTTACAAAGAAGCTCATCAACGTATTTACAAAGCCATCATAAAGCTTTCGCAAAGCTACCAAGCTGTTGATATTTTGACAGTTACCGAAGAGCTTCGCAAAAATAGCGAGCTAGACATGGTAGGCGGTGCTTTTTATGTAACTCAACTTACAAGCCGCATTGCATCGGCTGCCAATATCGAATTTCATGCGCGAATTATCGCTCAAAAATACATTCAACGCGAATTGATTCGTGTTTCGTCGGAGATTCAAAACAAAGCGTTTGATGTTTCGATTGATGTGAACGATTTATTAGACTTCTCTGAGCGCGAACTTTTTGAAATTGCTTCGGGAAATATTAAAAACGAAACAGTTCAAATAGATGCTGTTATAAAGCAATCCATCAAACTCATCGAAGAAGCTGGCAAGCGAAGCGACGGTTTGAGCGGTGTGCCTTCTGGGTTTAGTAGCTTAGATAGAGTTACTTCGGGCTGGCAACGAAGCGATATGGTGGTAATTGCAGCTCGCCCGTCGATGGGTAAAACGGCTTTTGTGCTTTCCATGATGCGCAACATGGCAGTAGAATATAAAAATCCAGTGGCTTTGTTTTCGCTCGAAATGTCGAACATTCAGATTGTTAATCGTTTGATTGTAGGCGAAACCGGATTGCCTCACGACAAAATAAAAACCGGAAAGCTAGAAGATTACGAATGGAAACAGCTCGAATATAAAATCAAAGACCTTTCGGAAGCTCCTATTTTTATTGACGATACACCTGCAATTAGTCTTTTTGAGTTGCGTGCCAAGTGCCGACGATTGAAAACCCAGTTCGATATACAATTGGTTATTATCGACTACTTGCAACTTATGTCGGGTCCACCCGAAACGCGCGGAAATCGTGAGCAGGAAGTTAGTACCATTTCGCGGGGTATCAAAGCACTTGCTAAGGAGTTGAATGTTCCTATTTTAGCACTTTCGCAGCTCAACCGCTCGGTTGAAATGCGTGGTGGCGACAAACGCCCTCAAATATCTGACTTACGTGAGTCGGGTGCCATAGAGCAAGATGCTGATATTGTAATATTTATCCATCGCCCCGAACGTTTTGGTATTCTGCAAGATGAAGAAGGCAATTCGACCAAAGGAAAAGCCGAAATTATTATTGCAAAACACAGAAATGGCGAAGTTACCGATATACAATTGAAGTTTATTGCCGAACAAGCAAAGTTCACCGATTTGGATTATTCAGAAATACAACCACTTACTAACGACGATATTCCTACAAATGTAACTTTTGGCTCTAAAATGAACGATGAGCCTTCTAATGTTAGGCAAAACAATTACGACCCGTTTAGCGACAATTCGATAGCTCCGTTTTAGTTCAAAATTGATAATTAAAATACAGGCTATAAGTATCTTGTTGTATTTGGGGAATAAGACTAATGTTGTTTGTTTTCTTGAAAGGATTGAAGTTTTTGAACGGCTCGTAATAGTAAACCAGTTCAGTAACCAGCATTGCTATTCCAGCTCCAACCAAAACATCAGAAAACCAATGCTTATTATTGACCATGCGCATGGTGCCGGTAGTGGTAGAAAACAAATAGCCACTGTACGAAAACCATGGAGCTGTAGTCTGAAATTCTTTTCGTAGCACACTGGCATTGGTAAACGAAAAGCTCGTATGCCCCGATGGAAAGGAATACGACGAACCATTGGGTCGCTCTTTGTTGATTAAGCTTTTGAGCAAGTGAGTAATAGCCGAAGTGCTTGCATTGGCAAGTAAGAGGTATTTGGTTTGGTCGAACCAATGATTGCGTGCTTTTATGCCTAGCATATCTGCCACATAAAGTTCTACTATTGGGGCATATTGCAATTGGTTTTCGATTTCAAACTCAAAATCATTTCCTACGGCATTGCGTAAGTTTGTTTTTAAGTTTTGCTCTAGTGCCGAACCACTTATACTACTACCTACCACTATAAAAGCACTGGAGGTAAGTATATTTCCAACCATTCTTCGGTTGCGCAATGTATCGTTTTGCGACCAAAGATTTAATGTACTTGCAAAGATTAAACTAAATACAAAAACTACTCGCATGTTTTTTACTATTATCCGTTAAGAATTAGGAATTAAGAATTAAGAATTAAGAATTAAGAATGAAAAATGAAAAATGAAAAAAACATTATTCATTATTCATTATTCATTATTCATTAAAACTACTGGCTTTTAGAACAATATCATTTTCTAGGACATTCAAGTCTTTTGCAATAACAGGGCATTTGGCTTTTAGAAAAAAGAAAACCGTGCGGTTGGCATCGGAAAGCCCTTCGTAATTACCTTTGGCTTGTTGCATTGGCTCAAGATGGTAGCTGGCGCAATGCTTCCCGATGAAATGATTTCTGCCACTTCACCCAAACCCGAGTCGAGGGCTTCTTGCAGAGTAACGTCGTTGATGATAGGCACTTCGCGCACAGCGTAATATACTTTCTTATTCATTTGTTCTATCAGTATTCGGTCAAAAACCGATTCGCCTGAATTGTCGCCCAAATACAATACTGTTTTAGCTTTGGAAAGTTCTTGTTCAAATTGGTAGAAGTGGTCGATACCAAAATGCTGTTTGAGTATTGCATAAACATCTTGCTTTATATCAAAAGGTTTGTGCATTCCCAAGTCGATTACGTTTCCGGCTATGGCTATGCGCACAGCGGTAAGTAACGGATTTGCCGATTGTGCTACAATTTCTTTCAATTCAGGATACAGCGCAAGCGCTTCTTTTATGTTGTCTTGTTTTATTTGGTAGTAAGGGTCTGCTACACCGCTAATTTTGCTTACCTCTTGGTACAAACACATACTACTTTGTGGCGGAGGAGAATCCATGTCAAAATTTCCCAACATACCGCCTACGTTTATTAGCATTTGCCTTATCGCCTTTTCGTTGTTAGTTGCCAAACGTGCAGTGCGCAAGGTTTGGTTCATTATGCAAGGCAAACATTCCAAGTATGTTTTCATAAATTCTTTGGTTAAATTGTTCTATGGTTCTATGGTTGAATTGTTTTATGGTTAAATTGTTCTTTTTTAAATAACCATAGAACAATTCAACCATAGAACCATAGAACTTAAAATGATTCAAAATCGGGGTCGTTGCCGTTGCTTAAATCCAAATAAATTCCGCTTTCTTTCTCTTGTTTTCTTGTTTGTATGACTGGTTCTTTTTTCTTAACTATTGCAATAGAGGCTAAGTTGCTTTTTAGTTTAAAGAACGAAATTGTTTTCTTTAAATGTGTTGCTTGTAAAGCAAGTTCTTCGCTACTCGACGCCAGTTCTTCGGCAGAAGCTGAGTTTTGCTGAGTAACTTGGGTTAGTTGGTCAATGGCTGTTCTGATTTGATTGATGCCAGAGTTTTGTTCGCTGCTAGTAGCCGAAATTTCTTGCACAAGTTGTGCCGTTCGTTGCACATTGGGTGCAATTTGCGACATAACGGTCGATGTTTTTTCGGCTATTTCGATGCTGTCCGACGAAAGGGCATTGATTTCTTTGGCAGCGACTTGTATTTTTTCAGCCAAACATCTAATTTCGGAGGCAACTACTGCAAATCCCTTGCCATGGTCGCCTACTCTTGCTGCTTCTATGGCTGCATTTATGGCTAGAATGTCTGTTTTGTCGGCTATTTCGGAAACTATTTTAATCTTTTCGGCAATTTTCAACATACTTTTGAATGTATTATCAAAAGAATTGACTCCATTTATGATGTCTTGGGCTGCTTTGAGGGCTATTTTCTCAGTTTCTATTGCATTGTCGCTATTTTGCTGAATGCTTGCTGAGATTTGTTCGGTAGAAGATGAAATTTCTTCTGCCGATGCTGCTTGTTCGTTGGCACCTTGTGCTACTATTTCGGAGGCTCTTTTGATTTGTAAGCTTCCGGTCGAAACGGAGTTGCTGGTGTTGGATATTTCAGTAACTATGTTGGTTAGTGAGTTTATCATGTCGCTTAATGTTTCCAATAGAAGGTCTTCGTTTGAGCGTTTTTCTATTTTAACCATCAAGTTGCCGTCATTTATGGCTTTTGATTTTTCAATGATGAGCACGTTGGCTTTAATGAGCGTGTTTAGGTTGTTTTTTATTTTGCCAAAATCGCCTAGGTAAGTATCGGTAATAGCTGGAGGAATTGCTCCTTTTGAAATGTTTTCGATATAATCGCTTGTTACATTTAGAGGCTTAATGAGTGCGTTGAGAGTTTTGTTAAAACCTACGGCTATTTCTCTAAATTCAAAATTGATTTTGTCTTCATCAAATCGTCTATCCAAATCACCATTTACGGCTGCTACGGTTTGTAATTTGGCTTCGTCCATCAAACTCGAAATTATATCCGAAACATTTTTGCGAATAATAAAAAGGAAAGCTAAGATAATTAAAATAGTGATTATTAGAATAACTATGGTAGTTGTTCTTGCCTTGACAATAGTTTGATTAAAAAGAATACTTGCTTGGTCGTTTTCTTTTTGTAGGCTTTTTGCAATTTTAGTTAGGGGTACTAAAATGGCGTCAATCTGAGGGTCAATTTGGTCATCAAGTTCTTTTATCTTGCTGTTTTGGTTGGTTGTGTCTTTGTTTTCAAAGAGTAAAGGGAAAAGTTGCTTTTCTACCAAAAACTCTAAATGATAGTAGGCATTTTTTGTTTCTTCAAGCCATTCTTCTTCTTCCTTGGTATCTACCAAGTCGCCAAAATACTTGTAATTATGTTCTACTGTTCGTTTGTTTTTTTGCCAATCAGCTATTGATTGGTTTGTATTTCGGTTTATAATTGCATCGGCAATGATTCGATACGATTCTGTACCTATATTACCATGCTCCGAAATATAAATTGCATCTTCTGAACGTTTTGTTTCACTGGCATTCAATTTATTCAATGCAAATAGGTTATATACCTGATACGCCGATACTCCCGAAAATAAAACAATGACTAGAACGAAAGCAAACAGCACTTTTTGGGCAATCTTTAGATTATTGAAATTCATATTCTTTAGCTTAGATTAGTATGTTTTTAAAAAGTGCAATTTACATATATAAAAAAACAAATCCAAATAGATGTAGTCGATTTTTTTGTTTATTGTTGATTTATTGGGGCATTACGCACCCTGCACCAAACGGTGATTGATACGATGACTTCAAGTCATCGTATCAATAAATTAACTGCATACGCTATGCCTGCTGCGGCAAGGAATCCTAAACCACCATCGATAGGCACGCCAGTAGGTCCACCGATTGGGTCGCCTGTACCTACATCACCCGGAGGACCCGTTGGGGGTGCGTACATACTTGTTATTCCTATTGCTATTACAAATGCCAATGTTAATAATGTTTTTTTCATAATATTTATATAGTTAAATTGTTCTTTTGTTCTATTGTTATCGCATTATTGATACTATGACAGTTTTATTGATACGATGACTTTAAGTCATCGTATCAATTTGCCGTTTGGTTAATCGTTAATAAATACTTTTTGAACGGCGTTGCCTTTGTCTGAGTTTACTCGCACTAGGTAAGTACCGTTTTGTAAGTCATTTATTTGTATCGATGTAGCTGACGTATTTAGTTCTTTTACTTTGCGACCACTCAAGTCGAATACCAAAATGGTAGTGTTTTGAGCTTGGGCTAAGTTTACATAGATAACATCTTTGTTAGCATATATTTGTGCTATCGAAGTTTCTACACTTTCAAAACCAGTTGTTTTGGGATTCAAAACCAATTCAAAACGTAGTTTGTCGTTTGCTTTGTTGTGAGTGAACTCATAACGTGTGCTTTCGTT
>JAIFNL010000025.1 GCA_020047755.1 Bacteroidota bacterium
TATGTACACAATAGCTGAAAGTTTAATAGACAAAGGAAAACGCTTAGGCATTGACGAAGGAAAACGCTTGGGCATTGACGAAG
The DNA here is from genome assembly GCA_020047755.1 of Bacteroidota bacterium. Lineage (GTDB taxonomy): Bacteria > Bacteroidota > Bacteroidia > Bacteroidales > JAIFNL01 > JAIFNL01. Next base: position 84 of record JAIFNL010000025.1, read on the forward strand.
GAAAACGCTTAGGCATTGACAAAGGCAAACGCTTGGGCATTGAAAAAACCCAAAACAAAACAGCCTTAAAAATGGTATTAGCAGAGTTATCTGATGAGATTATACTAAAATTGACAGAAATTTCGCCCGAAAAGCTAAAACAAATAAAAGTTTTAGCCGACAAATATGGCGAGCAAGCTTTTGATTTCTTAGATACTCTATAAATTAAAAATAAAATAAGCTCTTTGAGCAAAAAAACACAGAAAGTTACAAAAACAAAAATTGAATGTATAGAACTCATACAAACGGAGAATTGAGAATTGAAAATGTAGGCGAACAAACTACATTGAGTGGCTGGGTACAAAAAGCCCGAAATCTTGGAGGAATGACCTTTGTAGATTTGCGCGACCGCTACGGAATTACTCAACTGGTATTCGATATGGATACCAACAAAGAACTTTGCGAAAAAGCCCGAAAACTAGGACGCGAATTTGTGATTCAAGCCACAGGAAAAATTTCGGAACGCAGCAACAAAAATAAAAATATACCCACAGGCGACATCGAAATTATTGTAAACGAGCTGAATATATTAAATAGTTCAGACGTTCCGCCTTTTACAATCGAAGACGAATCCGATGGAGGCGAAGAAATAAGAATGAAATATCGCTACCTCGATTTGAGAAGAAACCCAATTCGCAACGCGTTGTTTTTGCGTTCCAAAATGGCACTCGAAGTGAGAAAATACCTCGATGGAATGAATTTTATCGAAACAGAAACTCCTGTTTTGATTAAATCTACTCCCGAAGGTGCTCGCGATTTTGTTGTCCCATCGCGTATGCACCAAGGACAATTTTATGCCTTGCCACAATCGCCACAAGTATTCAAACAATTATTAATGATTTCGGGCTTCGACCGTTATTATCAAATTGTAAAATGCTTTAGAGATGAGGATTTTAGAGCCGACAGACAGCCCGAGTTTACGCAAATAGATTGCGAAATGGCTTTCATAGACCAAGAAGACATTCTGAAAATGTTTGAAGGTTTGGCAAAATATATGTTCAAAACATTCAAAAACATAGATTTTACTGAGGCTTTCCAGCGCATGTCATATCAAGAAGCCATGGAGCGTTATGGAAACGACAAACCTGATTTGCGTTTCGATATGGCAATTTCGGAATTAACAGGCTTAGTTCAAAACAAAGGTTTTCAGGTATTTGACAGCGTAGAATACGTGGGTGCCATTTCTGCCCCCAACTGCTCTGAATATACTCGCAAACAAATAGATGCACTTACCGACTTTGTTAAAAAGCCACAAATTGGAGCTACTGGTTTAGTTTTTGTAAGATACAATGCCGATGGCACATTCAAATCATCGGTTGATAAATTCTATTCGCAAGAAGATTTGAAAATGTGGGCAGAAAAATTAAACGCCAAAGCTGGCGATTTGATTTTAGTACTTGCCGGAAGCAAAAAGAAAACCCTTACAGGTCTTTCTGAGTTGCGCTTAGAAATGGGTTCAATTTTGGGATTGCGCGATAAAAATAAATTCTCTGCCCTTTGGGTTGTAGATTTTCCACTTTTGGATTGGGACGAAGAAAGTCAGCGTTTTCACGCCATGCATCACCCATTTACTTCACCCAAACCCGAAGATTTGCATTTAATTGACAGCAATCCGGCTGCAATTCGAGCAAATGCTTATGATTTTGTAATCAATGGCAATGAAATAGGCGGCGGTTCTATTCGTATTCACGACAATGAATTGCAACAGAAAATGTTCAAATTGCTTGGATTCACACCCGAAGAGGCAAACAATCAATTTGGCTTTTTGATGAACGCCTTCAAATACGGTGCGCCACCACACGGAGGTGTTGCTTTTGGTTTCGACCGTTGGGTTGCGCTTTTCCAAGGCACCGATTCCATTCGCGATGTGATTGCATTCCCAAAAAACAATGCAGGACGCGACGTTATGATTGATTCGCCTTCGGTTTTAGCCGACGACCAATTGAAAGAATTAAGCTTAAAAGTACTTTAGCTTTCATTTTATCAAAACAAAAAAACAGATTTTTAGTTTGAAAATCTGTTTTTTTGTTTATTGCAAAAGCCATTCTTTTGCGCTTTCGAGGGTTTTAAAATAGCGAATATTTTGATACTTCATTCCTTCGTGCTCCCCCATGGTTTGTTGAATAGAAACATTGGCAAAAAAATCGTCGGGTAAAACAAAAGCAATATTTTCAACTATTTCATTGGCTTTTTGGGCAATATTTTCATCAACCCACCGCTGTACCTCAGGTGTAATCAAAAAACCAAAGTCTAATGCATTGATAAGTGCATTTTTTGTTTTGTATTGGCTTGTAAATTTCAGATAGTTAAACATTTCATCTTGATATTCGGCTATCGACATTTTTTTTTTCACATTAGTCCAATGTTGCTCGATAAGCGAGTTATCTGTATCTACATAATGCACAGCAAAATTCGATTTGGCTACATCTATTTTCATAGCTACTTTTCTTTTTAAAATAGTTAAGGTTAATTTTTTTGCAATTATATGAAAAATAGACATAACTAAAAAAACTTCTCGCATGAAAAGAAGTTTTTATTGTTTTGTATAAATTTTATTACCTAAATTGCATTAGAAATGTACTTTTTTGTATTTTCTTGATTTTTAATGTTTTATAATTATTAAATATTATTTTAAAACTAAAAAATATACAATATATAATACAATAATTATTATGGTTAGAAATGAGATTAAATATCTGAATATTAACAATTTTAGCCAATTTGCAACCTTTACTTCAAACAAACATTAATATAGGCTATACCTGGCAACACATAAAAAAAGTACTTAAACCGTTTTTTTAGAATCAGATTTTTTCATAAACTTGCATTAAATTATAGGAGCTTCAGAAAAAAATTATTCTGGCAAATAATTTTTTAAAAAAAACAACAAAAGGAAATGTTTAGGAGCTTGTCAAATCAATAAGTCAAAACCCTCAAAAAACAAAAAATATATGAATCATTTATCCATCGAAACATCGCAAAACGTTGAAATAGAGCACAAAATAGCCAGTATTGGTGATAGAATTGGAGCGCAACTAATTGATTATCTGATTTATTTTGCTTATATTCTATTTTTTATATGGCTTGCTTCTACTTTTGATTTATTTGCCGATTCTACGCTAGCCTTTGTTTTTTTACTCATCCCATTGTTTTTTTATCCCTTAGTAATGGAAATTGCTTACGATGGACAAACTTTAGGTAAAATGCTTTTGAAAATAAAAGTAGTTCGGCTCGATGGAATGCCTGTTTCTATTAGCAATTACCTGATTCGATGGCTGTTTGTAATTACCGACATTCGTTTATTTAGTGGCGTAATTGCCATAATTACCATTGCTGTAAATGGAAAAGGACAGCGCTGGGGCGACATGGCTGCCGGCACTACCGTAGTTTCGCTGCGAAATCCTATCTCGCTAAGCGATACCATTTTGTACGAAATACCCCAAAATTATCAAATGAAATTTCCTGAAGTTGCCTTTTTAGATATTTCGGACATCGAAACCATACGCGATGTGCAAAAACACGTAAATAAAAATGCAGGAAATACCGAAGCTATCAACCTTGCCTACAAAGCAAAAAAAGCAATAGAACAAAAAATGGGAATTTCGACACAAATGAAAGCCAGTGATTTTTTCAAAACCATTATGAAAGACTATAATTTCCACAACAACCAACTAAATGTTTGATGTATTGATGTGATAATTTGATTATTTGTTGGTGTATTAATTTGTTGCTGTAATGATTTGATAATTTATTGATATACTGTAAATTCAAATGATGGTGTAGCAAACGAGTAATAAAAAAAAGTTATTTTGTGTCCGAAAGAAAACACATTTTTATGCTGTTTTCTTTCAAACACTATTAAGCGTTTATGGCGAACAACCACTTATAATTCAATTGATTATGATGTATTTATCAAATAAATTACTCTGCGCTATCAACATTTTACGAATTAAAATTATTTTCATTCCGCTCGTTGCTCAATTACTCATAAATACACAAATACGAACTTTCTACCGGCACTTTTACCCCAAATTTTTTATTTGCCTCTACAATAAACGTTTCGTTTGGCATATAATCTACCCAAACATCAGAATCGGGAAGCTTAATTGTTAATATTCCGCTAGTTACAGTCATATATTCTCTGGTAGAAGTACCAAATTCATATTCTCCCACAGCCATTACTCCAATGGTGGCAGCACCTTTCTGGCTACTAAAAGCAATAGATTTAACGTTGCCATTAAAGTATTCGTTTGTTTTAAACATTGTTTTAATTTTTTGCAGTTTATATTTTTTTTCAAAAAAAAGCCTCCCTCAAGTGTATCACCTTTGGGAAGCTATTTTCATTTTTTTTTGTAATGAATGCTAATTTACTGGCTTATCCTTGGAAACCACCTTTACGTTTTAGGTCAGCTCTTGGATTTACGCACATTACTGGAATTTTCTCCTTATTAGCAATAATTTTTTGCTCATCAGCACCCAAAATAAAATCTTGGAGCGTTGGTTCTTTGGTGGTAACAATCAAAATGAGGTCTGATTCAATTTTTTTAGCAAACTTAAGCGTTGCATCTGAAAGAGTTTCAATACCTTCCACAGTAGTAATATCGTAATCGATATTTCTATCGTCTAAATATTTTTTAGTGAAAATTAAATTCTGAGTTATTTTCTTTTTCAACAAACTATCCGAAACGTCTGGCTTGCAAATTCGGATGCGAGTTTTGTAAAGTTTAGAAAGATAATAAGCCCAAGCTAATTTTTCTTTGTCTTCAGTTTTGAAATTGATAGGAAAAACAATGTTTTCAAGAGGTTTTGAGCTTGGTGGAGCTTGCACTACAACAAAGGGTATTTTTGTACCAGCTATTACTTTCAAAGCCCAACTGCCAGTAAATTTTTGCATTCCTTTAATTCCATGTGTACCCATAATAACTAACTCCGCATCTTGCTCGTTAGCAACTTCGGTAATGGTACTAAAAATATTGCCTTCTTTTACAATAAATTGCGGCTTAATTTTAAATTTTTTATGCGCAACGTCTGCCACTGCTTCGAGTTTTTTTTCTACTTCTTCGATTTCCGAACTATTCTTTACCACATTGAGCAAAGTAATCGAACTACCTATGATATTAGAAAATTTTACTGCATGCTCCAATGCATACTCAGCTACTTGTGAGAAATCCCACGGCACTACGATGGTACTTTTATTTTCATCCATAGCAATTAAAATTATATATGTGATAAATTGTTAATATTCTCTTTTGTTTTGAAATAATTCCTAAATTACAACTTTTATTTATATTTACAAAATAATTTGAGCTATTTAAACCTTCTGTTTTTATTATTTTTGTTTAATTTGTTATTATACAAATAGATATAGAATAAAAAAAAGTAAAAAAAAAACAATTCAAGCTTAATTTTTATACTATTTATTTAGCAAATAATGCTAAATAAAATCAAATTTCTATATGTTTTTTCCAAATTGTGCTTCAAATTATCGTTTCTAAATATAGAACAATTTATTGAATTGAACAAATTATTTTTTTGATAATTTTATTTCTTTTTTTCAAAATAAAATTTGATTAATCTAATTATTTTTATTATTTTTATGTTTGATTTAATGTACAATTAAAAAGACTAAATATTTTGTATTCAATTTATTTTTAAGTCATTAAAAATTCACATTAGGTCAATGTACTGCATTTTTTTTATTAAGTATAAAAAAATAATCTGATTATGAGCAAAAATGATGAAAAAAGCTTCATTAAAAGAATCGCTAAAATAACAAAAGAAAACAATTTATTGCTCTCTGAGATAAAAGAACTCAACGCAAAAAACGAACAATTGCTTCAAGAAAACGAAGGTCTTAGAAAAACCATTTCTAAGCTCGAAACCGGTGAAATTGCTCAACAAAATAAAGAAATAGTTACCCAAAAATTTAAAATGGCAACTGTTCTTTACATTGATATTCATGGCTTTTCAAATCTTAACAACAAAGATAATTCCGAAAACATTATCGACGATTTGGACGAAGTTTTTCTTTATTTTGATAAAATTGTAGAAAAATACAAAATAGAAAAAGTAAAAACAATTGGCGATACTTACATGTGTGCCGGAGGAATTCCAGAAAAAAACAGTACAAACCCCATTGACGTAATCATGGCTGCCCTTGAAATGCAGCATTACGTTAAAAATATTCAAAACGAAAACCTCAAGCTACTCGATATTCACATGGGAATACACTCGGGCTCGGTTACAGCTCAAATTTTGGGCAAAAAGAAAGTTTCGTACGAACTAAAAGGCGATACTGTAAATATTGCTTCGCGAATGGAAGCTGCTAGCAAAGCCGGTGAAATTAATATTTCAGTTATGACTTATGAGCTTATCAAAGAATTTTTCACATGCTCATACCAAGGAAGTATGCCCGTAAAATACAAAGGCAATCTGGAAATGTATTTTGTAAATGGATTATTACCCGAACTTGCAGCAGACGACTTGTTTATCAAACCAAATTCTAGCTTTTTTACCAAATATGGCTTAGTACAATTTGTCGATTTGCAAGAACTCGTTTTAGACCGTTTAGAAAAAGAATTACCCGAGTATTTGCATTATCACAACATGAAACACACCGTAGATGTAGTTACTCAGGTAGAGCTAATTGCATGGGGCGAAGGCATTAGTGATGAAGAAATTTTGTTGTTAAAAACTGCCGCATTATTTCACGATTTTGGGCACATCAAAGATTTTGACACGCACGAATATCAAGGAACTTTACTTGCAAAGGAAATATTACCTAATTTTGGCTATACTCAAGAGCAAATAAATACCATTTCAGAAGTAATTATGGCAACTAAATTACCTCCACGTCCTACAACTTTATTGCAAAAAATCATTTGCGACTCCGATTTAGACTACCTGGGAAGAAGCGACATGGTTCCGGTTTCAAATACTCTGTTTGAGGAACTAAAAGCTCAAAACAAAATAGGAAGCTTAAATGATTGGAATAAAATTCAAGTAAAATTTATTTCGGGTCATCAATATTTTACTGAAACTGCACGAAGCTTAAGAGAAATAAACAAGCAGCAACAAATAGAGCGTATCAAAAGTTTAATAGTAGAGGAGTAACAAAAAAAGGGGCTTTTTACGACTATTTTTTTGAAAGAAATTTTGGCAATTTCGCTTCAAAAAAACAGTTCTAAAAAGTCCCGTCAATTACAAAATTTAGCTATTTTATATATTGCTATGTATTTAATTCGGGTTGAGATTGCATCTCAACCTTTTTTTCAGTAGGCTTGTTCAATTTACTAATCCAAAAAACCCATAAGAAAAAAATAGCAGTATAAACAGTATATTTAAAAACAGTATGATGATTTATATCTAAATATTCAGGATAGTAGAGTTGAGTAAAAGACAACCCTGCAATTCTGAGTATATTAATAACATAAATGACTGCTAACCCCAAAGGAATATACCATAATTTTGTTAAAAGCCTTCCTGGATACACCAAAATAAAGCCAGCAAATAAGCCCATCATGTTTCGTCCTAAACAACCTCGTTCTAAAATAACTCCGCCAGTGCCTTGCAGCACTAAAAGTTTTCTAGGCACAACAATATGTGCTTCATAGCCTAAAACATTGAGGAATAATTTAGTAGAATATAGCCAACTATTGGTCAAGTAATATGTTGCCTCATTATAAAAATAATCGACAAAAGCATGATACCTAAAAAAAGCATAAAAAACCACCCATATTAAATACACCAACAAGCCATTGACAGCAAACTGATACAATGGCTTTAATGATTTATATTTTGCAATAAATTCTTTTATTTTTTCCATCAAAATAACTCAACTTAAATAACATTAACAGTTGCATTGCAACTGTTAAAGCTATAAAAGAATTTATTCTTGCTTATCTTGCTTATTCTTGTGTAGTTTTTTAGCTCCATACGCCATACCGGCAGCTAACAAAAAACCTAAACCACCATCAATTGGTATTGCTTCCGGATCCGGAGGAGGAGGAGGCTGAGCTATAAGGCTTTCCATAAAAAAAGGTGCTATCATTAGTATAGCAAAGAAAATTAAAAAAGTAATCGTTTTTTTCATTGTTCAAATCGTTTATGAATGTACGAAGATACGTATTTTTTTTAAATACACAATATTTTGTTTTATTCTATTAAAGTTTAGATAGAATAAAGTTTATTTTGTTCAAAAGATTTTTGTATCTGCTGCAAAAGTACTAAAATTAATTTAATTTCTTCAAAAATAATGCCTATTAAAAAAAAAAAATTAAAAATTAATTATTTTTACCAAACAGATTTCTTAAAATTGTTAAATACTGTTATTATTTTTTTACAAAAATATATATTTTTTATAAATTTCGTAACTAAAAAAGAAAAATTTAACGAAAATTTTAACAAATCATACAAGCAAAATCACATCTATTTGTTTGATTGTTAGAAATATAAATGCTATTTTAAGCAAAAAAATAACTACTTAAATATAGTGATAATTTTATAATTACGTAAATAAAATGTATTTTTTTTATTTTTTTTTCTTGAAAAGTATGTTTATTAAAATTTAAAATAGTAATATTGCATAAGAATTAATCCAAATTTACATAAAATTTTAGTGTATTGTGAACAAAGCAAATCAAATAGTGCAAACTCCTTTAATGAAACAATATTCGAGCATTAAAGCCAAACACCCAGATGCTATCTTATTATTTCGAGTGGGCGATTTTTACGAAACATTCTCTGAAGATGCTATTAAAACAGCCGAAATATTAGGTATTACTCTCACTAAGAGAGCCAATGGCTCGGCTTCGTTTGTAGAGCTTGCTGGTTTTCCATACCATGCTCTGGATACTTACTTGCCCAAGTTAGTTAGAGCCGGACAAAGAGTGGCTATTTGTGAGCAACTCGAAGACCCTAAAATGACCAAAAACATTGTTAAAAGAGGAATTACCGAGCTAGTTACTCCAGGGATTACTACCGAACGAAATGTATTAGACCACAAAGAAAACAATTATTTAGCTAGTTTAAATATTGGAAAAAATTCGGCGGGTGTTGCTTTTTTGGATATTTCTACTGGCGAGTTTTATGTAGCTGAAGGTACTTTTGATTATGTAGATAAATTGTTAAATAATTTTTTGCCCAAAGAGGTTTTAGTGGAAAGAAGTAAGCAAAATTTCTTTTTTGAGACATTTGGCAAGAAGTTTTATGTCTATCCGCTCGACGATTGGATGTTTAATGCCGAAACTAGTTTAGAGCGACTTTTGAAGCAATTCGATACGCTTTCATTAAAAGGCTTTGGTGTGCAGAAATTAGAACTTGCCAACGTAGCTGCTGGTGCTGTGCTTCAATATTTAGATTTAACGCACCATCATCAAACGGAGCACATTAGCAAGCTCATGCGCATAGAAGAGGATAAATATGTATGGCTCGATAAATTTACGGTGCGCAACCTCGAATTGTTTTATTCGCCTCACGAAAGTGCTGTGCCTCTGATTAATGTGCTCGACAAAACGGCTTCGCCCATGGGAGCTAGAATGCTAAAACGCTGGCTTGCACTGCCATTAAAAGAACTTGCTGAGATTAACAAACGCCTCGATATTGTAGAAAAATTGGTATCTAGCAAAGATTTGATGGAATCCATAACTATTTATTTGAGGCAAATGGGCGATATAGAGCGTATTATTTCGCGCGTGGCTCTAAATAAAATATTGCCGCGCGAAATTATTCAACTCAAAAATGCTCTCAACGCATTAAAACCCTTAAAGGAAATATGCTTAAATGCTGACAACCAAAATCTTTCGGAACTCGTAAAACGAATAGATGCGTGCAGCAACCTGAAAGAACGCATTGAAAAGGAAATAAAAGAGGATACTTCTAACCAACTGCAAAAAGGAAACGTAATAGCACAAGGAGTTTCGGCAGAACTCGATGAATTACGACTTTTGGCATACAACGGCAAAGATTATTTGGCTAATTTGCAAAAAAAACAAGCCGAAATAACTGGAATATCATCGCTCAAAATAAGTTTCAACAATGTTTTTGGTTATTATTTTGAAGTAAGAAACATGCACAAAGAACGAGTACCTGCCGAGTGGACTCGAAAACAAACCCTTGTAGGTGCAGAGCGGTATATCAATGAAGAATTGAAAGAATACGAATCGAAAATTTTAGGAGCTGAAGAAAAAATTTTGGCTATCGAAGTGGATATTTATTCTAAATTGGTGCAAGATATTTCAACCTACATTTCTGTTATTCAAAACAATGCAAATATTGTGGCTCAGATAGATTGCCTTACCTCGTTTGCTCAAATTGCAATCGAAAATAAATATACAAAACCCGAACTCGACGATAGCTTACAATTAGAAAAAGGCGAAATTTATATCCCAAACGATGTAAAACTCAACAACAAAGACCAGCAAATAATTATCATCACAGGACCCAATATGGCTGGAAAATCTGCCCTTCTCAGGCAAACAGCTTTGATTGTGCTTATGGCGCAAATAGGTAGCTATGTGCCTGCAAAGTCGGCAAAAATAGGCTTTGTAGATAAAATTTTTACTCGTGTAGGTGCAACCGACAATATTTCGGCAGGAGAATCTACTTTCATGGTGGAAATGAATGAAGCTGCTTCTATTTTGAACAATATTTCGCATCGAAGCTTAGTGCTTTTCGATGAACTGGGCAGAGGTACAAGTACTTACGACGGCATTTCGATAGCTTGGGCTATAGTAGAATACTTGCACGAACACCCTGCCGCCAAAGCAAAGACCCTGTTTGCAACACATTACCACGAACTCAACGAAATGGCAAACTCATTGAAAGGCGTTAAAAATTTCAATGTTTCGGTAAAAGAAGTGGGAAATAAAGTTATTTTTATGCGCAAGCTCGTTAAAGGGGGTAGTGAACATAGCTTTGGTATTCATGTGGCTAAAATGGCTGGAATGCCCAAAAGTATTGTGCAACGAGCCGACCAAATTCTGGTAGAGCTTGAAAAAACACGTGAAACAAACCAAATAGCAAAACCAATAGACAAACTTGGCGACAAACGCGAAGGCTACCAGTTGAGTATTTTTCAAATGGACGACCCTGTTTTAAAACAAATTAGAGACGAGATTTCTAAAATAGACATCAACAATCTTACACCGATTGATGCTCTGAACAAACTTAACGAAATTAAAAAAATTACAGGATTGAAATAGCACTGGTGCTTATTTCGTTATTTTTTCAACCCGAATAATATTTACGGGACAAATGCTTGCGGCTTCGAGGTTATCTTCTAGCTCATCGTCAGATACAATGGCAATATAAAACCCTTTTTTTTCGGTCGATTCTTTTAATGTGCTTTTTCCGTCAGAGCTATTCATTTCCCAGCGGTAAGGCGCAGCTTCTATGCAATAATTGCAGCCAATACACTTAATTCGGTGATGATAAATTCGTAACAAAATATTATATTTTAGTTCTAATACGCGAAAACCGTTTTTTTACAAACAAATTGTCGATGATTTCGGTTTCGTAAACCAACAAATTAAAATAAGCAAAACGATTGCTCGACAAATACATGGTATCGCCGCGTGCATAGATTTTCTTAATGGTAGAAGGAATATTGAAACCTTTTACGATGGTATCATTTCGTTTGAATGATATTTCTTTGTCTGTATTGTCTAGTTTGTAGCTCAATTTTCCTTTTACTACTATCAATATAATGTCTTGTTCGCCTTTAATTTCAAAGTCAATTTCATCGCCTTTGTTGGCATTTACGGTTTTGAACAAGCGAGCAAGTTTTACCAATGTATTTTCAGGAAACCCAAAGAAATCAGGAACTCGCCTAATGTATTTTACTTTTTCGTTGAGTAAGTCGGCACTGTCGGTTGTTAGAATATTTATGAGTTCCTTTTTGTCGTCAGAAAGCGTGTTGAGATATTCGATGCAAAGAGCTGGATTTTCGTTGTAAATAATTCCCGCTGCTGTGCTGTAAATCAATTCGTCTTTGTGGTGCAAACTATGAAAAATATCTGCCGGAATATTTGCTTTTGCTATTTTATCTAAAATATCTAACTGATAATCAATATTATTTACATCATTAATTGTTCTAATTACGCTTTCTTCTTGCGTAATGGTAGGGCTAATTTTTTTCAAAACTTTGCCAAGCAACTCAAGAGCTTTTGTTTTTGTCCACAAATCAACTTCGGTGTCTTTGGCATTGATTATTTCCTTCAAACGCTGCTCAAAGCTTAATTTTTCTACTTCGCGAATAAATTTCAACTTTTTAACACGTTGGCTCACCGATATTTTATCAAACACTGGAATAATTACTTTTTTGGTATCTTGAGCTATAAAGTTGTCGATAATTTCAAGGGCATAAATTGTATTTTCGCCAATGATATTGGTTTTAATCAATTCAATGGTAGCGGGTTTGTTTATAAATGAAAGCAAATTGAACAACACATCAAACTTCTTGGTGTGTTCGATATCCAATGCTTGCACTAGTTTGAGAACATTCTTCTGTCGTTCTATTTCCGAAATGCACACAAAAAGCCAAAGAATATGTCCTACTACGTCATTAATTCTTTCTTTTACAATGGCAGCTTGTTGGTCATTGGCTTGAAATTTAGCAAAATACAGCGCATTTATTACTGCTTCTTGAATAATCATAGAAGGGTGATTGATGCGATTGAGTAAATATTTATTGGTAAGGTCGCTACCAATTCGTGCATAAATTTCTATTATTTTGAGAGAAATATTAATATTATCCGTTTCCGAAAGCATTCGCTCCATTTCTTCAATGCCAGTAGAGCATTCGATAAGTTTGTTTGCGGCTAAATGCCTGTATTCTGGCGATTTGAGCAAATTTACTAAGATGCGAATAAGCGAAATGTCGCCATTTTCTTTGGCAAAATAAATAGCAGCTTGCTTTATCGATTTGTCTTCACAGTCAAATAAGTTTTTAATGAGTTCTATATTTCTGTAAAGTTTAAATTTTTGAATGTTTTTTACTACCAATAAGTTTTTTTCAAAATCATTTGCTTTGCTGTATTGTAAAAGCTTATGTTCCGAAAGTTTTTCTACATTTGTGTAGTCTAAATTTAACTTGGCTTTTTTGAGGAGCATTTCTTCTTCATCGTCTTGCTCTTGGGCAGTTAAATTGGTTATTGTGTTGTAAATGTCAGTATTCCAAATTGGCGAAATACATCGCAACAAACTTTTCCGAATGGTTGTGTCGTTGTAATTGAGCAGATTTTGAGTATAAGGCTCAAGAATGTCGGGGTTTGTTTCGGCTAAAATGGTTATACTGAGGCTTGTGTTTTCTATGATGTCGCTCTCGAATTGTTTTAAAAGTAAGTCGGAGCCATAAATATCGGTTGCTTTGGTATATTTGTTTTCTTTGTTTTTTTCTTCTAGTATTTCGCGCAATTTGAGTTTGTAACCACCATATAATTTGCGAGTTACAAAAAACCAAACAACCAAAAACGGCAAGAACATCAGATTAAAATAAGTCAAATCGAACGTTCCATCGAGCTTAATAAAAACTTTGGTGGCAGCAAAAAGCAAAATGCCCGCTATGCCAATAGCCAATTGCATAATAACTCCTACACGAGTCTGAAGCATAAGCTTTTGGTCGTTCTTCAAAGGCTGATAAAGGATATTGAACGAAGGGTCGTCGAGCCCTCTTCTTAAGATGCGCTCCAGCGATTTGTTCATTACCACAAAACCTAAGAAAATATAGCTATTTACGCCCAAAAGAATAGCCGAAACGCTTGCTCCCAATATTAAAACTCCCGAAACTATTGGCAAAATAGACAATCCCATGCTAATCCCCCAGCGACTAAGCAATCGGCTAGAGAAAATAGAAATAATTAATTCGCCTATTTTTAACACTCCAAAAACAATAGCAATAAAGTTTGCAACAGCCAAAGGTGAGTTTAATAGTTTATCTTGGCTTTTTATTCCTGCCAAAAATCCAAAATCAGAGAAATATATCACAACCATGGATAGAGTTGCTGACATAAAAATGAGTAAAAAATACTTCTCTTTTACTAAATCTTTAAACCTATATTGCTGCTCCTCATTTGCCGACGCATTTTCTTCCTTGTCTTCTTCCCAGAACTTCTTGTAAATGATATAGATAATATAAATACTTGCTATAATTCCTATTACACCTATCACCAGCAAATCATAGGCATGAGATATAAATGGACTGATGAGAGGAATGGTCATATAACCTATTATAGAGGCAATTACGCCTCCCGAATTTATCAAACCATAAAGCCGCTTTACTTGCTGCAAATTTAAAAATTTGATAGCCAAACCACCTGTTTCTATTGCAGCCATCGATATAAAGGGCCAGCCCCAGATGAACACAAAAAAGCTTAACCATTTTTCATTAAACCCCATTGACAAAGCTCCACGCGAGAGCAGTGGAATGATAAACATGAAGGTCAATGCAGTAATAAACAGATATTTACTATGAATCTTTTTTTGTAGAGAGGAATAAATGGCGGTCATAATATAGCCTGCAATACCTGCCACAATGTAGGCTAAAGGTAAATCAGTGCTTCTAAAATGCCTAATAAACTCAGCATTTGCAGGAGCAAAATAGAATGCAATAAATAAGCCCAAGGAAAAAGAATACAAGAATAGGTAAATAAATTTACTCCACTCTTCTTTTTTTATTCCCAGCGACTTAAGTATGTTTTCGTTTAATTCCATTTATAGAGTTAAAATATTTTGGAAAAATATATGTTTTCTTTAAAATATCAAAATTTTTCTTTTTATCTTTTCTAATAATTTATCAAATAATCGCTTCGTTTCGTTTTCGCATTTTGTAAACCGATACAAAAATGCTGATACTCAGAAGCAAAGACAATATGCTTACAATTTCAACACTTGCAAATTTTGCGTAATTTGATATTGTTGCTGCTTTTGAAACAGCTCCTAAAATGTTGGAAAAACCTAAAATTAGGGTAATCCAAACAATTATTGCCATAAAAAAATTAGAAATCCAACCATTTACTCCATTTTTCCCCATTAATTTTGTGTCGTTAATTACAAAGATAAGGAAAATACTTATGAATGGCAAAATTAATCCATTTAAAGCTTGCGCTAAAATAATAGCAGGTATGGGTTCTACTTCTAAATACCCAAATAGTAAGCCTACTACTAAAATACTAAACCAAACAAGTTTGTAATAAAGCGATTGTGTTTTCCACTTGTTGTTATTTTCTTTTTCAAACAAACTTTTGGCGGTAATGGAAGCTGCTAAAGGAGCTGTAATGGCGGAAGAAAATCCGGCGGCAAACATTCCAAAAGCAAAAACTGGCACAGCCCAAGGGGCAATTTTTTGGGTTAAAGCATCTCCTAGTGCCACAAAACTAAGCTCGCCTTCTATAATTGTTCCTACTATTAAAATAGCCATTGAAATAATTCCACCCAAAATAATGGCGATAGAAATACCAAAACGCATTTCGCCTATGGTTTGCTTTTTGTCAAGTACGCCCGAACCTAAAAATAAATCGTAAGGTACTACGGTAGTTCCCACCAAGCCAAGTACTAGCAAGCCAGCAGCGGGGTCGCGGGGGATATGTGGCATAAAACTTCCCTCTAAAACTTCCATGAAAGGAGGTTCTATAAATATAGCAGTAGTTATGAATGTGATGCCCATGAAAATAACAATAAACCCCATAAACTTAGCAATGGTATTTACCGAACGCAAACTAAGAGAGATTAATGCCAAAATTCCGGTTCCTGTAACTAAGTAAAATTGAGGTATATCGAAAATTAGTTTTAACCCTTCTACCGAACCTAAAATATTTCCCGCTTCGTAAGCCGCAGAGCCTAAAATAATAGCTCCAATTATCAGAAGTAGAATAGGTTGGCGTGTTGTTTTGTTTTGAAATTTTGTAGCAATGGCTTGCCCCAAATTCATGCCTGAGTTGATTGCTATTCTGGCACTTGCTTCTTGTAAAAGTAAGCACGCAAAGGTGGAAAATACAAATGCCCACAACAAGTCGAAGCCATAGCTTGCGCCGGCTTGTGTTGCTGTGGTTATTGTTCCCGGACCTATAAAGGCAGCAGAAATAACAGACCAAAAAATAACATTCAAAATTCTTTTTTTGAAGTTTTTAAGGCTATATTTTCTCATTTTTATACTTTAAACTTAAATTGAAGTGCTTTATATTTTCTTTTCCTTTTTATCTTAGAAATTTCTTTCAAATAAGTTATTTATATTTAAGTAATTAGATAGAATCAAACGAAATTCTTTTCGCTTTTTTTCTGCTATTTACTTTAGTGTAAAAATATAAAAAGAATTGTGATTTGTTTACATCGAAGTACTTAATTTTGAGAAAAATTAAATTTACTTGTATTTTGCTTTGCGATTCTTAATTCAAATAAATAGCTTAATAACAATTAGATAACAGCTTGCTTGTATTTTCTTTTTTACTATATTACTTTAGTGCTTGTTTTAAATTTTTTTAGGCTAATTTTTTAAAATTAACCCCGCCCCTTCAAGTCAAGGAAATGAAAACCACCGAAAATCGGGCTTTTGTTCAAATTCTTAGTTTGAAGCAAAAAAAAATCCCGAAGTTTTTAAAAAAAACTTCGGGAAAATAATATAAACAGGTTTGAAAATTTTATTTTTCAATTAACTCTACCGAGCGTTTTACAAACTTTGTAAGCTCTTCGCCTTTAAGCATTCCGTTGGCAAGCAAAGCAAGGTCGATGAGTTGCTTTACTACTTTATTTTGTTTTCCGTAGTCGTTCAAAACACCTTCTTTTTTATCTTTTAGCTCTCTAAGTTTCTTTTCTACTTCTTCGAGTTTGTCTTTTTCTACTTGGTCTATTTCGTCGGCTTTTTTACCTTCTTTTAGTTTTTCCAAGTCGGCTTTGTCCGATTCCAAAGGAATTATTTCGGCTTCAATGTTTTTGATTTCTTCGCCCACGGCTTGGTCTTTCGATTTCATAACACTGTGAATGAGTGGGTGATTGGCATTTACCACCAAGTTGTAGCTTTCGGGCAAGTCGCCATAAAATCCCATTCCGCCGCCGCCAAGCTCCGACATTTCTTTCATTCGGCGCATAAATTCCGACTGCGTAATTATCATAGGTTGAGCCGATTCGCTCATGCCTTCAAACATTACGGTATAGTTGTTTACCACAGGCAATTGGCTGCGGAAAACCGGAATTAGCTCGTCTTTTTGTTCTTTGGTTAGTTTCGATTCTTCTACTTCGTCTTTTTGAATCAATTTGTTGGCAATTTCGGCATCAACACGTCTGAATTGTGTTTTTTCGAGTTTCGATTCCAAATGATGTATGAAGTGCGAATCTAATTGTCCGTCCATGAGCAACACATCGTAGCCCTTGTCTTTGGCATCTTGTATAAAAGTATATTGTTCGGCAGGATTTGTGGTATAAAGATATACTACATTTTCGTTCTTGTCGGTTTGGTTTACTTTTACTACTTCGCGGTATTCTTCAAACGAAAATACTTTGCCTTCGGTGTTTTTGAACAAACAAAAATCTACCGCTTTTTCGTAAAATTTCTCGTTTGAAAGCATTCCATATTGAATGAAAATTTTCAAATCGTCCCATTTCTTTTCAAACTCTTCGCGGCTGTCTTTGTAAATTTGCTTCAAACGGTCAGAAACTTTCTTGTTGATGTGAGTCGAAATTTTCTTAACATTCTGGTCTGATTGCAAATAGCTACGCGAAACGTTGAGCGGAATGTCGGGCGAATCGATAACTCCATGCAATAAAGTCAAAAATTCGGGTACAATTCCTTCAACAGAATCAGTAACAAATACTTGGTTGCTATAAAGTTGTATTTTATTTTTTTGAACCTCTATGTTTTTCTTCAATCGAGGGAAGTACAAAATACCGGTCAAATTAAATGGATAGTCCACATTCAAATGGATATGAAACAACGGGTCTTCAAACGACATAGGGTACAACTCGCGGTAGAAGTTGTTGTAATCTTCGTCCTTTAAGTCGGCAGGTTTTTTAGTCCAAGAAGGATTTGTGTTGTTTACAATTTTAAGTTTTCCAGTTTTTTCCTCTTTGCCATCTTTCCAATCGGTTTCTTCGCCAAAAGCTACCGGAATAGCCAAAAATTTTGAATATTTTGAAAGTAAATCGTTTATTTTTTGGTCTTCCAAGAAGTCGAGCGAATCGTCGGCTATGTGAAGAATAATGTCTGTTCCACGTTCTTCTTTTTCGGCTTCTTCCAAGGTATATTCAGGGCTTCCGTCGCAAATCCAACGTGCGGCTTTTGTGCCTTCGGCATACGATTTGGATACAATTTCAACTTGTTTGGAAACCATAAACGCCGAATAAAAACCCAATCCGAAGTGTCCGATAATAGCGTTTGCTTTGTCTTTGTATTTTTCTACAAACTCTTCTGCGCCCGAAAAAGCAAGCTCGGCTATGTATTTTTGAATTTCTTCGCCGGTCATTCCAATTCCTTTGTCGGAAAAGGTCAAGGTTTTGGCTTCTTTGTCGGCTTTTATTACTATGGTCAAATCGCCCATTTCGCCTTTAAAATCGCCTGCACTAGCAAGCGTTTTCAGTTTTTGTGTTGCATCAACGGCATTTGACAATAGCTCGCGCAAAAATATTTCGTGGTCTGAATAGAGAAATTTTTTTATTATCGGAAAAATGTTTTCCGTTGTAATATTTATTTTTCCTGTTGACATAATTTTTTTTGTTTCTATAGTTATGTGAATCGAATTTGTTTTGTATCGTTGTTTTCATACTTTCAAAGCGTATGCCAACGACCGTTTACTGACAAGTAGTCATATTCGATTGCCTTTTGTCAGTTATTTTGTCAGGAAAGAACGGCAGTTTTTTTTTGATTGCCAGCGGTGAGCTGTCAATTCTGAACTTGGGAATCAATATCGCCAACCTAAAGCCCTTCAAGTAGTTAAAAACGCTTGAAGAGCTATTTCGCGAATAACCTTCACTTTTGCTAAGTAAGCCTCTTTAATTAGTTTATACTTTAGCTTTGTGTTCTTTGTGTTTCTAATTATCTGTTTAAGCA
>JAIFNL010000125.1 GCA_020047755.1 Bacteroidota bacterium
TACGTTTGTATCCAAATCCGGCTACTAGCGTTTTAAATATCGAAGGCGAAAACATCAAAACCATTGCAATTAATAATCTTGCAGGGCAAACAATCTTAACTTTTGAGGCTAATAACCAACAAACAGTTCTTGATGTTCAGTCGTTAGAAAATGGAATTTATTTTGTTAAAGTACTTACAAATCAAGGTAATACACATGTTCAGAAATTTGTAAAACAATAAATAGGTTAATTTATTTGGTTTAAATTAAGTAGGGCAGTTGAGGAAACTCAACTGCTTTTTTACTTTGTTATTTTTTTGAAAGTCAAAAAAAATGAATATTACTTGGTTTATTGCCAAATAAAATATTATTTAGCATTTCTTCTTTTTAAACAAAGTTGTAGTTATTGATTGAAATTTTTAGTTAAAAATTTCATCGTATAAAAAAGACAAGACTTTTTCAAAAAGTTAGATAAAATAACAATTTAACAATTTAACAATTGAACAATAGAATATAATTTTCATGGAATTTACTTTCGACAAAGACATTTACATTTGCAACGGAGCAAACTGCAAATTTGGTGGAACTCAAGAAGAACTCAAAGAATGGATGCTCAAAGAGTTTGAAGAACCGAATATTGGCAAATTTAATTGCTTGAATCGTTGCCACGAAAATTTCGCTTTTTTTTATAACGGAAAAGCGTATTCGGCTAAAACAGAAAAAAAATTTCTCGAAATTATTAAATCAAAACCTAAGGTATAAAAATATGATTATGAAAAAGTTAGCTGTTGTTTTTATTGCTTTTACTTTTGTGGCATTTCTTTTCTTTATAGCTTTAGCTAAAAAGCAGGATAATTCTTACGAAAGCTATTTGAAAGAGCGCAAAAATGCACAAAGCACAATTGTGGTAGTAAAAAATACAGATGATTTTTTACCCATAAAAGAATTACAAAATGTTACCATTGCAAGCCTTTGTATAGGCAAAAACGGCGAAAACGTATTTAGCCAAAGGCTTGATAAATATACAAAAATAGACCATTTTTCTATTGGTTTGAATCAATCGAAAGAAGAACTGCAACAACTTGAAAATAAGCTAAAAAACTATAACACAGTATTAATAGGTTTTTATCTCGACCCTAAAATAAATGAGGGTCGTATTTCAAAAAATTGGACTTCTTTTTTTAAATTGCTTAGTAAAAATTCAAAACTTGTATTTACTCTTTTTGGAGAAAATAAATTGATAGTAGAATTTGGTAAATTAGCTAATTTTCAGTCGGTTATTCTTGCTCAAAATGCAAATAGTTTGAATGAAGAATTGAGTGCCGAAATTATTTTTGGAGGCACACCCGCCATAGGTAAATTGAGCCAAGCAATTGGCGAAAACTTTGCACAAGGCTTTGGAATTGAGTTACCTAAGCAAATCCGTTTTTCGTATTCTATTCCCGAAGATGCCAACTTAAATTCAGAATTTTTGTACCAAAAAATAGATTCCATTGCTACTTTGGCGATAGAAAAAGGCGCGTTTCCGGGTTGCCAAGTGCTGATAGCCAAAGACATGAAAGTGGTTTTGCACAAAACTTACGGATTCCATACTTACGATAAAAAGCAAAAAGTAATGCCAACCGATATTTACGATTTGGCTTCCGTTACCAAATTAGCTGCCGGAACTATGGCGTTGATGAAACTTTACGACGACAAAAAAATAGACTTAGATGCCAAATTTTCAGATACTTGGACTGATTGGAAAGATTCCGACAAAAAAGACTTAAACTGGCGTGAGCTTCTCACACACCAAGCCGGATTAAAAGCTTGGATTCCATTTTGGACTGAAATGTTTGATAAAAAAGGAAACCCGAAACCCGAATTTTTACAAAAAGATTCTACCGAATTGTTTAATTTTAGAATAAACGACAGTCTTTTTATTAGAAATAACTACAAACAAGACGTTTACCGACAAATTAAAGAGGCAAAATTGAGCAAAGAACGAAAATATGTTTACTCTTGTTTGTCGTTTTATTTGTATCCTCAAATTGTAAAAAATTTAACAAATATTGAGTTTGAAGAATATTTGAACCAAAATTATTATCGACCTTTGGGTATTAACACATTGAAATACAATGCGTACAAGCATTTTCCTCTTGAGCGAATTATTCCAACCGAAGTGGATACTTTTTTTAGAAAAACCTTGATTCATGGAAAAGTTCACGATGAAGGAGCAGTTGTAATGAGCGGACTTTCAGGCAATGCCGGACTTTTTGGCTCGGCTAACGATTTGGCTATTTTGATGCAAATGCTCGCAAACATGGGCACTTACGGCGACAAGCAATATTTGAATGAATCAACTGTGAGAGAATTTATACGAGTTCAATTTCCCCAAAACGATAACAGACGCGGCTTAGGATTCGACAAACCGGTATTTGGAAACGACACGCTTAGCATTCAAAAATCCTACCCTGCGCCATCGGTAAGTGCCAACAGCTTTGGACATTCGGGCTTTACAGGCACGTTCATTTGGGCTGACCCCGATGCAAATATCGTTTTTATTTTCTTGTCGAACCGAGTTTACCCAACGCGCAACAATAGCCTCATTTACACGCTCAATGTGCGTACTTCTATGCAACAAGCTATTTACGATTCGCAAATTAAGAAATAAACATTACGCTTTTGTGCGATTAAATTTTTTCGGTTAAAAAACGCATGGTGTCAATTCCATCGGCATAATCGTCAATTTCAGGGAATTGCGCCTGACCAAAAGCAAAATTGCCGTTTATTTGTTCGTTCGATACAATGCACTGAATTTTTTCGGAATCGAAAAGCAAGCGTTTTTTAAGTTTTTCTAAATCCGAGTAGCGTTCGTAAAAAACGACAGCAATCGGCGATGAATATTCAAAATCTTCTTTGAACAACGAAAAACCGTTTTCTAGAAACGCAATGGTATTGATGAGGTAAATGGCTCTGTTGTAGTCGTAATTGTTGGCGTATTTGTGATGATAAATAAGTTCGTTGTAATTTGCTATGTTTTTGAAAATCAATTGAATATCAAAATTTTCGGGAATGAAAATTTTAGAAACATTTCGGCAACCCAAACCAAAATACATAAAAATATCGTGTCCAAGATTCGTCAAATCCTGCTCGGTTTCTTTGCCGTTCAAAACTGCCACAGAACTTCTATTTTTGCGAATAATGTGAGGATATTTAGCAAAATAATACTCAAAATAACGCGAAGAATTGGTGCTTCCGGTAGCAATAATTGCATCAATATTTTTTATGGTTTCGGTTGTAAGTAGAATTTTGTTTTCAAATTCAGGTTCTATTGCAATAATCAGATTAGCAATAAATTGCATCAAAATTTGGTCTTTCGACGAAAGCTTTGCCACCAATATGTTGCCCGAAATAAGCACGCACAGCAAGTCGTGAAAACCAACTAAAGGAATATTTCCTGCCATTACTACACCAATTCTTTTGTTTGCATCATTTTGATTTACAATAGAGTAGGAGGTAGCCCATTTTTCTAAAACCTCTTTTTTTAGCATTTTTGCAATTCCTTTTAAGGCAAAGAGAATATTGGGCTGTGTAAACCACGCATTTTGAACTTTTGCACGAAGCAAAACCTTATCAAATTCATTGAAATACAAAGAGTTAATCTTAGCTAATTTTGTATTTTCTTGCACAGGGTTTTCTATAAATTGAGCTAAGAAATCGCCAAGAGTTGCAAATGCGTTTATTCGTTTTTGTAAATTCACTTTTTTTGTGTAAATTATTGATATCCAGTTTTTTATTTTTATGAAATGAATAATTTCAGAACAAAATTATGAAATTCAAAAAAATAACTTAAATTTGTGCAATTATATACAAATGCTCAAAAAATAGCAAATTAATTTTGCTTTAGAAATTTTCTCAACTATTTATTTATTTGGTAGCTATGCAAACTCTATATTTTCTTAGAACAGAAAGAACTTCAAAAATACCCGATTACATTCAAGTGAGAGATTCTGATTTTGTTTTAATTGCTTATTTTACAGTAAAAAACACAAAAAAAGGATTGGAACAATTAATTAATTATAATTTTCCCGAAGATTTTGATAAAAAAATACAAGAAATTCCACAAGGAAAATTATCTAAATTTCAATTTTAAATTTGCATTAAGGTTCGGTAGAATCTACAAAAGCTAATTGAATTATACAGCAATTCAACAATTAAAAAATGTCAGAAAAAATTGTACAATTAAAACATGCCGATGTTTTTCGTAAAGACAAGTTAATTTTGTCGGAAGTAAGTTTAGAGGTCGAAAAAGGAGATTTTTTCTTTTTGATAGGGAAAGTTGGGAGCGGAAAAAGTAGCTTACTTAAAACGCTTTATGCCGAACTTCCTTTGGCGCGTGGTGCTTGCTATGTGGCAGGTTTTCAGGTAAATAATATTGAACCTGCGAAAATTCCTTTTTTGAGGCGCAAAATAGGAATTGTGTTTCAGGATTTTCAACTTTTAGACGAATTATCTGTTTATCAAAATCTTAAAACAGTTTTGAAAGCAACAGGAACGTCTAAGCTTTCAAAGATAAATAAGCGCATCGAAGAGGTTTTGGGAGAAGTAGGTTTGATAGACAAAGCGGAAAGTATGCCTCACGAACTATCTGGTGGTGAGCAACAAAGGGTGGTAATAGCGCGAGCAATACTCAATAATCCGCCATTGATTTTGGCTGACGAACCTACCGGAAATCTCGACCCCGATTCATCGAAAATGATTCTGGATATTTTCAAAAAACTGCAAGCTTCGGGCACTGCAATTGTTATGGCTACTCACAATTATTCTTTACTTAAATCATTGGACAGTAGGGTTTTAAAAATAGAAAACCAAAAATTAGTACTCGATACTAGCAGAGAAATTGATTTTAATGTATTTGATTAAAAGAAAAAACGAAGCAGAATGTATTTTTGCTTCTATCAAACAGCTATTTTTTGTTTAAAATATCAATTATTGGTTATTTTTTTATAAAAAAAGCATTACATATCTTTATTTAGAAAAAAAATAATGCAATTAACTATTTGGAAAATAATTAATTAAATTATTTTGAGACTATTTATTTAACAAGAGTATTTTTTTTGAAAAAAAAAATTACTTTTGCGCTCGATTAAAAATCTATAAATAATGTCTAACTTATTAATTTTTAACAAACTTAATTAAATGTCAGAACAAATTAAAAACGAAGAAATCTTAGCTCAAATAGAAGAAGCTAACGAGGAAATTGAAGAAACTAACGAATTAGAAACAAGCGATTTAGAAGAAGAATTACTTGAGGACGAAGAAGAATTAGTTGAAGAAGAAGAAGAATACGAAGAGGAAGAAGGCGAAGAAGTAGATGTTGATACATTCAAAGGAAGCGCTTATGCTCAAGAAGTATTTGATTGGGATAACTACGACGAAGTAGCCGATGGTTATACCAAAGCCGACAGAAGCAAATTAGAAGAAGTTTACGCTGAAACTTTATCAACTGTTGCTGAAAATGAAGTAACTGAAGGTACTGTTTTAATGGTAAATTCACGCGAAGTTGTAATCAATATCGGTTATAAATCGGAAGGTATTGTAAGTGTAAACGAATTTCGTTATAACCCAGAATTAAAAGCTGGCGATAAAGTTGAAGTTTACGTTGAAAACCAAGAAGATAAAACCGGACAACTTATCTTATCTCACAAAAAAGCTCGCGCATTAAAATCATGGGAAAAAGTGAACACTGCCCTTGAAAGTAATGCTGTTATCAAAGGCTTTATCAAATGCCGTACAAAAGGCGGTATGATTGTAGATGTTTTCGGTATCGAAGCTTTCTTACCTGGCTCGCAAATTGATGTGAAACCAATTCGCGATTACGATGTATATGTAGGTAAAACAATGGAATTCAAAGTGGTAAAAATTAATCACGAATTCAAAAACGTTGTGGTATCGCACAAAGCACTTATCGAAGCTGAACTTGAATCTCAGAAAAAAGAAATTATTTCGAGACTTGAAAAAGGTCAAATTCTTGAAGGAACTGTTAAGAACATCACTTCTTACGGTGTATTTATCGACCTTGGCGGTGTTGATGGTCTTATTCACATTACCGATTTATCTTGGGGACGCGTTTCGCACCCAGAAGAAATCGTTAAACTTGACCAAAAACTTAACGTTGCCATTCTTGATTTCGACGACGAGAAAAAACGTATTGCTCTCGGCTTGAAACAATTAACTCCACACCCATGGGATTCGCTCGACGAAAACATGAAAGTAGGAGATAGCATCAAAGGAAAAGTAGTAGTGATAGCTGATTATGGCGCATTTGTAGAAATTGCACCAGGCGTAGAAGGTTTAATTCACGTATCGGAAATGTCATGGTCGCAACACTTGCGCAACGCACACGAATTCTTGAAAGTAGGCGAACTTATTGACGCTAAAATCTTGACTTTAGACCGCGAAGAACGCAAAATGTCTCTTGGAATCAGACAATTAAAACCAGATCCATGGGAAAACGTTGAAGCACGCTATGCAATAAGCTCAAAACACCCTGCAAAAGTTCGCAATTTCACTAACTTTGGTGTATTTGTTGAATTAGAAGAAGGTGTAGATGGCTTGATTCACATTTCAGACCTTTCTTGGACTAAAAAAATCAAACACCCTGCTGAATTTACTGAAATAGGTTCATCTATCGAAGTAATTGTACTTGATATAGACAAAGAAAACCGTCGTTTAAGCTTAGGACACAAACAGTTAGAAGAAAACCCTTGGGACGTATTTGAAACTATTTTCTCTTTAGGCTCAGTTCACGAAGGAACTATTTTGAGTGTAAACGACCGTAGTGCAACTATTGCACTTCCTTATGGAGTAGAAGGTGTTGCAACGCCTAAAAACTTAACCAAAGAAGACGGCGAAATAGCTAAAAACGAAGAGAAATTAGAGTTTAAAGTTATTGAGTTCTCAAAAGGTGCTAAACGTATAACTGTTTCGCATTCAAGAGTTTATGAAGATGCTAAAAAAGAAGATAAAGCTAAAAAAGCAGCGGCAAAACCTGGTGCTAAAAAAGAAAAAGCTGTTAATTTGACTATGGAAAAAACAACTCTTGGCGATATTTCGGACTTAGCTGACTTGAAAACAAAACTTGAAGGCGAAGCTATAAAAGAAGCAGAAGAAAGATTTAACAAAAAATAGTGAGAAAGCGGAAAACATTAATTCAACCTAATATGCTTGTAATTAATGTTTTTACAAGATTTGAAATTTGAAATATATTCTGAAAAATAAATATTTTCAAATAAGCTAATTTTTTCTTGTTATTCTAAATACTTTTTGTATATTAGCAGGTGTATTTTTTTAGTATTTTGATGAATTTAAAACAACGTTTTTATTCTCAAAAGCTTGAGATACACCTGTTTTTATTTTAAAGTAGTAGATTTTAAGCATTTGAAACAGTAAACTATTTATAAATCTTAAATTAATACAAAGCGAACATTTCATTCAAAACCATATTCTTGAAAAGAAAAGATACCATCTTTAATTTACAAGAATAGTTATTTGTATTGATGTTCCGAAAAAATTAAGTATCGAAATTTTAAAAAAAATCTTTTTATATGAGCGATTTAAATATTGAAAAAAATGACGTTTGCACAATTGTAAGAGTTGTAAAAGAAAAATTGGATACTAATTTGGCTCCAGTCTTGAAATCGGAATTTGTAGTTATGGCTGGGAAAGGAGAAAAAAATATTATTCTTGATTTGAGTGCTACAAAATATTGCGATTCATCGGGTTTAAGTGCAATTTTGATAGGCAATAGACTTTGCCGACGAAATAATGGTATATTCGTGCTTTCTGGTTTACAAACAGCAGTGGAACGTTTAATTCAGATTTCGCAACTTGATACTGTTTTGGATATTACCGATACTGCTGCCGCTGGCGTTGAATTTATTAAAAATAATCAATAATCTTTTGCGAAAAATCAAAATTTATTGCTTTTTATAGTATTTTTTGAATTTTATTCAGAGAATACTATAAAAATTGATTTGTGTAAAATAGATTATTTTGCAGTAAGATTTTCTTTTACAAATCAATAGAATCACGCAATGTTTTCTAAATTCTAATAACATATCGTTAAATTGTTTGATTGTTGTTTTATAATGAAAAATGGAAAAATATTGAGTTTTAAATAGCTTTTTTTAAGTCCTCAGTTTCTTGCACTATCAATATATCTACCTTTATGAAAAAACTTTTAATCTATAAAGCCTCTGCGGGTTCGGGCAAAACGCACATGCTCACGCAAGAATATTTAAAATTAGCTTTTCAGAATGCCGAAAAATATAAAAATATTTTAGCCGTTACTTTTACCAACAAAGCGGCTGATGAAATGAAAGAACGAATAATTAAAGAGCTAAATACAATTTATGAAAAAGGCTCTGAATCTGACCATTATTTAGCCATTTCTGAAACTTTCCCCAACTATACAGAGCTTCAAATTAAGCAAATGGCTTTTCAAATACGAAGTAATATTTTGCATAATTACTCGCTTTTTTCGGTGAGTACTATCGATAGTTTTGTGCAAAAAGTTGTACGTTCATTTTCGTATGAAATAGGAGTGCATGGTGGCTATAAAGTTGAAATTGAAACAGATAAAGTTCTTTCAGACTTAACAGAAATTATTTACAAGCAAGTAGGCAACGATGCAAATTTGCTCGATTGGCTTATTAAATTTGCTGAATTTAAAATAGAAGAAGGAAAAAATTGGGATTTTAGAAGTGAAGTATATGATTTGGGCAAGGAAATTTTTAAGGAACGATTTCAAATTTTTTCGGAAGAAATAGCTCAAAAAGAAGATATTAATAAACTTCTGAAAACGTTTTACTTTGAACTGCTCGAAATAAGAAATTCTTTCAAAAATAACATGAAAGAAATAGGCTTGAAAGCTGAAAAAATAATTCAAACTCATGGTATTCAGCCTGATGCGATGGGGCAAAAATTCAAAACCATTAGCAATTATTTGTGCAAAAAAATAGTAAAACCGCAAACCAATGATGACTTTGAAGCAGGAAAAACAGTTTTGGCTGCTTTAGATGGAATTGAAAATTGGTACGCCAAAACTACTAAAGCCGAGCTGAAAAAGCAAATAGAAAGTGTGCAACCTAGATTATTGGAATGTATTCAATTGGCTGCTAATGAATATGATACTGATTACGAATCGTATTTGAATGCCGTTGTAACCTTGTCGAATTATCATGCTTTTGGTTTGCTCAACGAAATAGCAAAGCGTTTGCCTGAATATAGAAGTGAAAATAATTTATTGCTTATTTCAGATACAACGCTCTTACTCAAAGAGATAATTGGAGAGAATGATGCACCTTTTATTTATGAAAAAATAGGAAATCGCTATCAAAATATTTTGATTGATGAATTTCAAGATACTTCGGGCTTCCAGTGGGAGAACTTTAAACCATTGATTTTAAATTCAATAGCAGAAGGTTTGCAAAATTTGATAGTGGGCGATGTGAAGCAGTCGATTTATCGTTGGCGTGGTGGCGATTGGAAGTTGCTTTTGCAAACGGTGGAAGAAAACGTAGGTTCTCAAAACGTTGAAAATAAAACACTTGAGGTGAATTGGCGTAGCCGAAAAAATATTCTGGATTTTAATAATGCTTTGTTTAAAATAGCTCCTAAATTGGCAAATATCGAATTTTCGGGTGCAAGCACCGAAGAAGGTTTGCAAGATGCCCAAAAATATGGCGATGTACTCGAAAAAGCATACAGCGATAGTTATCAGCAACTTCCACAGGTTGAAGGAAAAAAAGGAGGACGCGTAGCTATAAAATTTTATAAAGTAGAAAAGCAAGCGGAGATGAGTAAAGCATGGCGCGAATTGATGCAAAATGATTTAGCCGAAACGATTGATAATCTGCTGAAAAACAAAAATTATACGCCAACCGATATTGCTATTTTGGTACGAAAAAATAGTGAAGCAAAGGAGGTTACTAATCAATTAATCAATTATTTAAGTCAAACTCCAACAGCTTATCAGTACGACATTATTTCGGAAGAATCGCTTTCTGTGGCAAAATCTCTTTCAGTTCGCATCATTATCAGTATGTTGCATTGTTTGTTCGACGATAAACGTGATATTTATTTAGCTAGTTTAAATTTGGAATTGGAACGCTTAAAAGATTCGGATTTTAAGACGTACAGTGAGATTTTTGGTTTCAACCATTCTGAGGAGCAGAAAAATAAATTGCTTTCTGAAATTTTAAATTTGAAGCAAAAAATAGTGCAACTATCATTGTTTGAACAAGTTGAAAATATTATAAATTTATATAAGCTCAATGAGTTCTCGCAAGAATATCCTTATATTAGAAGTTTTCAAGACATTATTTTGAATTTTACACGCAATCAGTCGTCCGATTTGAGTAATTTTTTGGACTGGTGGGAAAACGAAAAGCATAAATTCAATATTCAAATTTCGGATAAGCAAGATGCGGTAAAGGTTTTGACGATTCATAAGTCTAA
>JAIFNL010000184.1 GCA_020047755.1 Bacteroidota bacterium
CAAAGTGCTCATCGTACACAAAAAAAAGGTCATCGTACTCACAAAAAAGGTTATCGGATTCAAAAAAAAGGTCATCGTACTCACAAAAAAGGTTATCGGATTCAAAAAAAAGGTCATCGTACTCACCAAAATGCTCATCGTACTCACCAAAATGCTCATCGTACTCACCAAAATGCTCATCGCACTCACCAAAATGCTCATCGCACTCACCAAAAACCTCATCGTACTCAACAAAAAAGCAATCGGATTCGCCAAAAATCATTCTCCCAAAGCATTATTTGCCACAAAATCAGCCATTTTCCCTACCCAACCAACAAAAACAGCCCCCGCACTCAATAAAAATAAAAAGGTATTTTATATAGACGTTGTTTAAAAAAAAATAATTAGCCCCGTCCTTCAGGTCGGGAAAATGAAAACCACAGAAAGTTGGGCTTTAGCCCAAAATGCCTGTGCCCAAAACTTGGGCTAAAGCCCGAAAATTTGTTTTTTTACTTTCCCCGACCTAAAGGTCGGGGCTATTGATTTACAATTATTTATATTTTCAGTATGGGTTGCATTAAATTAATCTTTAATATTTTTAAACAACCTCTACACACGAAAGTAATAGGGCAAAAATAGTTTTGAAGAAGATTTTAATACCCAAAGACAACTTTTGGGCACGCATGAAATCTAAATTTGTGAAGACTCATGCAAAAGAAAACAAACCGCATTACTACAAAATGCTACTCAAATGGTTTGAAAGTAAAGAAAGTTACGAAAAAGTAACTGAGTTTGTAATTAAAAACTACGACAAGGAGCATAGCGTTTACCTACTTCGCCTCATTTCGTTAAACTACATTAAGTTTCATACTTGGCTTAAGAAGAGAAAAGAGAAAAGAGAAAACATAGTGAAGTGTGAATGGAATCATTTGCTTTTCACTATGTTTTGGTTTTCTATTCTTTTGTAATTACAAACTCTACTCTCCTATTTTTCGTTTTGTTGTGTAAATTCGTATTGTCAAAAAGTGGAACACTTGCTCCAAATCCTTTGGTTTTAATGCGTTGCACGGCTATGCCTTTGGCAAGTAACAGCTCTTTTACAGCCAAAGCCCGTTGTTCGGAAAGTTTTTGATTCATGGTTGGTTTGCCTACATTATCGGTATGCCCTTGAATTTCAACAACCGTAGTAAGGTATTTATTCATAAACTCGCAAAGCTTTTCTATTTCTTCCTTGCCTTGCAAAAGAGTTGTTGCATTGTAGTGGAACAAAACAAGTTCAAATTTAGGAGTTTCAAATTTGTCGTTCGTGTTGTTATTATCTACAATAACCGTTTTATTTTCAAGACTGTCCTCCACTTGCGAAAGAAGTTGCTGTTTTATAGCCGTTTTTTTGCTTACGAAGTAAATATCAATATCCCCAAATGTATCCTCTCGCGTTGACGAAATGTAAAAGGCTGTATCTACGGGCAATAAATACAAGTCATCGGCAGCAGAGTTGAACGGAAAACGCATATTTTGGGCTTTTTGCCATTTTCCTAATGCATCTTTTGTGCTTCTAAAAATGTCGTAACCACCCATAGAATTGTGTCCTTTTGAACTAAAATACAGAGTGTCG
Source organism: Bacteroidota bacterium (assembly GCA_020047755.1). Lineage (GTDB taxonomy): Bacteria > Bacteroidota > Bacteroidia > Bacteroidales > JAIFNL01 > JAIFNL01. The sequence goes on from JAIFNL010000184.1 coordinate 1,595, forward strand.
TTTGTTTCGTTAATAAAAACACTTTCTTCATCGTATAGTGTATTGATGTTTTCGCCTAAATTTATGGGTGCTGAATAAACATCTTGGTCGTTTTTTTCTATCACAAATAAATCTTTTCCACCCAAAGAGGTGGGTCTATCACTTACAAAGTAGGTGAATTTATTATCTGATGTAGTAGAAATGGACGTTTCGGCATAAAGTGTATTTATAAAAGCTAAAAATTCGGGCTTATGAAACTTACCGTTTTCATATTTCACTTGGTATATATCGCCATTATTATCAGCTTTATACAAGTAAAATCCTTCGCCTGATTTAAAAACACCTAAGCATGCTTCGGGGTCGGGTGTGTTTAGTTTGTTGTCAATAGAATAGCTCAACGAAAAGGCAGAGTTCTTATAATCCGAACAAAAAATATCCTCGTAATATTGCCCATCGTAAGGGTTTAGTATGCCACCAACCGAAGTATTTCGTTTAGAGGTGAATAAACACAAATTGCTGTTGGGCAACAGATACAAACCATAATCGCTGTAAATCGTATTCATATTGGCTCCTACATTGTTGATTGCAAACAAACTAGTATCTTTCATTATCCAATTACCCGAAGTACATTCGGCAATTCGTTTTTGTAAACTATTTTTGTCTATGGGCAAGGAGTCTAAGTTCAGAAACTGTTCGTAAATGCTTTGTGCTTCTGCAAATTGATAATTGTATCGATAGGCATCGGCAAGTAAAAATTCAAATTCGGGTGTTGAGGTATAATTTAATCTTTTGGCATTTTCAAATTGAGCAACTGCCTTACTGTATTTGTCTAGTTGCAAATAGCAATTACCAAGCAAATAAGCAACTTCGGCATCATTGGGCAATTCCAAAGCTGCTTTTTCATAAAAAACAACTGCTTGCCGATAATCTGAATTTGCATAAAGTAACTCTGCTTTGCGCAGTGTTTTTTTTAACTCTGTGCTTAGTTTTTCACTTTGCGAATAACTAGTTGTAAATACGCATATTAGTAAAACAAATAGACTATACTTAAAAGTAGAATGTTGCATGATTTTCTTGTTTTGTAATTGAACTATGCTTAACGGGCAAGAACTTAACCAAAGTTTAAAAACCTTGGCTAAGTTCTAAGATAATAAACTTGTGCTTATTTTGCAAACAATTGATACAATGACTATCAGTTGTTAGTTTACGTTATTAGTTTTGAGTTTACTAAAAAGTATTTCTGTTTTTCTTGTCCAAGTACAACGGTTTCTTTTTGCTAAGCGAATACGGCGTACTTATTTGAATCATAATTTCATGTGTTGAGGACGAAAACGTAGATAATGGCTTTAAACTCAAATCATAAGCATAAGCTATCCCAATGTATTTGATAAACACACCCACTGCAAAAGCTACATTTTTGTTGGTACTGTACGACGCTTGCATCCAAATGTTTGAATTCCAATCGGCTAACAAATTTATATCAGCATAAGCAGGCATATTACTTGTGTAAACAGCTAAAACAGAAGGTTGTAAACGCCAAATGTTGTTAGAGAGATAAAAATCGTATGCCGCAAACGAAAAGACTTGCTGCATGATTTTATCTTCCTGATAACTAAATAAAATAGGACTACTTACATCGAGCGAAAAATTTTGCACTCTGTACGAAATTCCAAAGCCACTCGTAAGAATGGAAGCATCAAATTTGTTGGAGTTTAAGGCAGGGTCGAACATTTCTGTTTCGTTTAAGCCAGATGTTGAAACTTTGTTTTGCAAGAAATTCATATTCAGTCCGAATGCAATCGACTGATTTGCTGTTATTCCCACTCTGTACGAATAGTTTAAGCTAATGTTTGAAATGTCTAGCAATCCGGCTGACTGCCTGCCAGCCACAATTCCCAAGCCCATCGAATTAGTGAGCAATCCATCTACTGAAACATACGTATTTTGAGGAGCTTCTTTTACGCCTATCCATTGTATTTTGTGCCCTACATTGGCAGTAATTCCACCATTTATACCCACAACTGCCGGATTGTACAGCAATAAATTTTGATTGTAAAGCGAATATTCCGGCATTACTTGAGCATTTGCCGAAAAGTAACCAATGACGGCTATAACTATATAAATTATTTTTTTCATAATTATCTTCTTTTTTTAAGAGAATAGAACTAACTGATTATGAACATTGCCAAAGTTTTTAACTTTGGCAATGTTGCCTACACACACACTATTTAATCAATGTAATAGTACCTTTTATCGATTCACCACGCGAAGTCGTAATAATATAATAATAAGCACCAATGGGCAGTTCCACTCCTTTATTAGTTCCGTCCCAATAAGTTAAATAGCCTATCTGGTCAAAAACAACTAATCCATTGGAATTAAAGATTTGAAACCTAGCATCTCTATACAGCATTTCGTTGTTTATTAGCCAATAGTCTAGATAATTATCTCCGTTTGGCGAAATGATTTTATTGGCTGTAAATTTTGTTCGGTCGGTATAAATTACATTCAAAACAACATCTGAAACCGTTTGATTTAAACCATCACTTACCGTAACTTGAAACTGGTAACTTTCTACTTGGTCGAAGTCTAGATATTCCTTTAGCGTTAAGATTCCATCAGACGATAGCTCAAAAGTTCCTGAAAAATCGTTGCTTAGCGTGTAAGTAAGCGAAGAATTTGCATCTCTATCGGTGGCTACAAACTCAAAAACCTCAGTATCTTTTAGTGTTACATCAGAAACATTTATAGTAATTGGATTTGTCATTTGAGGAGTTTCGTCGTTCAAATCATTCAAGGCAAACAATATATCGATTTCTGTTTTGTTTACTCCATCGGTTACGTATGCTTTTATGGGATATTCACTTTTTAGATCAAAATCTAATGGATACAAAACGCTAATTTCACCCGTGTTTGGATTTATTGAAAAATTAGTGTCTTGAGTTGTCGTTTCCTGAAAATATTGATGAATCTTAAAAGCTGCCGAAAAATCATTATCACTCGATACAATTGTATGTACAATTTGCGGCGATAAATTTTCATCAAATTTTATGGTTGTGAATTTAGTGGCAATAGGAAACTCGTCATTTTCATCTATTACAGAAATAATTAACGTGTCATAAAATACAATTCCGAAATTGCTAACCGATTTAAGACGAATTGAATAGTTATTTTGTTTTTCGTAATCTAATAATTTTGTGGTTTGTAGCTCATCGCCCACAATTTTAAACGAAAAATTATCCGTATCGCCTTCGCCGGCAACTAGTGTAAACACAAACGAATTGCTTATGTAATCAGAGGTTGATAATCGCCCTATTACAGTTGTTACTGCTGAAGTTTCCTTTACTGATTTTGGATTTAGAAAAATATCTTCAGCCTCGTTCTTTACAGTAATAATCAAAATGTCATAAAAAACTCTACCGTTATTATTTGTGGTTTTTATTCTGATCGAATAAAATTCTTTCAGTTCAAAATCAAGAAGTTTTTTTGTGTAAAGAATATCGTTCTCAATTCGGAAGAATTCATTTTCAGAATCGCCGGTTCCTGTAACTAATTCAAATGAATTGGCAGGATAAACAGCATCTGTCGAAATTAATTTTCCAACTTTCGAATCCGGAGCTGAAAATTCTGAAATCATATCATTATCAATACGAATATTTTCGATATAATCAAGGGCATTAATTGTTAGAGTATGCTCAAAAGAGCGACCCCAATTATCTAGTGCTTTAATTCTGACAGAATAAATTTGTTTTGTTTCATAATCAAGATAAGATTTTGTTCTGATTGAATCTTGATCAATTACAAATTTTGAATTGTCGTCACTACCAATTCCGGCTACTAATGAAAAAGTATAAGGAGCATTTGATTTATCGGTATATATAATCTGACCAACCGCAGTTCCAATTCGTTTGATTTCGTTTATATCGTAATTACTCAAAGTAATTTCTTCGTTAAAATCCAAAATAGTTATCGTAAGAGTATTCTCAAAAGAGCGACCCCAATTATCCAGTGCTTTAATTCTGACAGAATAAATTTGTTTTGTTTCATAATCAAGAATAGAATTTGTTCTAATAGAATCTTGATCTATAACAAACATTGAATTGTCGTCACTACCAGCTCCGGTTACTAATGAAAAAGTATAGGGCGCATTTGATTTATCGGTATATATAATCTGACCAACCGCAGTTCCAGTTCGTTTGATTTCGTTTATATCGTAATTACTCAAAGTAATTTCTTCGTTAAAATCCAAAATAGTTATCTTTACAGTATCGATTTGAACTCTACCGCTTTCGCCTACGGCTTTTATTTTAATGAAAAATGAATTTTTTGATTCAAAATCAAACCGATAAGCGGTAAAAACGGAATCTGCAGTAATCGTAAATTTAGAATTGTCTTCGCCACCAATACCTGAAGTGAAAGTATAGGTGTAAGGTCCGTTAATATTGTCATTATAAGTAATTTGCCCCAAAGAAGTTCCAAAGCGATGAATTTCAGAAAAAGAGATTTTTGATAAACTGATGTCTTCGTTGAAATCAATTACATTTAAATTGATTTGTTTCTCAAAAACACCACCTTTTTCATCGTCTGTTTTCACTCTTATGGAAAGTGAACTTTGTGTTTCGAAGTCAAAGAAAGAATTCGTATACAAATTTTCACCTTCGATATAGAATTTACTGTTGTCCGTGTCGCCTGCACCCGAAACCAAGCTGTATTTGAATGGGTTTGGATCAATATCCGAAGTTGTGAATTTGCCAACCAATGTTTGTTTTTTAGCAATCTCGCTGATATCGGAGTTTGAAATAGTAACATCTGTAGGCGATGAATTGCCTATTTCTAAGCTAACTGTGTAAGAATCAGTACTAGTAGCATCAGCCGAAGTAATTTGATAAACCAAAGGATTTGTAAAATCGTTTGGCGTAACTCCCGTTGTTTGAGCCACATTATTTACTCTTACGGCAGCTCCCTGCGAAGTAGTGAAATTAGCTATTTGGTTCGTAATATCGCTACCATAAGGCATCTGAACTTTAATATTTTTACCATCAAAAACGGTAGCCGAAAGTTGCCCCGCAAGGTTGTAAGTTAATAAAACCGCTTCACTGCTCAGTGTTGGATTTGACCAAACATAAGGAATTGTTTGATTGCCAATGTTTTGGTTGATAGCATATACTTTTGTAGCCAAAATATCTGTTACTGTATTTGTACTTTGCTTATAGGCTTTGAAGTTGATAGTTTCGCCATTTGTGTTGCTATATACCACTAAATAAACAAAATAGCGGTTGAAATTTGCATCATAAACTGGACTCCCTACTGCTCTGCATTCGCCATTCACAAAAGCGGCTATTTTATCTTGAGTATCAACAGATTCGACATAATTTAAGTTTATTACGCCCACGAAAGTCATTGTATAGTTGTAATTTTCAGGCACAACCGACCATGAAGGCTGAGCTTTGACCTGCAAAAACATCAATACAAACAATAAAATTGCAGACACTATTTTTTTCATCATAAAGTTTTAGTTTTGAGTATGAATAAAAAAACAATAATTCGTTGATTGCTGAAATTGACAAACCTCAATATCATGCAATTGTAAGGAGCTTTGCCAAAGTTCAAGACTTTGACAAAGCTTTTAGTAAACCTGAGTTTAAGGAAAAATTAGTGAATAATAAGCTTTTGATTTACAGTCTGATTGTCGAAGGTTACATGTATAAAATATACACCTTTTGCAATTTTAGACAAATCAATCGCTGTTTTGTCTGAAATTATCTCAGAACTGTAAACAATTTTACCCGAAACATCAGAAATGTTAAACATTCCGGCTTGATTTCGGTTAGATACTTCAAGTTCAAAAAATCCATTCGATGGGTTTGGATACACTTTTATACTGCTAAAAGCTTGTTCTGAAATGGACGTTGAAAGTTTATTGATAGTGAAAACAAATGGATTAGCTATACTTCCTGTTAGCGCATCGGTTGCAAATTGAATGTTTTCGTTTATCGAAAACTCTTTTTGAGTTTTTAAATCGAACATTCTAAAATTCAACGTTTCGTTCATTGTATTTGCATAAACAGTAATAAAATAGAGCAATTCGCCATCTATTTCTATCGGTTTTACTATACCTCTACATTCGTTGCCAACAAAAGCACCAATTACAGAATTTTCAGTAATCTCTTCGTTATCAAATGTTAATACTCCAATTATCGAAGCGTTGAATTGATACTTTTCAGGAACAATACTCCAAGGAGTTGAAGGATTTTCATCTTTTGTATTGGCAAATTTGGCTAAGCCTCCATTTGGATAAACAAAATTAGAATATACAACTCCATTGTTTTTAAGCATATAGCCTTCGCCAGCTTGCAAGGATTTCAAACTACCTACCCAATTCAAATATTGGTCGTAAATGGCAAAAGCATATTGACCTTTGATGATATCGCCACTGTTTGCATTGTAATTTGCAAGTGCATCGTTTACCGAAATGCTAACATCTGGCGTGTAACCTATCCAGTTCCAACCCGTTTTGAAAGTAAATGTACTCGAAAGCGGTGCTATTTTTGAGCCAATAAGCTTCAAAGTATCTGCTTTCTGAAGGTTTACCATATACATTTTGTCGTAAGTAAAGCCTCCATTGTTTGAAAGCGAACCCGACCAGCCATACGTTGAATTGTAAATATCAAAAACGGTTTGTGTTTTAATCAAATTGTCGTTTTGAGCTGATACTTGTGCAAAGAGCTTGTTCACATCGGATAAGTTCGGGTCAGCTATGTTTACTGAAATCCATTTCCAACCTTTAACAAGTGGAATTTCGCGCGAATAACCTGCATTTGTTTCAAGCACTTTTGGCAATGCAGGGGCACCAATCAAGGAGTTGCTCTCGAAAGTAACTGAGGAAATTATACTTCCATCAATCGTTACATTTTCGTGAACAATGCCTTTGGAAGCGTTCCAAATACGGAAACTTATTTTTTCGCCGAGTTCTTGATTGCTGTACACATTTACGTAAGCCTCGAAAATATCGTATTGCTCAATGTATTGTAGTTTAGCTAAACCTCTACATTCGTTGCCAACAAAAGCATACAGAATATCGTCTGGATTGGTCGAAAATTTGTTTTCGATTTTAATCTGACCTATCACACCCATCGAATACTGAAAATCATTCGGATTTACAGCCCAAGTAGGCGGTGTTCTGAATACTTTGAGGTTGATGTTGAGTTTTTCGTTGTAGCCAAAATCGGAAGTTAAAAATACCGAACTTTCGTACTGACCAATGTTCGTGAACTCGTCGATGGTAAAAGTAATTGTTTTTTTGCTTACAGGAAGCAACGAACCTTTACTAATATCTACAGTTAGCCAACTTGGTAGATTTTTAATCTCAAAATTCTGTTCCACACCACCAATGTTTTCAACATCTACGGTAAAACTAAGCTTATCGCCTTCTGGTTTTTCAAATACCAACGAACTTTTGTTCCAAATAACGGTATTTTTGTTGATGTATGCAGTCCAAGTAACTGGCGAAGCCATTCTATTTTCTTGCATATCTTCAATATTATCAACCGTAAATTCGAGCACACATTTTTCGATTAGTGCTGGGTCTTCGTCGATGTTGATTACAATTTGGTCGTTGTTTACTACCCAGTTGAATGCCAGAATTTTCTGTTTGGGTCGTGCTTCACGAATGTTTGGAACATTTGTATTGTCGAAACCTCCACCATTTGCAGTAGCTACCAATGTGCTTGGTAGTGGATTTGGATTTGCATACTCATCAAAATCTTTGTCTTTCAAACTTGGCTGAAGCACTAGATTGATGTCGTATTCTTCAAATGGATAATACGCCAAAAGTCCCAATTCATCGCCTTGTAGTTTTGAATTCATATCAAGTTGAATCAGTTTTGCTGTACGTGCAAGTTTCCAAATTCGGAGTTCGTCGATAGCACCATTGAAATACTGGTCGTAAGTAGTAGTGCCGCCGGCATAATTACGGCGTGCGCCAATGCTCATTTCGGAAGCCGAAAGTCCACCAAAAACACTCGATTGTTCGTAAATCTTCAAATTACCATCGATGTACAAATTGGCGTTTCCGCTTCTGTTTACTACCAAAGCCAAATGATGCCAATCGTTGTTATTGTACAACTCAGTAGTAAGTGTAGCAGTAGTTCCGTTGTTTTTGAAATATAGATTCGATTGGTCATCGAAACCTATGAGTAAAATATTTTCAAAATCGGGCATTACATCGGTGCCATCACCTTTTCCGCTCGAAAACATTACTTTATTGGAAGAGCCATCGTGTCTGAACCAAAATTCGAGTGTGTAATCCATTTCCTTCGTAATAATTACTGACGAAGCTGTGTTTATGTTTACATACGAATTTCCGGCAAAAGTTTTTACGTACCCTTTTGGAAATACAGCCCAAGCAGCATCAAAAAGAGTAGCGTTGTGATTGCGAGAAAGATCTGCTGCATAATCTCCAACCGCTTCGTTCATAGCCCAATATCCAACTAGCCCTACTTCAGAACCCGAAAGTGTTACGTTCATTTGCGAGGCTACTGTACCAAAGCCACGAGCTTTGTCCCAAACTCGTAAATCGTGCAGATAACCTGTGAAATTGTCTGAATATTGCAAGCTTTGTCCTACTTGCATTCTGCCTTCGGTTACAAACGAAGAATTGGCAACCGTTACATCTTCCAAAACAATCGAACCACTTACATACATACTTACTTTTTTACTTACATAATTATAGCTGATTGCATAATGATTCCAACCGCTAGCTGAAGTAAAGGTAGATGCTGAGGTTACAGTTTCGTTTCCAAATTTTATAAACAAATGATTGCCGGCATCAAAGCCTACTTTAATGTCCTCTTGAGAAAAAACAACGCCTTGTACATCGGTTTGAATATCTACTCCCGCTATATTGCTCAAATAATCGTTTTGTCCATCGAAATAAATGCACGCATTGTGGCTTATTTTCGTTCCATTCAAAACGCCTTTGATGGTAAAATTAGAACCTAAAATAGTAGCTTCGTCTATTTTTTCATTGAACGTGAGTAAAATATCCTCACCTGGCGAAAGAATACCATCTCCTGGCTGTGGAGTACCAAAAACAGTAGGTCGTTTGGTGTCTTTTATTCCCGACAAAATAACCGAATTATTTTCCGTTCCATCAGCGCATTGTGTTTGCACACGAATGTCGTAATTTCTATCCGGAAAATCCTTCATGTACCAATCGTAAGTTAATGAAGTAGCACCATTGATGTGCGTTTTCGGATCATTTGCAGCCGTAAAGTCGGTCATATCTTTGTAGAAAGTCATTTCGGTTATCCACTGCGAAGAAGCCGAGCTTTTGTACTGGAATGCAATTCGTTCGAGCGATAAATGTGCCAAATTGTAGTTATTAATACCTATCGACAATTTCGTATCAATTGTATTTGTGTTGGTTACCCATTTGTCGTTGAGTTGAGTAATATCTACTTTTGAGCAAACAGGCTGAAATTTGGCAGTAACCTGAACTGTATCCGAAATATCAGGAAAAGTTCCTACGTCCCATTGACACACAGAGCGAAGTATCAAACCAATGTTGTTGTAATCGTAAACACTCGCTACTGTTTTTTCAATGGTTATTATTTTATTCAAAGTAGTTCCTGCTGATATTTTAATCAAACGTCCGTTGCCGATTGCGCTACCGTCCATTTTAATTAATGCGCCATTTTGATTGGAAGCCTCATCAATAACAAGGAAAAACCAAGAGTCGTCTCCTGTTTCAGAAATATTTCTTAATTGCACATTAAAAACGGCTGCATCGTCTTCGGGTACTCCGGCTACAATCGCATTTTCTACCGAAATTAAAGGCTTTTCACGTTGCATGGTAGCTTCGGAAAGAATAGTACCCGGATTGTGGTATTTGGTAGTGATTGCACCTTCATAAGGACATGATGTTTGACCGCCTTTGGTATAAAATACCGGACCCGTTTGAGTTTTTGGCTCTTTCACATCGATACTAAAATAATCACCTTCGTCAGTATCTGTCAAAACATAACCAAATGAAACGGAATTAACAGTTTCGTCTTCGGTAGAATTGGTTTCAACATGTTTGTACGATTCTTCTATCCCTACTTTCATTCCAAATTTATTGAACGAAAAGCCTAAATCGAGTGATAGCTTTGGAGAGATTGACCATTCAAACGAGCTGCTTGTGGTTTCGGAGTCTTCGTAAGTTATGGTGTTCTCGTACACGGCTCCTGCGTCAAAAGAGTGATTTCTTACTGTTTTAGCTTCTACTTTTTCGCGTTCGTTGCGAGCCATTAGTTCTTCCCAACCCGCTATTTGTTGGTTGTAAAATTTAACAGAATCTACAAACAAGGAATCTGCTGCCCAACCTGCCGGAATGGTTATATTGTACACATCGCCACCACTATAACCTGTACTATTTGTACTACCTGTTGTGTTGTTGGTTCCATATTTGGGGTTGTTTGGGTCGCAAATTACACACTGATACACGTCAGGTCGATTGGCAAAGAAGTTATTGCGCAACATACGCAAATTCGGTATCAAGTAATTTTGGATATGGTTTTGTGAATAAATAAAACCCGTTCCAAATTTTGGATTTACCCTTACTGCTTTGTGTGTTCCTATCGAATAGCTTGGTAATTCTGTATCTGTAACACAACCAACACATTGCGTTTCGGGTACTAAATCGATAAAAAACGACATACCATAAACAATATTCGTAGAGTGTCCAATGAATACATCGCCCACATCGCCTACAAAATCAGACTCGGCACTTGTAGCCCAACGTTCGGTGGTGGTGGTGGTGGAAGAAGTGGTGTTGCCTTTCACCCATGTTTCTTCGTGTTCTATTCCTACCGTAACATCGTGAGAGTATTCTGTTTCGGTAATTGTTCCGGCACCAACACCAGCAAAAACTTTCACTTCAGCTCCCAATTGGAAAGTAAGACTTTCGGTTCCGGAGTTTGAGTTTTGCACATCAAAAGTAGTTGTTTTGGAAACCGATTTTCCTTTTTCAAAGAATGAGTAACTACCCGAACCCGGAGGGTCGCGTAAAATCATATCTACTTTAGAAGGTCCTAAGGTTACGAAATTATTTCCCGTAGGCATACCACCCAAAACATACCCTTTAAAGACCTCGCCTGAAGGTAGCCAATCGAAAATGCCCGAACCACCCGGAAACCAATCCGTTTTAATCGTTCCGTTTTTTCCGGTAAAGGCTACTATGTTTAAGGTTTTAAGATAGTCGCCTATTCCTCCGGTAGTAATGTTGGGAAGTCCTGCTGTGAATTTGTAATTGACTGTTCCTAATTTGCTTACCTTATATACTACCTTCGATTCGTTGGTAGATAAGAAATTTTGAATTTCTACCGTTCCGTCCGTTACAGGTACATCGTCTATTTGGCTTGTATTAGAGTTCGTGTATTGTTCAAATACAGCTATTTCAAGTTCGTATTGGTTACGCTGAATGAAAATAGGATAATTTGTTTTCGGATTTCCATTGGCATCAACCACATCTACCGTAGTTCCGTCTTTTGCTTTTACTTTTGCTTCCCAAAAGTCGGCTTCATCGTTTTGGTTTACTACATCTATCGATGGTTTTACTCTGAGAATAAAGTCTTGATTATGCTGATAATTTACGCTATCTACTTTATATACAAAAATAGTATCACGCCCATTTGACGAAAGCACTTGACCTACAACTACCGAATCTATTTCGGTATGTTTAAAGGTGGAAACTTTGGTTAAATCGATGGTGGTGTGATAACTAGCATCGAAAGTGTATTTTCCAACTAATGTTCCAGCTACCACCGAGGTTACTAAATATTTTTCGGGTAATAGATAAGCAAAATACTCGCCCGTTGTTTCATCAGGAAAAATGTCAATTTGCTTTTTTGCCGAACTATTTACTTCGTATTTGGTAACACCCTTGTTGGTTAATACTCCGTTTTCATAGGATTGATTGTTCCATGATGAGGTTAGAGTAGGTGCTGTTGCGCCTATCAAATCGAATCCTTTTACTGTTCCCAATACAATTTTGGCATTTCCAATATTGTTTTTAGATTTCCCTAAACCTATTGGCATGGCAGCTTGTTTGGGTCCACCTACTACTTTTCCTACCACTTTAACCAGTGTGGTGTCTAAAATGTCGTATTGAATGGAGAAGTTTTCTTGGAAATCGAATCTATCGTCGGCATACAGACCTAGTGCAGGGAAGCGACCATCGTTTTCAAAACCATGACCTACTTTCTCAAAGGTAATAAAATGCTTACCAATAGGAACATCGAGCGTTACTTTACCGCTTGCATCGGACATTATGGGCATTCCTTCGCCTGAAACTGCCGAAATACCATCAATCTTTACAAAAACATCGGATACAGGGAAACGAGTATTTTTGTAATAAATATTAGCTGTAACGGTAAAAGAGGCAACGTCGGTAAAATCAATATTGCTATGCGAAGTTGAACCCGGACCTATAAACAACAGCTTTTCGTTGGGTTCAAAGGTATGTGTTCCGAAAATAGGTACAATTCGATAAATAGAACCATCAGTTTCAAACGGAATGCCCGAAATAATGTAGTTTCCATTGTTGTCGGTCATTCCCATTACACTCAGTTGCCGCGAAAAAGGAACATTGCTCGACCAAGTGGTTTGATACGCCAAGCCATGCTCTTCGTTGAAAGTAAATCCTTTGCGCGAAAGGTCGTAAATGGCTGTACCAGTATTTTCGTTCATTCGATAGTAAGCCGTTAAACCTGTTTCGGTTCCGGCTATGTACATAATAGCCGATTCGATGGCGTATTTTGGGGTAAGTCCTTTGTGCCAAATGCGCACTTCATCTACCCAGCCGTTGAAATATTCACCTAACGAGCTTTTTCCTATATAAACAGCATTGTCATTGGCGGGAGTTGCAACGGTAAGTTTTGCTTTTGTTTGGAAATAATTCTCGTAATCGTAAATTACAAACAAACGCAAAGTATCGTCGCTTCCTCTAATGGCAGTAACGTTGAAAAAAGTATCAACTTTTTGAGTAAAGTTGAGTGTAACAGTTTGCCCAGCGGCAGTAAAATTGATTTGTCCGGCTGAGTGGGTTATTTTATATTGTCCTTGCTTTTCCACCAAACACGATGTAGCCGAAGCGTTGGGTTTGAACCATGCTTGGAAAGTAAATTCATTGTCGAACTTAAAGTTTGGGTCGCCCGTAGGTGGCGCAATTACCAAATAGGAACTTGTTCCATTGAGTTTTAAGCTGCTACCCGAGAAGTCGTCTTCGGTTTCGGCAATCAAACGTACACCCTCTACGGCAGTGCCGCCTTTGTAGGTTACTCGTCCGTAAATTCTACCATAAGGAACTCTAAATCCAATACCATCGATGTAGTTCATCATTTTTTGATTGAATTTTGTAATTCCCTGAGCTATTACGGTATATTGATAAATAACATTCGACTCGGTATATTCATCGCGCCAACTTCTTACATCGGCAGAAAGGGAAGCTACCATAGTGGAATCGTCGGTGGAATTAAGTATTTTGCGATAGACTTTAAATCCAGTAACTTGGTTTTCATACCGAGCCAATTCCCATCTAAGTTCTACATAATCGCTATAATATCCTTTTGATGCAAATAGTTCTTTATCGAAAGCGTTTTGTACATACAAAGTATTGTATCTAAAACCAAGCATTACACGCATATTGTCGGGAGTAAGTGCCGACCATTGTGTAGCATTGGGTATGCCGCCACCAAATGATACTTGCACAGTACCATTTTCGATGGGCTGTTGTTGTCCACCCATATATCCCATTACAAAGGGACGTTCCTGTGAATATAGGGAAAGGGCAGAAAACAATACGATGCTTACTATTATTATTATTTTCTTCATTTCTTTTGTATTAAATTAGTACTTAGTAGTTAGTACTTAATAAATTAGTAATTAGTACATCGAATTAAGAAATTAATCGTGTTATGCAATTAATACTTAATTCCTAATTCTATTTCTTTTAGTATTTAATAATGTAATAAACATAAGCATTTACAGGACGAGTTTCTGAGTTGCCGGTTGCATTGGTAGTAAAAGCATGTGAATGTGAGCTGCCTGTTGTAGGTATCACCATTGTTGTTTCATTGAAGGCTTCGGGCGATAAGTATTGATGCGGATCGTCATTGTCGTCATTATCGGCTCTGTGTGTTTGATTACTCGAATGCGTATGTGCGCCATCGGTATTAGTAGTTCCGGTGTGTGTATGTGTGCGGAAAATATCGTTTTGGTATGTACCTACTGTATTTCCCGTAGCTCCACCTGTGTTTCCAGTTCTTGTATCTTTGTCGGGGTCAGTAGTAAGGGTTTCGGAAACTCCGCGCAAGAACTGACCTCTCAAATCGGGTACATTGAAGTTAGTACCACCTGAGCTTCCCCAAGCTGCTCCTATAATGTTGTACAATTGAGCATAAGCAGCGTTAGATCCATCGTAAGATGTGCCATCGCAAGCCAGCCATCCATCTGGAATCTTAGTTTTAGGACCAGCAAAAGGAACAATTGTACCTACCGGAACCCCGTTTTCGGCAAAACGTGCATAAGGTACTTCAGCCATTAAGTCGTCGTGAATAGTTGTGTATGTTCCCGAAACGGTTTTTTTTACTTCTACTTTCATTTTGAAGTAGGCGTTTTTGGCGGTAAAGTTCAACTTTTTGAAATCATTGGGCGCACCGTCGCCTATGTAGGCAGTAAATACACCGTAAGCATCGGTTGTTTTTGTATCTTCCTCTGAATAGCTTGCTCCGCTTCCGCCGGTATCATAGACTGTAAATTTTACAGTTACTGAGGTAGTAGCAAGGGCTTTGCCTTCTGAATCGATGGCATAGCCTTGAAAACTAAATGGTTTTGTTGATGTTTGCGCAAATAATGAATTTGCTAAAAATAGTAAAACGATAATTATTGTAAAATTTTTCATAGTATAAACAAATATTAGTTAATGATTGTATTTTTAAAATTCTTAAAATGCTCATCGCTCATAGTTCGTTTTCAAAAATATAATATATCTTGTTGTTATATTTGATATATATAACAAAACTTTTCTACTTGTGTGTAGATTATCTAAATTAATGTTTATGATTTTTGAAAAATATTTTACAAGGATAGCTTTTGACAAAGGTAAAAAGAAAAAAATATAAAAGCAACTTTTTTTGAATCTTTTTTATTGCTTCAAATTTAATTGTGGTTGTTTTAAGTACCTGTGCTATTTTAAGAATTAAGAATTCAATACCGTTAAAGTTAAGCCTTGTGCAGAATAAGCTTTTAAGTTGTAATAAGATATAATAAATAACTATAAGTTATCATATCTTATTAGTACTTAACAACCCTGCCCATTTTAAGGGGTTGGGGGGTTAGTACATTAGAATATAACATATTGTTGATGCAAAATAAAAAATAATTGATAATTAATAATTAATAACGTGGTGAAACTTTACAGCTAACCATTAAACATTAATCGTTAAACATTAATCGTTAATAAAAAGGTTGCGAAACTTTCCTAAAACTCCTCAAAGAGTTCAAATACAATGAATTTGAAACCAAAATAAAAGAACTTCTTTAAAATGCTATTGATACGATGACTCAAAGTCATCGTATCAATATTCAAACATTATCAATTATCAACTATCAATTATAAAAAACCTTATTTCCTTTTTTTTCAACCTTAGTAGCCAAGTTAAACCGCACCATATCAAAACCTTATTCCCTTATAAAAAAACTTAGCGAAAAAAAAACATTAATCGTTAAAGCATTAATCATTAAAAAGTGCCTTGCGGCACTTTTTTACTTTCCTTCTATTATTGCAATTTCTGCATCAGTCAAATCGTATAATTTGTAAACCAATTTGTCTATTTTATTTGTTTGCTCCGAAACATCAGCTTCTATATTTTCTTCCTTCATTTTTAATATTTTATCCACAAGTTTTTCAATCTTAGCTTGTTCTTTTTCGTTTGCCAATTTAATGGGTAAATTCTCG
>JAIFNL010000084.1 GCA_020047755.1 Bacteroidota bacterium
AAAAAAACCTCATCGTACTCACCAAAAAAGCAATCGGATTCGCCAAAAATCATTCTCCCAAAGTATTATTCGCCTTAAAATCAGCCATTTTTCCTACCCAACCAACAAAAACAGACCCCCAACACAACAAAAATAAGCCGGTATTTTATATAGATGTTGTTTTAAAAAAAATAATTAGCCCCGTCCTTCAGGTCGGGAAAATGAAAACCACCGAAAATCAGGCTTTAGCCCAAAATACATGCGCTCCCAATTTGGGCTAAAGCCCGAAAATGGTGACTTTTTGAAAAAATTAGCTAAAATTGATTTTTTTTTCAATTTTTAATGATAAAATAATAATTGAACAATTGAACAATTGAACAATGCAACAATTTGTTATTAGAATTTGGAAAAAATCGCGTAATTTTGTTTTTCTTAAAATTTCGGTCGCTATCAAGTTACGCTATCAATTACTTAATCCATTTTTTTTTTTTGAATATTGAAAAAGAATAAGTATATTTGGCAAATTTAAACTTAGAATTTGAACTTATAATTTTAAAGGCAATAATTAAAAATAGAATGACATTAAGAGAACTTGAACCAAAGATTGTATGGGAGTTTTTTGATGATATAACAAAAATTCCTCGTCCCTCAAAGAAAGAAGAAAAAATCATTGCTTACTTGTTGGAATTTGCAAAAAAATATAACCTTCAGGCAAAAAAAGATTTGATTGGCAACGTAGTTATCCGAAAACCTGCAACTGTCGGTTTTGAAAATAAAAAATCAATTGTTTTGCAAAGCCATCTCGACATGGTTTGCGAAAAAAATGAAGGCACTGAACACAATTTTGAAACAGATTCTATTCAAACCTACATCGACAACGGGTGGGTAAAAGCCAAAGGCACTACGCTGGGTGCCGACGATGGAATCGGTGTGGCAGCACAACTGGCTATTTTGGCAGCAACTGACTTAAAGCACGGAGCTATTGAATGCTTGTTTACAATCGACGAAGAGTCCGGCATGTCGGGAGCATTTAATTTGGAAGAGAATTTTATCGAATCGAAAATTTTATTAAATCTCGACTCCGAAGACGAAGGCGAACTATACATAGGCTGTGCCGGAGGCAAAGACACCGTGGCTACTTTTACTTACGAAGAAGAAAAACTAAAAAAAGGAGAAGCCTTTAGAATAACCGTAAAAGGTTTAAAAGGCGGACACTCTGGCGATGATATTAACAAAGGCTTGGGCAATTCAATTAAAATTTTGAATCGTTTTTTGTTTGAATTAATCAACAAAATAGAATACAAACTTTCGCTATTCGATGGCGGAAACCTTAGAAATGCAATTCCGCGCGAAGCTTTTGCCGATATTGTAATCTCCTCAAAGAAAAAAGAAATTGTAGAAGGGCTTGCCAACGAATTTACTCAAATCATTAGAAACGAGCTAGGTTTTAAAGCTCCCGACGCGCTTGTTGTGTGCGAAGAAATAAAATTACCCAAAACAGCAATTGACAAGGAAGCACGCCGAAAATTGCTGCTATCGCTCTACGCTTGTCCGCATGGCGAAATTCGTTACAGCGATTTGATTCCAGAATTGGTTGAAACATCAACAAACTTAGCATCAGTCAAATTTGCCGAAAATAGCACAATTGTAGTTACAACAAGCCAACGTAGCTCAGTCGAATCGGCTAAAACGGATATTGTAAATATGGTGCAGTCTGTTTTCCGCTTAGCAGATGCAAAGGTCAAAAGCAATTCGGGTTATCCCGGCTGGCAACCAAACCAAAACTCTGAAATTCTAGCTATTGCCAGCAAAAGCTACGAAAGTGTTTTTGGAAATATTCCTAAAGTAAAAGCAATTCATGCAGGTTTGGAATGTGGTTTGTTTTTAGAAAAGTATCCATATTTGGATATGGTTTCTTTTGGACCAACCATAAAAGGCGCACATTCACCAGATGAAAGACTTGAAATTAAAACCGTTCAAATGTTTTGGGATTGGCTTTTACACATTTTGGAAAATGCACCTGAAAAATAATGATTAACGATTAATGGTTAGAAATAAAAAAAACCAACGTTTTGCGTTGGTTTTTTTATTTTCGTTAAACCTTAGTCAATTCAGAATTCACAAAGGTGTTTAATAAAAAATGTTTTAGTTCGTCAAAGGAGTTATTCATTTGAATCGAAAGCTTTTCTCTTTTCAAGCTTTCTTGTAAATTATCTGGTATTTTAACTTTAATAGGAATGCTTTCTTCTACGGTTTCAAAAAACTTAGCAGGGTGAGCTGTTTCTAAGAAAATTCCCACAACGTCGTGCTTTTGCATATAAGTTCTTAATCCACAATAAGCTACTGCGCCGTGTGGGTCGAGAATGTAATTGTTTTCCTCAAACACTTCTCGCATTGTTTTTCGGGTGTCGTGGTCGCTAAAGGTATAAGCTTCAATGTTTTTAGTGATTTCGCTCCACGAATGGTTATAAATTTCCAAGATTCGAGCAAAGTTACTTGGATTTCCCACGTCCATAGCATTCGAAATGGTTTGAACCGAAGCAGTAGGCTCAAAATTACCAGTCTCTATGTATTTGGGAACTACATTATTAATATTCGAAGAGGCAATAAATTTGTCAATAGGCAAACCCGATTGCTTAGCAAAAAGCCCCGCCGTTAAATTACCATAATTGCCACTAGGCACCGAAAACACAACAGGTTTGTGTGTGTCTTTGAGTTGTGCAAACGCATAAAAATAATAAACCGCTTGCGGCAAAAAACGAGCAACATTAATCGAATTTGCCGACGAGAGATTCATTTTCTCCGAAAGCTCTTTGTCCATAAATGCCTCTTTTACCATACGTTGGCAATCGTCGAAGGTTCCCGAAATTTCGAGAGCAGTAATATTTTTGCCCAGCGTAGTAAATTGTTTTTCTTGGATAGTACTTACCATGCCTTTGGGGTAAAGTACCACAACCTCAACGCCTTCCACATCTAAAAACCCACTAGCAACAGCACTTCCCGTGTCGCCCGAAGTAGCTACCAAAACAGTAACTTTCTTGTTTTTACCCGAAAACTTTGCCAAAAAACGCGCCATCACACGTGCGCCTACATCTTTGAAAGCATGCGTGGGACCATGAAATAACTCCAACGAATAAACATTTTCAGCAACTTTTACCAAAGGTATTTCAAAATTGAGGGCATCATTTAGTATATCGGCTATTTCCTTTTCAGTTAGCACGTTCCCTACATAAGGTTTTAAGAATTGAAATGCTATTTCGCTAAGTTTCATAGTTTTGAGATTCTCAAAGAAAGAATCTGGTAATCTTGGAATCTCCAACGGAAAAAACAAACCTTTATCATCAGCCAAACCTTTTACTACTGCTTGGTCGAAATTAACTATTTCCGATTTATTATTGGTACTTTTATAGTTCATTTTTGAAAATTTATGCAAATTAGTTTTAAAAATTATAAAAAAAGATAAGATGTTGTTTGACTTTTTTTTAATTAGAGTCTGTTTATAAACTCAAAATAACTAGCACCGTCCTTTAGGGCGGTGTAAGAAAATTGAAAGATGGTTTGGGCTTTAGCCCTTATTCTAAGCTTTTGGGCTAAAGCCCATGGGGACATTTATTTATTTACTACGGCATAAATGCCGTAGCTAATTATAAAAATGGACTTTATAAACACATTTTAATTAGAGCAATCTACAACCTGTTGCTGCTATTTTCGACACATGAATATCAAATTCAATATCTGTTTGAGCATAAACTTTTTTCATGGCTTCGGCAGCTTTTGTTGCAGTTTCCAAGCCTTTGCTCAGTGCAAAAATAGAAGGACCCGACCCTGAAATTCCACTACCGAGCGTTCCGGCATCTTTTGCAGCTTGCTTCACTTCATAAAAAAGTGGTATAAAAACCGAACGAATAGGCTCTATAATTATATCTTCGAGAGAACGACCAAGTAGTTCGTAATCAGAAGTATGCAAAGCCGAAATAAGACTGGCAATATTTCCCCACTGTTTAACGGCGGTTTTGAGTGGCAATTCCTTTTTCAACACCCTGCGCGAATCCGAAGTTTTGACCTCTATTTGTGGGTGAAGAATGGTAACATACAGTTCATCAGGCGATTCGATGCGAATTACATCAAGCGGCTCGTAACTGCGTACCAACGCGAAACCACCTGTAATGCAAGGAGCTACATTGTCGGCATGTGCCACACCCGAAGCTAACTTTTCGCCCAACATAGCAAACTCAATCAGTTCGTTTTGGTTAAAGACTTCACCCA
Source organism: Bacteroidota bacterium (assembly GCA_020047755.1). Classification (GTDB taxonomy): domain Bacteria; phylum Bacteroidota; class Bacteroidia; order Bacteroidales; family JAIFNL01; genus JAIFNL01. The sequence continues at coordinate 4,246 of JAIFNL010000084.1, forward strand.
AAATTAAGTTCATACCAAAAGCTGCGCCTGCTGCGCTTGCCGCACTTGAGCCAATTCCGCTGCCGGGTTTTATTCGTTTATCTATCTCTATTTCAACACCAAAGCCAGAACTTTTGCGTTCCAACATTGCCAATGCTACCACTCCAGCAACATTTCTTTCGGCTTCGGTAGGTAAATTGCTATTCCCTAACATTCTGATTTTTACGCCTGTTTCTGAGGTTTTCAAAAACGTCATTACATCGCCCGTTTCTTGCAATGGAAAACCCAAAACGTCGAAAGCACACGATACATTTGCAACCGTAGCAGGCGCAAAGATTTTAATTTTTTCCATAGTTTAGAACTCTTTTTTGAAGTACAATTAATTAGTAGCAAGCATCATAATATCAGCAAAAACGCCCGAAGCGGTTACTGCTGCACCTGCACCCGCGCCTTTAATTACCATAGGTTGCTCAGGATAACGAGTTGAGTAAATCAAAACAATGTTGTCCTTGCCATCTAAATGATAATAAGCATCTGATTTTGAAGCTTCTATTAGCCCTACACTCGCTTTTCCCTTGTTAAACTCGGCTACAAAACGCAGTTTGTTTTCTTTTTTCTCTGCATTTTCACGAAGCAAATCGAATACTTGATTATTTTCTTTTACAGCAAGTAGAAACTCTTCCACCGATGGTTTTCCCATAATTTCAGAAGGAATGAACGAATTGATTTGAATATCGCTCATTTCCAATTGATAACCTGCTTCGCGTGCTAAAATTAAAATTTTTCGTGCTACATCGGTTCCGCTAAGGTCAATGCGCGGGTCTGGTTCGGTATATCCCTCATTCATAGCTTGTTTCACGACATCGTAAAAACTAGTTCCTGCCACAAAGTTGTTGGAAATGAAATTTAAACTACCTGATAATACGGCTTGGATTCGTGTAATCTTGTCGCCACTTTTAACCATGTCTTGAATGGTTTTCAAAACTGGCAAACCCGCGCCCACATTGGTTTCGTACAAAAAGCGCACATTTTTATTCTTAGCTAATTCATTTAGTTTAAGATAATTGTAGAACTTAGACGAAGCTGCAATTTTATTTGAGCAAACTACCGAAATACTTTTTTCGAGAATACTTTCATACAAACCTGCAATTTCGGGATTAGCGGTATTGTCGATAAAAACAGTATTGCGAATATTTCGCTGCTTCATTTTAGCTACAAAAAGTTCTTTGTTCATTGGTTCGCCATTAGACAAGTCGCTTTCCCATGTTTCTAAATCTATTTGATTATCAGCAAAAAGCATTCTTTTCGAGTTTGCCAATGCCATTACTTTTAGTTCTATTTTGTATTCGTCTTTTAATACCGAATACTGGTTTTTTATTTGCGAGAGTAAAGTTTTTCCGACATTTCCTACGCCTACAATGAACAAGTGAATTTTCTTTACTTTGGATAAGAAAAACCGCTCATGTAGCACATTTAGAGCTTTTTTCACGTCATTTCGGTTTACAACAATCGAAATATTCCGCTCCGTAGAGCCTTGTGCAATGGCTCTTACATTTATTCCATTTTTACCCAGAGCATTAAAGGCTTTTCCACTCAAACCTACCGACGATTTCATGTTGTCGCCAACAAGTGCTACGATTGATAAATTATCTTCAACATGCACTCTATCAATCTTTTGAAGGTTAATTTCGGCTTCAAATTCATTTTCAATTGATTCTACTGCGTTTTCCACTTCTTTTTGCTCTATTCCTAGCGAAATAGTATGTTCCGATGAGGCTTGTGTGATGAAAATAACATTCACTTTTGCTCTGGAAAGTGCTGAAAATAAACGCGCTGCAATTCCAGTAACACCCACCATACTTCCGCCGGTAAGTGTCAAAAGTGCAAGCTCCTTGATGCGCGAAAGACCTTTCACAGGATTTCCGTTGTCAATTCCCTGTTTACTTATTAGCGTTCCTTTTTCGTAAGGTGCAAATGTATTTTTGATGAGAATTGGAATTTCTTTATTTAAAACAGGCTGAATAGTAGGTGGATAAATAACTTTTGCTCCAAAGTGTGAAAGTTCCATCGCTTCTTCATACGACATTTGCTCTAGCGGAAAAGCGTTGCTAACAAGGTTTGGGTCTGCCGTCATTACGCCGCTTACATCTGTCCAAATCTCGAGCATTTCAACATCAAGTGCAGCAGCAATTATCGCAGCAGTGTAGTCAGAACCACCTCTGCCCAAGGTAGTTAAACGCTTACGCATCGACGATGCAATGAAACCAGAAACAAGCATATTAGAGTTGTCTTTTGATACAAGTTCTATTATTTTGTTGTTGGTTTCGGCAAAATTCACTTTTGCATTTCCAAAATTTTCGTCAGTTACAATAATATCTCTCGAATCAACTAACAATGTATTGATTTTCTTGTAATTAAAAGTTTCGGCAATAATCAACGAAGAAAGTCTTTCGCCAAAACTTAATAAGTAATCACGTGTTTTTGGCGAAATATCGTTGAGTAAATAAATTCCATGGCAAATATCTTCTAACTCGTTCATTATGAATTTAATATTTCCCTTCACTGAGCCTTGTTTTTCGAGTGGCAAAAGAGAATTTACGGCTACAATGTGCCTAGATTCGATTTCGGAAATTACATTTTTATAATTAGTATCGCCTTCGCAAGCCAAATCTCCACATTTTATTAATGTGTCGGTAATTCCACCCATAGCAGAAACAACAGTTATTATTTGTTCACTTTGGCTCTTTTCTTTTACAATTTCAATAACTTTTAAGATATTTTCAGCATTGGCAACAGAAGTGCCTCCAAATTTCAGTACTCTCATATAATTATATTGATTTAAACGATTGATTTATATTTAACTATTAAATTAATCTACATCAAAATTCAGATTAATTTTGATGCTAAGCTTGAATTTAAAAAAGTTTTAGTTTGCAGCAAGTTGATTTTTAGCTTTTTGAGTAAGCGCAAGGGCTGCTATTTTTCGGAATTATATAATAGAAGTGAACCCCAAAGGGGTAATAATCGTGGTAAGAGTAATAGTATTGATAACAAAAAGAAATCCAAGGCGTTCGCTATTCGACAGCCTGCTATTTTTTGATATTTCTGCTCTTTTATAAGACAAAATATTTGAAAACATACTTCTTTTATATTTCTATGAATCTTTATTATTTTTTAAAATTTAAAACTTAAAACAGATTCTTTACTTTCAAATTGTAATTAATTTTGCTTTTTTGCTTAAAATTTTGTGTAAAACTAGAAATTATTTATCTGTTTGCAAGTATTAATTTTATTATTTTGTTTTAAAATTGGCATTGCTTTTTTTTCTAACCTCTAAAATATTTGATTACTAAAGTATTAATAATTAAAATAAATAAAAGCATTCGTTAATAATTAACTTTTTTTTAACATGACTTGCATTTTGCTGCAAAAAGTTATTATTATTTTTTTACGAATGAATAATGAGCTCAGAAAAGGCAGAGTTTGACTTCTTGAGTTCTATCTGGGTTTGAATGCGCTCTTTTAGTGAGCTAACGTGCGAAATAATTCCTATGGTTTTGTTGCTTTCGCTTTGCAGCTTTTCGAGCGCACTAAGCGCAGTATCAAGGGCTTGCTGGTCGAGTGAGCCAAAGCCTTCGTCGATAAAAAGGCTGCCGATTTGTGTATCTCGCCCAGCCATGTCGGACAAGCCCAACGCAAGTGCCAAGCTTACCAGAAAACTTTCCCCACCCGAAAGTGTTTTTACCGAGCGCATCGCATTGCCTTGATAGCCATCGAGTACAAAAATATCTTTTGCAGAGTTTTGTGTATCAATCAAATAGCGTTGGTCTAATACTTTTAAGTGTTTGTTTGCCAAGAAAAATAATTGTTTTAAGCTCAACTTCTGTGCATAATCGGTAAATATTTTACCTTTGGCATCGCCTATTATGCGGTTTAAGTTTTCCCATTTTATGGTTTCTTTTTGTTGTTTTTCAATGGTTTGAAGTATTTCTGCAACTGTTTTTTTATTCATTGCATCGTTTGCAAGTTTGTTGCTAATGATACCTAATTCTTTTGTATTTTGATTAAAAATATTGGTATTTTCAGTTACTTTTTGTTCTAATTCAATTAGCGAAATGGAAGTATCATCTTGTTGTTTCAATTCTTCTATGTTTTGAGTTTTATCTGTTAATGATTGATTTATAGCAATATAATCGTTATCCAACTTTTTTTCGGTCAATTTTAATTCGGTAAGTTCTTTTTCTGAAAGAATTGCTTTTTCGGCTAACTTAATGTCTTGAAATCCAATCGTTTTAATTTTTTCGAGTAGTTCTATTTCTTGTTGTTGCTTTTGTTCATTGTTTTGGTTTACCTTTTGGTTGGTTGTATTTATTGTACTTTGGGTCGATTTTAATTCGGTTTCTGTTTTTGTGAGTTCGTTTTGTATAATTTGCTGTTTTTCAGAAAGATTCTTTATTTCTATTGTTTTATTTTTCAATTCCATTTTTGGGTTTTTATTTCCAAAAAGTTCAATTCTTTGGTCTTGAATGCCATTAAATTGAGTTGTTGTTTCGCTTAATTTTGCGTTCAATTCTGCTTTTTTAGTTTCATTGCTTTCTAAATCTATTATTTTGATTTTTAATATATTATCGTTCTCGTGAATGGTGTTTTGGAGTTGATTAAAGCGTGCTTTTTCTTTTTCAAACTTTATTGAAAATGTTTCTAATTCGTTATAAATATTTTCGATAATGCCATTTTTACTCAAAATACGAGCGTATTTTGAACTAAATTCTTGAATAGTTTGTTGGTATTTGAAAATATTTTTAATTTTCTCGAAAAGCAATTCTAATTCCGATTTTTGTTTTTCGGCTTCTCTTAAATTTTCAAGTATTTTGAGGTTTTTTCCTAGTTCTAGCCCTTCATTTTTGATTAAATTCATTTGGCTTTCAATCTCATTTAAGCTAGTGATTGAAAGTTTATAGGTATTTTTGATTTTTTCAACTATTTGTTTTTCTTCATTTTGTAAAAGTGTTTTTTCGTCGAAATTTTTAGTTGTCGATTCGATTAATAAGTTTCGTTTTAGAATTTCTTTTTCTGTTTCTGTTATTTCTTTTTGGGTTGTAGTGAGTAAATTCTCTTGTTTTTGCAAAAGCTTTTGTGTCGAATCTAGCTCATTTTCATAATTTTGCACAAAGGGGTGATGCACAGAACCACAAAGCGGGCAGGCTTGGTTTTCTTCTAACTTTTTGCGGTCTTTTTCGTAGTTTTTTTCCAATAGTTGCCTTTGTTGTCTGATTTTCAGCTCTTCTATATGTGTTTGAATGATTTGAAGTTTGGCTTTTAAATCGGCTTCTTTGTTATTGAGTTTGGGAATTTCGTTTTTCTCAGATTGAATTTTGTCGTCTAGCTCATTTAGTTCTTTTTCAATTAGTTGCATTTGATTTACCGACTTGCGCAACTGTTCAATTGCTTTGTATTTTTCTCTCAAATTTTCTATTTGCGTTTGTATTTTGGCGGCTTCATTGGGCGACAATGTGGTTTGTTTTCTCAAATTAGCTATTTCATCGGAAATTTTATCAAATTCCGTTTTTATAAAATTGTAAATGTTTTCAGCATCAAACTTATTTTTAATTATGCTATTTTCTATTGTTTTATTTTTGATAGAAAGAAATTCTTTTTTCAGTTCGATGTAATGATGTGAAGCTTGTTTAAGTGAGCTTAGTTCTTTTGAAAGTTCTTGAAAATCAGAATTTTCTGCTATAAATTTTTCTATTTTTGTTTTTTCGATATTGAATTTTTCTATCGACTGGGTTAAGGTTTTAATTTCGTGTGTTTTTTGTTCTATACTTTTAATTATTTCGGTATTTTGCGAGTTTAGTTCTTTTAGTTGAGCATTTTTTATAAGCATTTCGTTATCAAGTTGTTCTACTTTTTCAAGAATAGGCTCAAGTTTGGAAAGTTCTAAGGTTTTGCTGGCTAATTCTGTTTGAGTTATTTCAAACTTTTGGTTTTCTGTGTTTTGTTTTTCCTCTAATTTTAGTTTGTTTTTGAGTAAAGCCGAAAGTTCGTTTGTTTGAGTTACCAATTGGTTTTCAATATGTTTCAAATCGTTGAATTGGTTTTGAAAAATCACTAACTTTTCGTGATT
>JAIFNL010000152.1 GCA_020047755.1 Bacteroidota bacterium
AAAAAGAAAAAAGAAAAGTCGCTTTTTCATTGCTAAAACAAGGCATTAGCGACGAAATCATTTTGAATGCTACCAAACTAAGCCAAGAAGAGCTGAATTATTTAAAAACAATTCAAGATTTTCAGATTGATTTAGAGCTTGTTTGAGTATGAATTTTTAAAAAAAATAGTAAAAATTGATTCAAAATTAAGCAAATTGCTTGATTTTAAAATATACTTATGGATAATTTTATTGTTTCGGCACGAAAATATAGACCCGCTGATTTTCATTCGGTTGTAGGGCAAAAATCAATTACAACTACGCTCAAAAATGCAATTAAAAATAAGCATTTGGCACATGCTTATTTGTTTTGCGGACCACGTGGAGTTGGTAAAACTACTTGCGCTCGTATTTTTTCAAAAACAATCAATTGTTTTCACCCAACGGCTGATTTTGAGGCTTGTAACCAATGCGAATCGTGCAAAGCTTTCGACGAAAATCGTTCTTACAACATACACGAACTCGATGCGGCTTCAAACAATTCGGTGGAAGATATTAGAAGTTTGACCGACCAAGTGCGCATTCCGCCTCAAATAGGAAGTTATAGCGTTTATATCATCGATGAGGTACACATGCTTAGTACACAGGCTTTTAATGCTTTTTTGAAAACACTCGAAGAGCCACCTCGGCATGCTATTTTTGTGCTGGCAACTACCGAAAAACATAAAATTTTGCCAACTATTTTGTCGCGCTGTCAGATTTTTGATTTTAATCGAATTACTGTAGAAGGTGCTGCCGATTATTTGGCGTATGTAGCTAAATGTGAGAATATTGAAGCAGAACCGGAAGCGTTGAATATTATAGCCCAAAAAGCCGATGGGGCTATGCGTGATGCCTTGTCGTTCTTTGACCAAGTTGTAAGTTTTGCCGGAAATAAATTGACTTACAAAGCCGCTATTGACAATTTGAATGTGCTCGATTACGATTATTATTTTAAATTGACAGATTTCTTTTTGAACGAAAAAATAGCTGATGCTTTGCTTACTTTCGACGAAATTTTGGACAATGGTTTTGATGCTCAACATTTTGTAACTGGAATAGGAAGCCATTTTAGAGATTTGATGGTATGTAGAAACCCTGAAACCGTAAAATTGCTTGAGGTAGGGGCTGGCATAAAAGAAAAATACTTGGAACAAGCAAAAAAATGCAGCATCGACTTTTTGTATTTGGGCTTGAATATAGTGGCTAAGTGCGATGTGGAGTATAAAAGCAGTAGTAGTAAGCGGTTGCATGTAGAACTTGCACTCATCGAGCTTTGTTATATTATAACGAACCAAAAAAAAAAATCTGAGGAGTTAATTAAACCAGTTTCTGAAAAGTCGGAAACTGTTAAAAATGTGCAAGTTAATCAAAACACGTCTGTTGAAATAAATCCGCAAGTAGCGGTGCGAAAAACAAGTTTAGCAAGAGGCTCTGCCATGCCTAGTTTGCGCGATGCTATTGAAGGGAAAATACCAGAACAAAAAGAGGAAATTAAGGCTAAACTTATTGATTTTGAGCCTGTTGATGTTGATGCGAATGAATCTTTTACCATTGTGCAAATTCAATCGGCGATTAAATTGTTTGCAGAAAAAATAAAAGATGCAAAACCACGAGTTTCCAATGGACTTACTTCGCCGGCAGTTCAAATTTCGGGTAACAAAATTTATTTCTTTCTGCCAAATTTAACTTTGAAAGACGAAATAGGCTTGATTTATAGTGAACTATCGGGTTATGTAAAATCGCAAATCAAAAATGCAAAAATAGAGCTCATTTTGGAGGTGAAAGCCACAGAAATTCAAAAACCTATTTTTTCACAAGGCGAGAAATTGGCATACTTGATTGAAAAAAACGCAGCATTGCAAGAGCTTAAAGATGTTTTTAAACTCGATTTCTAAAAAAAGATTGCTACGAATTGATATGTTTTGCTATTTTTTGATACAATTCATTTTTACTAATGGGCTTTGTTAAATAATCAGAGCATCCTATATTTATTGAGTTCTCTTTGTCTTCCGAGAAAGCATAAGCCGTTTGCACAATAATAGGTACTTGCGAATTAATTTTTTTTATTCTACTAATTGCCTCATAACCATCTATGCCAGGTAGTTGAATATCCATTAATACTAAATTTATTTTGTTTTGATTTTTTTCAAACATATTCACCGCATCAAGCCCATTGGAGCTAAAAAGCATGTTTGCATTTGTATTTTCCAACAAAATGCTGATATATTTTAACACATCATCTCGGTCATCTACTATTAAAATCGTTTTTCCTTCGAGGTTTAAATTTAATTGCGAGTCTTCAATTATTTGGCTTCGGAAGGTTATTTTTTCTTCATATTTTTTGTACGGAATAGTAAAATAAAAAGTTGAGCCTTCGCCATATTGGCTATCAAGGCTGATATTTCCACCCAAAAGTTCTACTAAACCTTTTGAAATAGAAAGCCCTAGACCAGTTCCTCCATAATCGCGTGCATTGCTTTCTTCCGATTGCCTGAAACGCTCAAAAATAATAGCTTTTTTGTCGTCTTTTATTCCAATTCCGGTATCTTTCACATGAAATAGCAAATGCTTGTGACCTTTAAATGAATATCCAAAGTTCACTTCGCCACTTTCGGTAAATTTTAAGGCATTTGAAAGTAGATTATTTATGATTTGGGTAAGGCGAATTTCATCAGTTTCGATGGTACTCTCCTCGTCAGTTAAATTCATTTGGTAGCTAAGCGAAATATTTTGTTTTCCTAGCTGCTCTCTTTGTGTATCATGTTGAATAAAAAGCGATTGCAGCAGTTTATTTACATTGCATTTGGTGTATTTAATTTTGAGTTGCTGCGATTCTATTTTAGAAATATCAATAATATCGGAAATAATTTCGAGCAATTGAATTGAATTTTTCTGAATTATATTGGTATAACTTTTACGGTCTTCAACCGAAATATCGTCGTTTTCCAAAAGACTTACAAATCCAAGAATTGCATTCATGGGAGTTCGTATTTCGTGCGACATGTTTGCCAAAAAAGCAGATTTTAGCCTATCCGATTCTTTGGCTTTTCGAGTGGCTAAAAGTAGTTCTTTTTCCGTTTTTTTCCGTTCTTCTATTTCGTTTTCGAGTTCTATGGTTCGCTGTTTTACAATTTCTTCTAAGTGTTCGCGGTATTCAATCAGTTCGTTTTCAGCTCGTTTGTGTTTTAGTGCATTTTCTATTGCAATGGGAAGCGTTTTTAAGTAATCGCCCGAGTTGTCTTTTATTAAAAAATCGTAAGCTCCTGCTTTCATGGCTTTTACAGCTGTTTCGCCATCGCCTATTCCTGTGATAATAATTACCGGAATGTTAATATTTTTGATGATTTCCAGTGCATTTCCATCACCCAAATTGAAATCACTGATTATAGCATCAAACTCTTCTTTTTCAATAAATTCCAATGTTTCTTTTATCGAACCCGATATTTTAAAATCATAAGGAAAATTCTCGCTCAAAGCAAAACGCTTAAAGCCTAATCGGTCGATTGGGTCATCGTCGATAAACAAAATAGTTGTTTTTATTTCTTTGTTCATGAGTTATTTTACAAAAAAAGTGAACATTTTTTTTAGCTAGGAAGCTCGCTTAGAGTCCAGTATAAGTTAATAACACGCAAAGCTTCAACAAATTGCATATAGTCAACAGGTTTGGCAATATAGCCAGCAATGCTGTGTTTGTAGCTTTCTATCTTATCTTTTTCTTGCTTTGAAGTGGTAAGAATTATTACCGGAATCATTTTGTATCGGCTGTCGTTTTTTATAATCGCTAAAAACTCTAAACCACTCATTTTTGGCATATTTAAGTCTAGTAAAATAATACAAGGAAGCATTTCCATGTTGGAAAGCATTTCCAGCGCATGTTCGCCATTTTCGGTGGTAACAATTTCATTTGCTATTTTTATTTCCTTCAATGCCCTTTTAACTGTCATTGAATCAATAAGATCGTCTTCTACTAGAAGTATTGGTTTGTTATTATTCATTATCACTTTGTATTACTTTTAAATTGAAAATTATTGTTGTTCCTTTTGATTCACCCTCGGAGTGTATCGAAATTTTTCCATTGTAAAGGTCAATAATTTTTTTTACTAATGCAAGCCCAATTCCAACATTTTGGTTCGAATATTCAGAGGAGAGTGTTTTGAATACTCCTAATACTTTTTTATGATACTTGGGGTCGATTCCAATTCCATTATCCGAAATAGTAAATTCTCTATCTAATTCATTGGTTGATACTTTTATGGCTATTTTGATAACCTCATTATTGTTAAATTTAATAGAATTGTCTATTAAATGCCCAAAAATCTGAATTAAATGATTTTTCTCGTAATATAAAATTTCATGCTCGCCTTGAAGCTCAAAAATAACATTGGGTTGCTTTATTTTTTCTTGTTTCAATATATTAATCACCTCATTTAGAGTAAATTTACTCATATTTTTACCACTTGTGTTGGTGCTGATATATTCCAAAATGCCATTTACTAGTTTGTTCATGTGGCTTGCTCTATTGAGTAGCATTTCTAGGTTTTGAATTACTTCGGCATTTAGCTCTGTTTTGTAATCGTTTAAAATCCAAGTAGCTAGTTGGGTTATTCCGCGTATGGGAGTTTTTAGGTCGTGTGCCGAAACATAGCTTACCTCGGAGAGCTCTTTGTTAGCTTTTGCCAATTTGAGAGTGCGCTCTTTTACTCTCTTTTCCAAGTCTTTATTTAATTGTGTTATTTCGTTTTGTGCTTTTTTCAGCTCCGAAAAATCAATTAAAATACCTCTAAAACCTTTGGGTAACCCATTGCGGAAAAGTGGACTAACATACAGTAAAACAGGAAATTGCTCACCATTTTTGCGTACTGCAATAAACTCGTCTTGAATTGAAGTTTGCGAATTGATTAATTTTCGTATAACTGAATGTAACTTTTCGTGTTCGGTGCTTATAATTATGTTATTGAAGTTTAAATTGTTCATTTCCAATTCAGAATAGCCAAATGTAACGCTTGCCGATTTGTTTATGAACAAAAAATCGAGAAACGAATCCACTTCAAAAACGGTTTCTGGCAACAATTCGGCTAAGCTTCTAAACCTATCTTCGCTCTCGCGCAATGCAAATTCTGCTTTATCGCGCTCTATTTCACGGTTTTGAATCACCTCTAAAAAATTATTTATTTTCGTGTTCAAAACTCCTATTTCATCGCTGTAATCGTTGGTTATTCGTATCGAATAATCTTTTTTTTCCGATATTTTGTTCACCGTTTCGGAGAGCTTTATAATGGGTTTGGATATAAAACCTTGCATATAATTAGCTAGTAAATAAGCAAATAACGTCAAAGCAAGAGATACAAATCCTAAGATAAAATAGCGTTCTTTCATTTCTTGCGAAATTTTTGTATCAGCCAAAACTAATATATTTCCTACAAATTCGCCCTCATACACAATCTCTTCCACAAAATACAAGGTATCGCCCACGAACTTGTAATTTTTTTTGATGGTGTGCAAATTGGGTACTGTTTTTTTCTTCAAATTTAAACTATCCGCATCGTATTGAGCAAAAAGCTTTTTTTGAGAATTAAAAATGTAAGCCTGTTGAACAGTTTTTACTTTTTCAAACGATTTTAAAAAACGCTTGGCATCGTTGGAATAGTCAAAATCTAAACTCGAAGCGCATTGTTCGCCTATTTTTTTCGAATAAAACCCAATATCTTCTACATATCTAGTGGTTAATGATTTCCTTGAATAATAAATTTCTAAAACAAACCCAAGTGATATTAAAATAATATTCGTAATGAGTATTATCAGTATTATCTTATATTTTATTGATATTTTATGAATTATCGACATAATTTAATATTAATCTACCTCTGTTCCAATATCTAAAAGCAAACTACTTACTTTTAAATTTGATTTTTTTAAATTTTTTTTACTAATCTCAAAACGAATTTTATTTTCATCGTTCAAATAAAAATTTATATGAGCTCCTTGCACTGCTGCATCGCAAAACTCTGTAACCAAAAGAATTGGTTTATTTTGCGTAGCATTTACGATGCTATTTAAACTCTTTTTTTCTGTTTTGGGTACAAAAAGAATATGCGTATTTTTTATTTCAGTCAACGAATTTATGTAATTTATCTTTATTTTTTTCTCTTTCATGGTTTTGCTAGAGGCTACTTTTTTCAAACTATCGGCAAAAGGATTTTTTCCGATGACTGTGATTATGAAATAATCATCATCGTACTTGGGCCATTCGGTATATTTTCCAAATTTAAACAAAAAACTTGCTTTTATTTCATATTCATTAATTTGCCCATACAGTTCGGAACTTTTTAAAAATAGTGATAATAAGCAAATAACAAATATTATTTTATTTATTTTTTTTTCCAAATACATACTTTTTTATTTGTTTTATTGTAAGTAGCCGATAGATTAATTTTTATTTTCTTATACCGAAAACCTTTCTTTTATTTTGTTAATACTATCTGTTTTTTTTAGTATTTTAACAAAAATTGGACGCTTCTTAAAGCGTTTTTCTTTGGCTCATTTTTTTTTCCTACTCTAATGCTCGCTCGTTTATTTCATTACTAAAATCTGACTAATATATTAAATATTTTCAAGAAAAAAAAATATTAAAAGTTAAACTCTTAATTTATTTTTTCGGAGTAAATTAAATATAGTTAAGTGTTTGTTAATTAAATATTTATATAAAACTATTTCGCTTAACTTTTTTTTTGAATTTGTGTTTTATTTATTTATTTTTTTTAAAAATCGAAATTTTTGCAATTTGAATTTTCTGTATATTTATTTGTTTCTTTTTACAGCCTATCGATTCGTATTCAAATATTTTATCTTTTGTAGTTATTAAATTTCGGAAAAAAAATAATGCCTAAAAATCGGAACTAACCAAAATTTTGAAAACAACAAAATAAACAATTTTTTTAAAATTTTAAAAATATATTTTCCCCCCAAAAAAAATCAAAGAATAAAGATTTTTTTTAGTCCTATTTTCATAAAATTGTATAAATTTGAGGTTTCAAAATTTAGGCTTATTTTTTCATAACTCATTTTATGCTTACACAACAACAAATACTGCAATTTTTTGACGTGGACACACACGGAAACCTTACTTTTAAACCCCAACAAGGCATACCCGAGTTTAAACTTATTCTGGTAGAAGGTGGAAAATTTAGGCTTGGTAATGAGGAGAAAGATAAGGTAGAAAAAGAAATCTCTACCTTTTATATGGCTGAGGTTCAGGTTACTCAAGAATTATACAAAGCGGTAGCCGAAAACAAAAACGGCAACATAACCATCGAAAACCCAAGCCCAAGCCGTTTTCAAGGCACAAACCACCCCGTAGAACAAGTATCGTGGGAAGATGCAGTAGCTTTTTGCAAAAAACTGAACAAAATACTCAATTTTCCCGAAATTTGCGATTCTGACTACAATTTAATGGCAAAAAATGGCAAGAAAACCGAAAACATAACCGAAGTATCCGGTTTTAGGTTGCCTACCGATGCAGAATGGGAATTTGCGGCAAACGGTGGAATAAAAAACACAAAAACCGAATATGCAGGTAGCAATCAAATAGATGCAGTGGCTTGGTACGACAAAAATAATGAATATGAAACCAAACCCGTAGGCTTGAAATTTCCCAATGCTTTGGGCATTTATGACATGAGCGGCAACGTGTGGGAATGGTGTTGGGATTGGTACGATAACGATTTTTTTAAAAATTCACCTTCTCAAAATCCGGTAAATTTAAAAAAGAGTGATTTACGTGTTTTGCGCGGCGGTGCTTGGGGCGGCAGCGCTAGCAGCAGCCGGATAGCTAATCGCGACTACGGCACGCCTAGCAATGGGTTTAACAGCATCGGTTTTCGTTTGGTTTTGCCTTACAGTTTACACATCTGAGCCAAGAAAATGAAAAACAAGTACACAAAATTAAACTAAAAATTTGGAGTTGTTGCACCGAAATCTTTTTGCGTATCAATTTCAATTTATTTCGGTGCTACGCACCTTTTTTTAATTGATATGTTTGCGTTCTTCTACAAAGATTTCAGGGCTACGCCCCTAAAAAACAACGTAGTTGCGGCATCTTTGTAGAAAGCGGCATCTTTGTAGCAATATGAAAATTACAAAATTAAAGGGCTACGCCCTAAAAATAATAAATAAACAATAAGGTGCGTAGCACCAAAATCTTTGTAAAAATGGCAAATACATACACTCAGCTATACGTTCAAATTGTGTTCGCAGTTAAAGGGCGTGAAAATTTGATAAAAGAAAAATTTAGAGATGAATTGGAAAAATATATGTGCGGGATAATTACAAACAATAAATCAAAACCATTAGCAATTTATTGTAATCCCGACCACACACATATTTTAATTGGATTGCATCCTTCTATTTCGGTTGCCACAATAACTGGAGATATAAAATCCGGTTCGTCGGGTTGGTTAAATACAAACAAATTGGTTTTAGGAAAATTCAATTGGCAAGATGGCTATGGTGCTTTTACATATTCAAAATCGCAAATTGATGAGGTGGCAAAATATATTTTAAATCAACCCAATCACCATAAGAAAAGAACGTTCAAAGACGAATATTTATCAATTTTGCAAAAATCTGAGATTGAATATGATGAAAAATATTTATTTGAATGGTATGAATAACAAAAATTTCAGGGTACTTAAAAGCAACGTAGTTGCGGCATCTTTGTAGCAATTTGAAAATTACAAATTATTTCGGTGCTACGCACCTTTTTTTAATTGATATGTTTGCGTTTTTCTACAAAGATTTCAGGGCTACGCCCTTTTAAAAAATAAATAATAAGGTGCGTAGCACCGGCATCTTTGTAGCAATATGAAAATTACAAAATTAAAGGTGCGTAGCACCGAAATCTTTGTAGAAATTTAGGCTATTTTAATACACAAAATAATTTATTTTTGCAAAAAAAACAAAACAATATGTATTCTTACGACGATTTAAAAAAGCTGGAAAGTACCCAAGCGCAACCCAACAAAAACGGTGTTTTTGAATTTAATGACAAAACCACCGACCTTGAATTTGTTTCGTTTGTAGATAAAAATGCGTTAAAGGAAATTCGCTTTACCCATGCACAGCCCAAACTCAAATACATTGATGCAAGCCGCACCGAGCTTTCAAAAATTGTTTTTACGCACCCATGCCAAGCCCTCGAAACCTTGTACTTGCATCACACCCAATTGCAAACGCTCCAATTAAATGAAAACACGCCCAATTTAAAATTGCTCGATTTGAGTTTCAGTTCCAATTTTACCGAGCTTTCTATCACCACTAATTTAGAGAATCTTCGTTTTTTGTATTTACACAAGTGCAATTTGAGCAATTTACGTGCTTTGTCGGACTATTTTACACGAAAAGGTTTTGATTTTAATATTGAGGGGAATGAGAATTTGCCAAAGGAATTGAAAGAAGTAATCGGGCAAGGCAAAGCAGCGGTAATCAATTATTTAGCGCAAGCTAATAAATATGGCAAAGAGAAACTTTACGAAGCCAAAATATTGATAGTAGGCGAGCCAAGAGCCGGAAAAACTTCGCTTATGAAAAAAATATTGAATGAAAAACATAAAATACCCGGCGATAAAGTAGAAGTTTCTACTCTGGGCGTAGAAGTGGAAAGTATTGCAAAATTTACATATACAGCCAATCCCGAAATTAAAATTAGAACCAATCTTTGGGATTTTGGCGGACAAGCTATTCAATCCGCTTTACATCAATATTTTATATCGCCCGATGCTTTGTTTATTTTGGTTTCCGATTATCGTTCCGAAAATACACGATTTTCGTATTGGTTGGAAACCATTAATTTATTGAGTTCAAAAGACAGTAGAATTATTATTTTGTTCAATAAATTTAAAGATGCTTCTTCGGGAAATTCGGATATTGGAAATTATAAAAGAGATTACCCTGATTTGAAAATGGAACGTGTGGAAACCAATTTGTCGGAGACAGGTGCAAGTTGGGATTTTTTGAAAGCCACTATTTCTGAGCAGTTGAGCCAACTTTCGGTTGTTGGGCAAGAGGGAATTAAAATATGGCAAGAGGTAAGAGAAGAAATAGAAAAGCGGAAAAATGAAAACTACATGAGTTTGGAAAATTTTCATACGCTTGCCACCAAAAAAGGAATGGATAGTTTCGCAGACATTGATTACATGCTTCAATATTTTCATAAAATAGGGGTTGTGATTTATTTTAAAGACACAAATTTGCAAAGCGATGTTTTTTTGAACCCCAAATGGATAACGCAAGCCATTTACGATGC
>JAIFNL010000222.1 GCA_020047755.1 Bacteroidota bacterium
GTCTTTCAGCATTATAGTAGCTATTAGCGTAATAATAGTGCTACTAATTCTTTCAGCTTTGATTTCAGCTAGCGAAGCTGCTTTTTTTTCGTTAAGCCCTAACCAAAAGTCTGATTTGCAAGAAAGTAAAACTAAAAGAGACCAATTGATATTAGCTCTTTTGAATAAATCGGAACAACTTTCTGCTACAATTTTGATTTTTAACACTTTGACTAATATAAGTATTACAATAACTTCAAGTTTTATCGTATTTTATTTTTTCTATTCCAGTGAATATCAATCGGTTATTTTTATAGTTCAGGCTATTTTGGTTACTTTTGCTATTTTGCTTTTTGGCGAAACTTTACCTAAGGTTTATGCAGCTCGTTATTGCTTGAAAATTGCCAAATTTGCTGTATTTCCTTTAAACTTAGTGTTTATACTTTTTAGCCCGATAAGTCTAATTTTAATGAAATTCTCGAACATTGCCAAGAAAAAATTAGTAAAAAACGACAATTTTTCTATCGATGACTTATCGAAAGCGCTTGATTTTTCTGATACAATAGTAAAGGAAGATAAAAAAATACTCAAAGGAATAGCTACTTTTAGAAATTACGATGCCAAAGCGATTATGAAACCGCGAATGGACGTAGTATCAATCGATTACAGTGCTAAATATAGTGAATTGATACGCATGGCAGTAGAAGAAGGTTTTTCGCGAATACCTGTGTATGAAAATAGCTTTGATAATATTAGAGGTATTATTTATGTAAAAGATTTATTGCCCAATTTGCAAAAAAATGATGATTTTATATGGCAAAATTTAATAAGAGAAGCCTTTTTTATTCCCGAAACAAAAAAAATAAACATCCTTTTAGAAGAGTTTAGGATAAAAAAAATACATTTTGCCATAGTAATTGATGAGTACGGTGGCAGTTCGGGCATAGTTACTCTTGAAGACATTTTGGAAGAAATTTTGGGCGAAATTCAAGATGAAATGGACGAAGATGAGGGTTTTTACTCTAAAATAGCTGAAAATATTTTTATTTTTGATGCAAAAACAAGTCTGAATGATTTCGTGAAAATAACACAAATAGATGAAAAACAAATAGGCAAAATAAAAGGCGACGCAGAAACTTTAGCCGGTTTAATTTTAGAAATTAAAAATGAAATACCCAAAAAAGAGGAAGAAATTCACTACAATAATATAAAATTTAAGATTTTAGAAGTTGATGCTCGACGAATTATTAAAATAAAAGTAATTCTGGATTAATTTTGCTTATTCAATTAGAAATTAAATTTTTAGAAGAAAATAAATTATGAAAAAATATTTGTCGCTTGTTAAGTTTAGCCATACTATTTTTGCCATGCCTTTTGCACTGATAGGTTTCTTTTTAGCGGTGCATCAAGGATATGATTTAAAATGGGAATTGCTTGTATTTGTGGTACTTGCAATGGTTTTTGCACGCAATGCAGCCATGGGTTTCAATCGTTATTTAGATAGATTTATCGACAAAAAAAATCCAAGAACAGCAAGCCGCGAAATTCCTTCGGGACAAATCAAAGATAAATATGCTTTGGCATTTGTAATTACAAACTCTATTCTTTTTGTGGCAGTTACTGCATTAATGAATACCTTAGTTCTTTTTCTTTCGCCGGTTGCGCTTTTAGTGGTTTTGGGTTACAGTTATACTAAGCGATTTACTGCGTTGTGTCATTTTGTGCTTGGTTTAGGCTTAGCTTTGGCACCAATTGGTGCATATTTGGCAGTTACAGCACATTTTTCGGTAGTTCCGTTGTTATTTTCTTTTCTTGTTTTGTTTTGGACTGCCGGTTTTGATATTATTTACGCCTTGCAAGATATTGATTTCGATAAATCGGAAGATTTGTATTCAGTTCCTGTGCTGCTTGGAAGCAAAAATGCGCTATTACTTTCTTCATTTTTACATTTAATTGCTGGAATAATTGTTATTTCTGCTGGTTTTGTGGGGCAGTTTACTGTTTTGTATTGGCTAGGAGCAGGTCTTTTTATTTCTTTGCTTACTTATCAGCATTTAATAGTGAAACAGAACGATTTATCAAAAGTAAACCTTGCTTTTTTTACTACCAATGGCATTGCTAGTTTATTTTTTGCTTGTTTTGTAATTGCGTCTATTTTTATTCAAATTTAGTGAAATTTATCTCAAAAGTCGTCTAAATTTCTCCTTTTGCAGGTATAAATCTTCTTGTTTTGCTTTTTCTTCTTGTTTTTTCTTTTCTTCTTGCATAAAACGGCGCCTGTTTTTGTTGAAAACAATGGCTGCACTGAAAAATAATATGCCAATAAGCATGAAGAATGATAATTTTGCTAAAATAGAAAAATGCCTGATGTCGATGGCAAATAATTTGAAAATCGCAACACTAAAAACAAGTAAAGCAATCACAACCAGTAATTTATATCGTGGCAGTACCGAGCGAAACAAAATGCCAATTCCGTGTACAAACAGAGCAAAGGTAATGGTAAGATGAGTAATGTCGCCAGAAAAATAATAAATTAAAAGAGAATAAGTTGCTATATAGTAAATATTTACAATAAATAATTCGGCAATAAAAAAAAGTCCAGGATATGCTTTTGGGTTAAAAATCAATTTGTGCATAATGAGCAACGAAAATGGCATGAAAATGATTGAAAATATACGATAGCTCGAAGTACTAAAGTCGAAAGCAAAATTGGTATCCATATAAAAAAAGTAAAACCCCACTAAAATCAAAAGCATTGATGAATAATAAAGTGCGGTTCTCATTCTTTTTACCGGATAAATTTTATTCTGAAAAAATAGCAAAGCAAAAATAAAGCTCGAAGCTAAGAAAATTCCACCCGAAAAGTCATTTTCGGAAAGCAAATAGGCTCTAAATACAGCAAAAGTACTGTAAAATACAGTAAAATTAGGTAATAGTTCGTATTTGGGGAAAGTTTCTATTGGTTTAGAGAATCCTTTTTTGTAAAAAACAAAAGGAACAAGCACAAAAACGCCTGCCAAAGTAACTGAAGGCAATGGAAATATGTAAACAAACAAACTCGATACCAAAAGCCAGAATACCGATTCGTAAACCAACGATTGAAGTTTGTATATTTCACTTAAAATAAAACAAACCCCAAGCATTGTCCACGGCAAATAATTGATTAAATAATCTAAATCGTATCTATCAAAAGTGCGATAACCTGCATAAAATAAGGCAAATGGCAATAAAAGAATAGCGGCTTTGTAGATGATAGACATAAAATCAATATAACCACTAAATTCTACTAGATAGTCGTAAAACTTATAAATTACAAGAGCAGTGAAGTAAACTTGCAGAATTATAATTTTGCCAAAAAGCGGTTGGTCTGAAAAATGAATTGAATATCCCGATTCGTGAATTGAAAGTAGCAATCCAAAGAACATAATGATGCCATTGAATAATGCAATCTGTTCTATTGTCTTGTTTTTTAACTTTCCGGCTAAAAATAGTAATATAAATAGTGTGAAAAATGCCAGATTGTATCCAAAATGGGAATTTGCACTGTGAAAATCGATGTAATAGCCCACAAAAAACATAAAAATACTAAACCAAAGTGAAATTAGAATGTAAAAATTGCTATTTATTTGGTTTTTTTTCCAAACATCATTGGAATGGACTTCCTTTAATTGAAATTTTAAATTTTTGAGAACAGAGAAAAAATATTTTAGCTTTTCAACGGATTCATCATCATAAACCTCTAAATTATCGGATTTTACCATTAGTTTGCTGGCAAGACTTACTTTTCTTTTAAAATAAAATACATTGATACGTGTAAACCAAATCAAGGATATGAAAAAACCAATTTGTAAAATATTAAATAGCGAAACTCCACTTTGTGTTGCAAATGAATAGGTTAAAATTTTAAAAGCGACCATGCCATAGATAAAATACCCCAATAATTTAGAAAATTCTTTTTCGTATAAATACGCCCAGCTAATGATAAAAAAAGCCGGAATTAGTGCGATAAATGAAAACCAATAATCGGTGTAATACTTGATTAACAACAAAATAACAAACAAAAACCAGAGCTGCAAAATAAAATCGGCTATCCATAAAACAAATTTTTCGCGCGATTGATTATTCAGAGAAAAAACTTCAGAACCATCTTTGCGAACATATTTAACCGTTTGCTCAAACTGCTCTGCAGTATTGATGAGTCTGATTAAATACCTTAAAACAATAAAGATAAAGCCAAAAAAAACTAAATACGCAAAACCTACTGAATAGAGTGTTGTAAGCCATTTGTCTAAAATACCATAATAAGCTATAATTGAAGAAGCAAATGTAACTGCTGTAATACCCAAATAGGCAATTATTTCGATAAATATACTATTTTCGCTTCTTCCTAAATAAATAAGCACGTAAAATGGAATGATTAAAAGTGCTGTAAACCAAATAAAATCGATGGTATGCCAAAGAATTATAATGTATAAATAAGTTGAATATAAGTAAGTTATTCCTCTTGCAAAGCGATAAAGGAGTTTTTCATTTCCTACCACTTTATTTTTATAGGCAGCAAAAATAAAAAGTAAAACAATTAAAATTAATTCGGCATAAAGGTATTTGTAAAAGCCTGCATGAAATAATTCAATTCCCCAAAATTCAAAAACCGCAAATGTACCTGTCGAAATCAAAAACGCCAAAACTATTTCAACTATATAATATGCCCATTTTCGGATAAGCCTAAATTCGCGCGAAAAGCCAAAACCGATAAGCATCAACCCAATAATACCTCCCACTAAAAAAAGTGCAGTAACGTTTTGATGAAAATAAGTTACGACCGATAAAAGAATATAAAGTATTATAAATGAAACTATTGTATTGTTTAAGTCGTGTGTTAATTTTTTCTTGAGTACTATATAAACCAAAGAAAATGGAATGGAACTAAGAAGCAATGCAAACGCAATGGAAGCATAACTTTGATTGAAAAAAACAAAAATAGAGAAAATAACAAAAAGCTGGCTTAGTAGTAATAAGCTGTAATCTAACTTATTAAGCCTACGTTTGATATAAACTTTTGCTGTTTTTTGATTGTATTCGATAAAATCGAAAAAAACATATAAATACCCGAAAAGATATAGAAAACTAAGAAAATAATATTTAGTAAACGGCGATGCGTATTTTGCAAGTAAATAATAATAAAGGCTATATGTTATTAATGCAATAGCAATATTGATTTTACTACTTCCTAAATATTCGGCAAAAAGCAAATAAACGGTTGTGGTGAATAAAATAAAGGGCAAATAATAAGTAATATCTATTTCAAAATAAAACAAGGGCAAAAGCATTGCTACTAAGTAACTTAGTGCGCCTTGAATATTTAATTTCCGTACAAATGCTGTGAAAAAAGATAGTGAAACGTTGAATAAAAGCAATATGAAAGTGGTTAAATCGGCAAAATTATAAAAAACATCAAAAATAATGACTAAGAAAAAGTTGAAAGTAAAGTGCAGAGTGAACAAAAAATTGGTTACTTTTTCGCGAAGGTCTGATTTGTATTTGACATTTAAAAGCGCTAAAAAAACAATTAGCAACGAAAAACCAAAAGCCGACCAAACAAGCGCATGATTTACGTATTCGTTGAAGTATTCTCTAAAAATATAGCCAATAAAGGTAAAAAAGCTTACAATAATAGTGCTCAATCCTGCCAAAACCATAATAACTAAAGGTAGGTGGTCAGATTTTCTCAAATCCTTTATACCCTCATTAACTCCCTTGTCTTTAATGGGTTGGAAAGCAATTTTTATTATGCTAAATACGGAGTCGTTATTTTGTAAATTTTCTGCCAAAAGTTTGCTTTTTAGTTTAAAATGCTTGTTTACTTTTTTTACAAAATTAATCTATTTTAAGTTATAATACAAATATTTGGCACCTTGTAATCATTATTTTTTTTTATGCTAAAAAAAGATTACAAAGAAAGCATGTAAATAATTAATATAAAGAGATTTAAAGGGACTACAACATAGCTTGTAAGTTGTACCTTAGTATAACCACGCAGCATTAAAGTAACTGAAATTAAGCTTGATAATATAAATGCACAAAGAAAGAATAAAACACCGAAAATCATCCAACTTGGAAGTAGTTGATGTGGGTGTTCGGGATATTTTAGTGCCCACAAAAAGCCAAAAATAATTCCGATTAAAGTCGAAATTCCGGTTGCCAATGTTATTGATTTTAATACAAATAAAATTTTTTCCATAAACTAATCCATTGAAAATATCTTATTTACAATATTTGATTCAAAGCCTCTGCTTGCTGCAAAATTGTAAAGCTTGGCTTTTATTTTGTACAAATCGGATTCTTTGCGCTTTAATTCGATAAGTTTTGCATTCAAAATGGTAGTTGCTATCTCAAAATATTCACGCTCGGGGATTTCGGATAATGCAGTCATTATTAAGCTATTTTCAATTTTTTTTTGGGCAAGAGCCATTTTTATTTTGTGCTTTCCCCATTTATTGAAACGAAACTTGTCGTTGGCAAAAGCTCTGGCATAACGTTTTGAGTCGATGAATTGATGTTCGGTTAAATACCTTATTACTTCTTCATAAATTGATGGCTCAAAACCCCAATCATACAGTTTTTGCTCAACGTCTGAAGCACATTTTTCACTTCTAGCACAATAATTTTCGGCTTGTAGTATTGCTTTTTCGACTATTGCGTTTGTTTGCATTTTGCTTTACTGATATATAGTTGTGATATTTTAGAGAAGAATAAGCACCACGCTATTTTATTTTTGAGCTAAACCGTTGTTCCTTAATTACTTTTAAGCGCTTAGCAGAAATATATAATTAATTTTGCACTACTTATCTATTATTTTAGAGGTTTAGTTTTATGCTTTTTTGTTCGTAATAAAGCTAAACTCAAATATGGCTTTTCTAAATTTATTCAATACAAAGATAGGTGTTTTTTTTAAATCTAAAAATAGAAACAATGGTAATTTCAGACAAAAAGATAGCGCAAACGGAGGAGTGTTGGTATAATTTAAGAATTTAAGCGATAATAAAAGGTCTAAAATTTGGCGAAGTCCGTTTAGTTTTGAAAAAATTGAGTAATTAATACTAAAAAATAATTTGTTTGTGATTTTTAGCTGAAAATTTTAATTGATGTGTAAGATTTTTCCCATTTCCAACATCAATTCTTGCTTGTCAATTGGTTTTTTGATGTAGGCATTGGCTCCTTTTTGAAGCGATTCTTCAATTATATTGCGTTCGCTAAAAGCACTAACCATAATAACCGGAATATTTTTTATCGATAGCTCTTGTTTTTTAACATCGAGTACACCTAAGCCATCAAGAATAGGCATTCCTATATCAAGCAAAACTAAACTGATATTTTCGCGCTTCATTACCTCAAGAGCTTCTTCTCCATTTTGTGCTGTATATACCTCATAACTAGCTTTTTCTAATATCCTTTTCAAGAGCAATACGTTTATAGGTATATCATCAACTACTAATATTTTGTGCATAAATTTATTGTTTTTTGCATTAATAAATGTATATTCTTTTTCCATTTTATCCTAAATTTTTCTTGTTTTTCTTATGGAAAAACGGTTTGTAATAGGCTTTAAATTCGATGCAAATATATGCTTGATGCGAAGAACAATAAAGTAAATTAAAATTGAAAGGTTAAAAAAAGAGGTTGAATGAATAAAAATAGAGCATGAAGTATTTTTATTTGCTACATTAAAAAAAATTCTCTATATTTGGGCAAATTGTTAATTATTTTTTTTGCAAAAAATGAATTAAAATTAAAGTTCAAAATAATATAAAAAATTAAAATAATTAGCACAAATTGTGTTAAAAAAACGTATTAGCTACTTCAAAAACAATGGTTTTACTATTGAAATAAAAACGCAAAAATTAGTTGTTTTTAGCCTATTCAAAAAAATATTTTAAAGGCATGAAAGTTTTAATAATTGAAGATGAAAAAGCGGTATCGGAGCTATTAATTCGGTTTTTGAAAAAAATTGATAATGAGATAGTTGTGCTTGATGTACTAGTTAGCATAGAATCTGCCATTCATTGGCTCAATACGCAAATAGAACCCGATTTAATTTTCATGGACGTAAAGTTGCCCGATGGAAATAGCTTTCAAATATTTGATAATGTGATAATTGAAGCGCCAATTATTTTCACAACCGGTTATGACGAATTTGCACTTCAGGCATTTAAAGTAAATAGCATCGACTATTTGCTCAAGCCGATAAATCCGGTAGAACTAAAGCAAAGCATAGAAAAATATAAGAGACTTATTCAAAAGCAAGATTCGCCTCAAATAACTGATGCTGCCTCTGGAAAAATAAATTCAGACGCCTACAAATTGCGTTTTTTGGTAAAAGCAGGAAAAGCTTATAAAACAGTGAATGTGAAAGATGTAGCTTTTTTTAATGTGGAAGATAAACTTACGTTTCTTTATACCAACCAAAATGTGCGTTATTTGATAGACAATACGCTCGATGAAATAGCTAAAAGTTTAAATCCCAATAGTTTTTTTAGAATTAACAGGCAATATTTGATTCATTTTTCGAATATCGAATCTATCGAAAATTACTTTAATAATCGATTATTGCTCGAATTGAAAATAAAACCTCGCCAAAATGAGCAAGTTTTGGTAAGTAGCAAAAAAATTAGTGAATTTAAAATTTGGTTAAATAGATAAAAAGTTAGGCGATATATTTTTGTATTATTTTTTTAATTACCTCTTCTTTTATTGGTTTGCTTACAAAATCGTTGCAACCTGCTTCTAGGGCTTTGGCTTTTTCTGTACTTGTAGAATAAGCAGTTTGAGCAATAATGGGTAAGTTTGGTTGCTTGGCTTTTATTGCTTTAGTTGCTTCAAATCCATTCAAAATGGGCATTTTCAAGTCCATTAAAACCAATTTTATATCATCAAGTTCTTCACAAATAATAATTGCTTCTTTTCCATTTCGTGCATGAAGTACAAGAAATTTATCGTCAAAATCACCTAAAAAGATAGTTTCGAGATAGAAATAATTAATTTCTTCGTCTTCAACTATAAGTATTTTGATTTTATTTTGATTTTTGGCTGATAAAACATCTAAAAGTGAGTTTTTATATGCAAATTCACTCTGTTTGTATGGAATTGTTAAATAGAAAGTAGATCCTTCGTTATTTTCAGACTCTAAAGTTATTGTTCCACCCATAATTGTAGCATTTTCTCGTGCAATAGCTAACCCTAAACCTAAGCCGCCTACGTTAAAATCCAAATTATTATCTGCTTGTGTAAAGCGTTCGAATATTATTTCATGTTTTTCTTTTTTAATTCCTATTCCTGTGTCTTTTACATAAATTTGAACCCACTGTTTAGAATTGATTAACAGTAATTTATATCCAAATTCTACATAGCCTGTCTGTGTAAATTTAAAGGCATTTTCCAGAAGATTTCTTACGATTGCTTTTATTTTTATTTCGTCGGCAATAAAAACACTTTCATTATCGCTTAGGGCTTTTTTTAAATAAAGTGGTATTTTATTATATTTCGCTTTCGACTCGTAGGTGGTAAATAATTCGAGTAAAATATAATTAAGGCAAGTTGGTTTTTCGTTGAGCAAAACCTGATGGGTGTCTAAACGAGAAATTTCCAGAATATCGTCGATTGTTTGTAATAATATTTTACCACTATTTTGCACTATATTTATATATTGTTGCTGCTTCTCAAAAGATAGATTTGGGCGGCTAAGCAAATCAGAAAAACCTAAAATGCCGTTCATCGGAGTTCGTATTTCATGTGATAAATTGTGAATAAACTCTGTTTTTAGCCTATCGCTTTCTTCGGCTTTTTCTTTAGCCGTAATTAGTTCGCTCTCTTTTTTTATTTGCTCGCTAATGTTGCGTATAGTAGATAAAATAAGGGTTTTATTATCAAGATTGATAATCGTTCTAACAATTTCGGTAGTTAATTCTTCATTATTTTTTTGCTTCAAATTTAATCTTATTGGATTATTAACCAACAAATTAAGTTCTAAATTGAAATATTTTTTAAAATCTTCTTCCGAAACAATATCGTGCAATTTTATGTTCGACAATTCAAGTTCTGAATAGCTGATTAATTTACAAAAAGCGGGGTTTACAAATACTAAATTTCCTAAAAAATCGGTCAATACAATAGCATCAATTGATTGATTAGCAATAGTTTTGAATTTATCTTCACTTTCACTAATTTTGATAAGCGAATATTTTAATTCGTCATTAAGAGTTAAATATTCTTCGTTGAGCGAAAAATACTC
>JAIFNL010000030.1 GCA_020047755.1 Bacteroidota bacterium
TTAATGATACTCCAATTATAGAATCATTTTTTCCGGAAAAAAATTATTTAGAACTAACTAAAGGCGACCATATTCAATTTGAAACAAATACTACCGACATAGATTCCGAAATTAATCAAGTATGGTATTTTAACAACAAAAAAATCGCAAACACTACAAATTTATATCAACAATATTTTGATTCATTAGGTATTTTTGAATTAAAAACAATCGCTTTCGATTCGGAATATGAAGTTTCAAAATTATGGACAATTGAAGTTAAACCTAAAAAGGATCCCATTATTGAAGAAAAAGACGAAATGCTAGAAGTCATTCTTTTTCAAAATAATCCTAATCCATTTATAAACAATACATTGATTCAATTTTATTTGCCGTCTGAAAATATTGTAAATTTAAGCATATTCAATTTAGCAGGAATCAAAGTAAAACAACTAATTAACAATGAGTTGCTTCAGCATTCTAATTACGCAATAGAGTGGAATGGAACCAATGAAGAAGGAAATAATTTGGAAGCTGGAGTTTACTTTTTAAAGTTGCAAATGGTAGAGTAACTTAATAGCGACCGAAATTTTAAGAAAAGCAAAACTATGCAATTTTCCCCAAATTCTAATAACAAATTGTTACATTGTTAAATTGTTAAATTGTTATTTTATTACGATAAATTGGAAAATTTAGAATTTTAGCTAATTTTTTCAAAAAGGCACCATTTTTTTACGCTACCAACAATTTAACAATTTAACAATTTTATTGTTTTCGTTTTATTAAAAAATTGTATCTATCTTTGTAACCGGAAAAATTTATTTTTTTTGAATTTGTTTGCACGTAACAATAAAACATAAAGCGTTGTAAATAAGTGAAATAAATCCAAGTGAATTTGTTCTAATTTAAGCAAACCTACCAACAAGGGTATGTTTCTATAATAAAATAAATAGTGTTTGAAAGAAAATAAGATATGGCTTTAGAAATAATATTAACACTTTTTTTGGTGTTGTTGAATGGTTTTTTTGTGGCAGCAGAGTTTTCAATAGTCAAAGTTCGTTATTCGCAAATACATTTAAAAGCCGAACAAGGTAACCGCTTTGCAAAGAAATCGCGCCACATAATCAACCATTTAGATACTTACCTATCCGCCACACAGTTGGGAATTACTTTGGCTAGCTTGGGCTTAGGTTGGATGGGCGAACCGGTGGTAGCAAAAATTATTGCTTCAACCTTGTCGGTAATGAATATTGAAGTATCAAAAGAATTGCTGCACACTATTTCTATTCCTATTGGTTTTCTGGTTATCACTATTTTGCACATTGTTTTTGGCGAATTGGCTCCCAAATCAATTGCAATTCGAAAAGCTGAACCTACCACACTCTCTATTGCTTATCCGCTTTATGTGTTTTTTGTCGTTTTCCGTCCTTTTATTTGGTTGATGAACTCTATTTCAAACATGTTTTTGAATTTAATAGGTATCAAACCCATAGGCGAACACGAAATACATAGCACAGAAGAGCTTAAACTGCTTGTAGAACAAAGCAAAGACGGAGGCGAAATTCAAAAAGAAAACTACGAACTCATCAAAAATGCCTTTGAATTTACCGACCATAGCGCAAAGCAAATTATGATACCACGCTCGCAGATATTTTCGTTAGATATTGAAATGTCCACACACGAAATTATTGAGCAAATTCTCGAAAATGGATATTCTCGTGTGCCTATTTATCAAAGTTCTATTGACAATATCGTGGGCATAGTGTATGCAAAAGATTTGTACAAAGAGCATTTCAAAAATCCCAATTTCAACATCAAAGATCATTTACAAACGGTTCATTTTATATACGAAAACAAACAAATCAGCGATATTCTTTCCGATTTTCAAAAACAACACGTTCATTTGGGCGTAGTGATAGATGAATTTGGTGGCACTCAAGGCATTGTTACTTTAGAAGATATTTTAGAAGAATTGGTGGGCGAAATTCAAGACGAAGACGACGATGAAAAACCAATTGTTGATAAAAAAGATGAGACTACATACATTGTGCAATCGACACAACCTTTAGATGATATTAATGAGTTTTTGCCGCGCCCGTTCTTACTCAACGACCATTACACAACCTTGTCGGGTTTGTTATTTTATCATTTCAATAAAATACCAAAGGTGAACGAACGAATTAATGTGCTGGGCTACGAAATAACCATTACCAAAATACAACATCGCACCATACAAACAGTTATGCTAAAAGATACTTCTCAAACCTTGGAGCAAAGTTGATGTGATGATGTGTTAATGTGTGGATTCATTTATTTTCAATGATTAAATTTTCTATTTGAGTGCAGACTATTACCTTAAAAAATTTAAAAGAACTTCTATAAATCAGATTCATCGAGTTATTGAAGCCTGTTGGAGTATTTACATTTAACACATGTTTTTATGTTATCAAAAAAACAAATTACTTTTTTTACAATTGGTCTTTTTGTCGTTATTGGTACAATTATGTTTATTTTCGTACTACGAAAAGTAGATTTTCTGCAAGAAATCGGAAAAGCCAGCCCAAAGCAAATCAAAGACCTACGTTTTTACAAAGATTATTTGCGCGATAATGGCGACTTGGACTTGCCTGTAAAAGAACAAACAGATTTAACTGAGTTTACAGCTGCTCTGAAAACAATAAAATCTTCCGACATTTTGGTCAAGTCATTGAACAATAAAACATGGTTCAAACTTAGACTCAAAATAATATTTGATAAAGAATATTTCTACACTATAACAATAATCTCAAGTGAAGATATTGGCGATTTAGGAGTTGTAGCAATTACCCAAGGGCAAACAATAGAAACCAACGTTGGTACTTATCAGTCGAAAGAAATACTTAAATGGGCTGAAGGTATGCAGAAAAAAGAAGGTTTTGAAGAAATAAAAGGAAAATGGTAACAGATAATTGATAACTAAATACATAAGAAAGTTATGCCAAGTTTAGAAACGGAATATTTAGGATTAAAATTAAAGAATCCAATTATTGTAAGTAGCTCTGGATTAACAAATTCGGTAGAGCGAATTGTTGAATTGGAAAAAGCTGGAGCTGGAGCTGTTATTTTAAAATCGATGTTTGAAGAACAGATTTTGAACGAAACCTCCGATTTGCTTCAGCACAATGACTATCCCGAAGCGGCAGATTATTTATTGGCTTATGCGCGTGAAAATTCACTCAAAACTTATACGCAGTTGATAAAAACCGCAAAAGAAAAGGTTCGGATTCCTATTATCGCCAGCATCAATTGCGTGTCGGATTCGGATTGGGAAACATTCGCAGTCGATTTGCAAGAAGCAGGAGCTGACGCTATTGAGTTGAATATTTATCCTATCCCAACGGATAAAAATAAAAGCTCAGCCTATTACGAAAGCATTTATTTTGACATAGTGAAAAATATAACCGCCAAAATAGGCATTCCGGTAACTGTAAAAATAGGCAAAACATTTGCAAATCTGATATATGTAGCTGACCAGTTGCACGCACATGGCGCCGATGCTTTGACCTTGTTCAATCGCTTCTTTGAGCCAGACATTGATATTGACGATTTGAAACTAACTTCGGCTGAGATATTTAGCTCAAGCTCCGATATGCATTCCAATTTGCGTTGGGTGGC
The DNA here is from genome assembly GCA_020047755.1 of Bacteroidota bacterium. Taxonomy (GTDB): domain Bacteria; phylum Bacteroidota; class Bacteroidia; order Bacteroidales; family JAIFNL01; genus JAIFNL01. Next base: position 3,634 of record JAIFNL010000030.1, read on the forward strand.
AATGATTTCGGCTAAAACCGATATTCCTATTTCGGCATCTACCGGCATTCACACAGGCGAAGATGCTGTTAAAATGCTACTTGCAGGCGCAACTACCGTGCAACTTTGCTCGGTAATTTATAAAAATGGTAACAAAACAATAGCCGAAATACTCGATTTCATTGACAGTTGGATGAAGAAAAAGAATTTTAAAAATATAGAACAATTCAGAGGAAAGATGAATTATGAAAGTATAAAAAATCCTTCGGCTTACGAGCGTTCTCAATTTATGAAATATTTTTCGTCGATAGAATAGAAGTACTCCTTATTATAAGGTGTATTTTTGAGCGTTTGAAACTCTTTTGTGAAGTTTTTTTATTCCAATTTCAAAAAAGGAAATGTATTTTGGGTGTTTTGTATTATTTTAAAATTCTCATTTACAAGAAGTAAACGAAGGTTTTGGTGCTAAAAAATGCGTATAAAATTCTAAATTTTAGCAACTTTCTTAATTTTTTCGATGTTTTATTTTTAGGAATAAAAAATATGCATTATTTTTGTTGTAACGAATAAGTGAATTTATTGGAAAATAAATTATTTTTAGTTGAACTTTTTTCAAATAAATATTTTATAATAACTTGAATTGTATGCAATTATTATTTATAAGCGGTTCTGAAATTTTTTTAGTTCTTTTTGTATTTGTGCTACTTTTTGGTGCCAAAGGAATTCCCGACCTTGCAAGAGGTTTGGGCAAAGGAATGGCTGAATTCAAAAAAGTAACCGACGAAATAAAGCGAGAAGTAAGTGAAAACGATACATTTAAAGAGGTGAAAGGTGTTGCAAATGAAATAAAAGAATCTGTAAATGCAAATACTCATCAAATTATAGAAGAAGTGGGAGATATTACAAAAGAAGTAAATAAAATTAAAAGATAATTGTAACAAAATTTAGTATAAAACGTATCAATATAAAAAAAGAGAAACAAGGTTTTCTTTTTTAATTTTTGAGTCAATTTCAACTGTTTGCGACCAAAATAAGTTTGTAATTCTTTCAAGAAAAACAATTGTAAATTTGGAATTTCATTTCAAAGTTTCAAGTTTATAAGAAAAAATAACTTACAAAATGCGTAATATAAATATAGAAATTAAATCGAAATTTGACAATCATGACAAAGTCCGAAACATTCTCAAAAAGCAGAATGCTGACTATATTGGCATTGATTTTCAAACGGATACATATTTTAATGTACGTAACGGGAGCTTAAAATTGCGCGAAGGAAATGTTGAAAGTAAATTGGTGTATGAGGAAAGCGAAGCCTCTGAAGTTAAGAATATTTTGCTGTATCATACACAAAAAAATTCTACGTTGAAGGAAATTCTTCTCAAAACGTATGGTATTCAAGAAATTATAGAAAAACACAGAGAAGTGTATGTAATTCAAAATGTACGGTTTTATATAGATTATGTAAGTAGTTTGGGCAATTTTATCGGCATAGAAGCCCAAGGCAGAAACAATTCGCACACAAAAGAGGAGTTGATAGAACAATGCAATCATTATATTAGCTTGTTTGAGCTTTCGGAGTGGGAATACATTCAAAATCCATATACCGGAAAGGTGGATCAATTAACACAAGATAACAATTTAGATGCTGCATAAAAAGCAGCATTTTTTTATAAAAGAAATTGGGACTCAATGTCGCCAAAGTTAAGTTTATTTACAAGCCCTCAAAAATCAATTCATATATAATAAGGAATAAAATGTACTTTATTGATACTCACACGCATTTGTTTTTGGAAGAATTTGATGCAGATAGAGAAGAAACCATACAACGCGCTATAAATGCGGGCGTTGCCAAAATGATATTGCCCAATGTAGATAGCCAAAAGGCAGACTTACTAATTGAAATGGCGCAAAAAAATCCGAATCATTTGTTTCCATTGATGGGCTTGCACCCTTCGTCGGTTAAGGAGGATTATCTTAGCGAGCTTCAAAAAGTAGAAGAGCAACTGAAAAAGCATAAATTTTATGCCATTGGCGAGATAGGAATTGATTTGTATTGGGACAAAACGTTTATTCAAGAACAAATAATCGCTTTTCGCCATCAAATTTCGTTGGCTCGCAACTTGAATTTGCCTATTGTGATTCATGTTCGCAACTCGTTTGATGAGGTTTTTGAAACCTTAGAAACCGAACTTCGCGAGAATGGAACGTTACCCAAAGGCGTCTTTCATTGCTTTTCGGGCAATTCAGAGCAAGCACAAAAAGCCGTTGGCTTAGGTTTTTTGCTAGGAATAGGTGGCGTACTGACCTTTAAAAACTCAGGTTTGGAAAGCGCAATTCAAGGCATACCGCTTTCGCAATTGGTTTTAGAAACCGATTCGCCCTATTTAGCTCCTACACCGCACAGGGGAAAGCGCAACGAAAGTGCTTATATTCCTATTGTTGCCGAAAAATTAGCAACTATTTATGCTACTACTTTGCTGCACGTAGCCCAAGTTACAAGTAAAAATGCAGAACTTCTTTTTGGCATTTAAAGTGGCGTTTATTTGAATTGATAATCATAAACTTACAACTATAAAATCTCGATAAAACGTGCAAAAAACAAGAATACTATTAATATATACAGGAGGCACTATTGGCATGATGCAAAATCCCGAAACCAATACGCTAGTGCCTTTCGATTTTAGTCAAATAGCAATTCATGTGCCTGAATTGCAGAAATTTGATTACCAATTGGAAACCATTTCCTTTGAATCGCCTGTCGATTCGTCTGATGTGAACCAAGAGCTTTGGGTAAAATTGGTTGATATTATTTATGCTAATTATGATGCTTGCGATGGCTTTGTTATTTTACATGGCACTGATACAATGGCATATACATCGTCGGCACTTAGTTTTATGTTAGAAAACTTAGACAAGCCCGTAATTTTGACCGGTTCGCAGCTACCTATCGGAGTTCTTAGAACCGATGGCAAAGAAAATATTATAACCTCAATAGAAATAGCAGCCTCTAAACGTTTAGGAAAAGCAACTGTTCCTGAGGTTTGTGTGTATTTTGAAAATAATTTATACCGAGGCAATCGGGTAACCAAAAGCAGCACCGAAGGTTTTAATGCTTTTCAATCGAACAATTATCCGCCTTTAGCTACTGTGGGCGTGCACATTAACTTCAATTATTCGCACATTAACTATTCCAAGCAAAGCCGACATTTGAAAGTATATAAACGACTGGACAACAACGTGGCAATCTTGAAAATATTTCCTGGAATCAGCTTAGATGTAATGAATGCAATTTTTAATATTAAAGGTTTAAAAGCGGTTGTATTGGAGACTTTTGGAGCAGGAAATGCACCAAGTAATAAGTTGTTTTTGGACACTATTAAAAGTGCAATAAATAAAGGACTCATTGTTTTGAATGTAACACAGTGTAAATCAGGCAGTGTAAACATGGGACAGTACGAAACAAGCCGCGATATGCTTACAATAGGAGTTCTGAGTGGTTTTGACATAACGCCCGAAGCTGCCATCACAAAATTGATGCATTTATTGGGCGAAAAAAGCGAAATTAAGGACATAATTTACGAGTTAAAAAACTCTATATCAGGAGAGTTAACCAACATTGTTTATTAGCAATGGTTAGAAGGCAAAAAAGGCATAAAAACCACAAAACTTAATCTTTGTTAAAAAAAACAGTTAATTTTTTTAGTTTTTTTTGCAATTGATTTTTTTTTTGTACTTTCGACCCCTGAATTATGGTTGTAAGGTATTTTACAAAATAAAGGAGAGATGGCCGAGTGGACGAAGGCGCACGCCTGGAAAGTGTGTATTCGGCTTGAAACCGGATCGTGGGTTCGAATCCCACTCTCTCCGCAACTAGAATATAAAGCAATCAATAAGAGACAATTAAAATCAAATTAAAATAGTTCAATTCAAAATTTTAGTTACATTAAAATTTCAAACAGGTTATGAAAAGATTATTATCATTTATTGCAATTTTCGGTATGCTTACTTTAGGTATGTCGTTCAATGCTTTAGCACAAGACAAAAAAACAGAAGCTACTCCAGACTCTGCTGTAGTTGAAGAAGCTACTGACTCTGCAGCTGTTGAAGAAGCTGTTGAAGAAGTTGAAACTGTTGCTGAAGAAGAAGTTACAGCTCACCAGATTCTTAAAATTAAATTTATTGAGGGTGGTGCCGGATTTATGGGCGTTATTTTGTTAAGTTTTATTATTGGATTGGCTGTGGCTATTGAAAAAATAATTTACCTTAACTTAGCTGATGGAAATAATAAAAAATTATTAGAAAAAATCGAAACTGCATTGAAAGATGGTGGTATCGAAGCTGCAAAAGAAGTTTGTCGTTCTACACGTGGACCTGTAGCTAGTATTTTTTACCAAGGCTTAGACCGTTACGATGAAGGAATTGACATGGTTGAAAAATCAGTAGTTGCTTATGGTGGTGTGCAAGTGGGTAGATTAGAAAGTGGAATGCCTTGGCTTTCTCTTATGATTTTGATAGCTCCTATGTTAGGTTTCTTGGGAACAGTAGTAGGTATGATTCAAGCATTCGATGCTATTCAAGTAGCAGGTGATATTACACCTACCCTTGTAGCGGGCGGTATCAAAGTGGCTCTTATTACTACCGTAGGTGGTCTTATTGTTGCTATGTTACTTCAAATTTTCTACAACTACATTATTTCAAAAATTGATGCTATTGTAAATAAAATGGACGATGCGTCTATTTCGTTAGTTGATATTTTAGTAAAAAACCAATCTAAATAATACTATATTATGAACAATACATTATCAAAAGTTTTAAAGTTTTTCTTAGGTGGACTTCTTTTGGTAGCTTTGTTACTTACTATTGTATTTTTTAATGAAGTTAAAAACATACATCCAGAAGCAACATTTGCTCAGCAAGATGAACAATTAGGTAGTTTGCTTGACTATTTTTTCTATTATGCTTATCTTTTAACCGTAATTGCAGTTCTTGCAACTTTGGGCTTCTCGTTGGTGAATATGATTATGTCGCCAAAATCGGGAGTTAAAAGTTTGATTTCTATTGCAGTACTAGTTATAATTGGTATAATTAGTTGGAGTTTGTCAAGTGGTGAATTATTAAATATTCCGGGCTATACAGGAACAGACAATGAGGAATCAATATTGAAGTGGTCTGATATGATTATATACACGACTTATGCTACTTTTGCAATTTCTTTCATTGCATTGATTTACTCAGAAGTGTCAAAATTATTCAAATAATTTGACTTATTCATATAGATACTTTCCGGAGTTTAAATGCCGGAAAGTTTTTTTGAAATTACTAAAACATACATGTTATGTCAAATAGAAAAGTTCCTGAAATAAATTCAACATCTACTGCTGATATTGCGTTTATACTTTTGATTTTCTTTATCGTTTCTACTACCATGAATATAGATGCAGGTATTAATAGAAAATTACCTCCTATTTCTGACGAAGAAATTAAAGATGCGCCTGAAGTTAAAGAAAGAAATGTTTTTATTGTTCTTTTGAATAGAAACAATGCTTTGTTTGTTGAAGCGGGTCCTCTGGATATTAGCGAATTAAAAGAAAAAACACAAGAATTTATTTTAAATCCTTTGCGAAAAGATAATTTACCTGAAATGGTTTTGCTTTCTGAAAAAAGAGACAAAGCATTAGCAGCTAAAGATTTATCAAAAGCGAAAGAAATTCAACGCGCAATTGATATTTTTGGTGATAAATGGGTTTCAAAAGGTGTTGTTTCGTTGCAAAATGATAGAAGCACTAAATACGAGGCTTACATTAAAGTGCAAGATGAATTGATGCGTGCTTTTAACGAGTTACAAAATAGTTTAGCCAAAGAAGCTTTTGGAAAACCGATGGACGATTTAACCGAACAGGAGCAAGACCTAGTGAGGGTTGTTTATCCTTTATCTATTTCTGAGGCTGAACCTGCAAAAATAGGAGGAAAGTAATATGTCAAAGTTTAAGAAAAAAGGTGACTCCGAAGTTCCTGCAATATCAACTTCGTCTCTACCGGATATTGTGTTTATGCTTTTGTTCTTTTTTATGGCAGCTACTTCTATGCGTGAAGTTTCACTTAAAATTATAGTGAAAATGCCGGAAGCTTCTGAAATTAAGAAACTCGAAAAAAAATCATTGGTTAGTTATATATATGTAGGTAAACCAACTGAAATTTATCAGAAAAAATTTGGTTCTGAGCCACGTATCCAGTTAAACGATGCCTTGAAAGACATTTCGGATATTGGACAGTACTTAGTTTCGGAAAGAGAAAAACAAAATGAGGCTGACATTCCATTTATGACCACATCGCTTAAAGTTGATGGGGAAACTAAAATGGGTGTTATTACTGATATTAAACAAGAATTGAGACGAAGCGATGCTTTGAAGATTAATTATTCTACACGCAAGCTGATTCGATAGTTTTGTTGATTGTATAAAATCTAAAAAGACTGAACATTTATTGTTCGGTCTTTTTTTTATTCTTAAATCTTTGATTGCGTAACTTGATAGTAACCCAAAATTCTAATAACAAATTGTTACATTGTTCAATTGTTCAATTGTTACATTGTTCAATTGTTACATTGTTAAATTGTTATTTTATCACGAAGAATTGGAAAATTTATTATTTTAGCTAACTTTTTCAAAAAGTTACCATTTTTGGGCTTTAGCCCAAATTTGGGGTGCATGTGTTTTGGGCTAAAGCCCGATTTTCGGTGGTTTTCATTTCCCCGACCTGAAGGTCGTGGCTAATTAATTTTTTTTTAACAACATCTAAATAAAATACCAGCTTATTTTTTGTGTGTTGGGGGTCTGTTTTTGTTGGTTGGGTAGGAAAAATGGCTGATTTTAGGGCAAATAATGCTTTGGGAGAATGATTTTTGGCGAATCCGATTGCTTTTTTGTTGAATCCGATGAGGTTTTTTTTGTGTACGATGAGCATT